>NZ_QFPF01000170.1 GCF_003248605.1 Microbacterium sp.
CGCCGCGCCGCCGCGCCGCGCCGCGCCCGCCGCTACGCCGAACCCACATTTTTGCAGCGAGCCACCATTCGTCGGGTGGGGTTTCGCTGCAAATGTGTGGGTTCGGCGCGACGCGGGGCCCGCGGGGGCAGGGGTGGGCGTCAGTGCAGCGCGCGCAGGTCGGTCCAGAGGTCGGCGCGCGCGGCGAAGCCCGACAGGTCGCGGCCGAGCAGACGGGCGGCGAGGGCCACGTGCGCCCGCACCGTATGACGATGGATGCCGAGCTCCTGTGCCGTGCGTTCGTTCGAGCCGTCCTGCTCGAGCCACGTGCGCAGGGTCGCGATGAGGGTCGATCCCGCGGTCGCGTCGCGCTCGAGCAGGGGAGCGAGCCGCGACCGTGCGATGGCGCGGGCGGCCTCGGCGTCGACGAGGGCGAGGACCCCGTCTCGCGCGGCGTCGCCGAACCGCGCGAGTCCGGTGCCCGCGCCGCGCTCCCGCGCGATCCGCGCCTGCTCGAGCCCGGCCGCGAGCTGTTCGTAGGCCACGGCGTCGGACACGCCGATCCGCAGATCGTGCTCGCGGGCGAGCGCGGCCACCGCCGGCAGCGGATCATCCGCGCCCGCACCCGCACCTGCGCCCGCGCCCGCACCCGCACCCGCGCCCGCACCCGCACCGACGATCAGCACGATGCCGTCCTCGGTGCGGCCGTGGATCACGGCGCCGCGATGCTGCTCGGCGATCGCGTCGAGACCCGTGACGAGGCTCTCGCGGCGAGAGGCGGCAGCATCCGTCCAGGCGATGTGCACGGGGGCGGGGGGTAGCCCGCCCCAGAGCTCGCGGGCCACACGGCGGGCCTCGCCCACGCGCCCCGCGCGCAGCAGCTGCACGAGCGCGCCCCGCAGCTGGACACGCGCCCGGGCGAGGTCGCGCCCCTGCTCGAGAGCCAGACCCACCATCGCGACGACGGAGGTCACGACCACCCGCGCCTCCGCATCGAGGTCGCCGGCCACCGCGATCACGCCGCGCAGATGACCGCCGCGGCCGAGGGTCTGCAGGGTGTACGGCGCCTCGTCCGCCCGCAGGGTCGACGCGGCCCGCGCCCCGCGGCGCAGCACGCGGCGGGCCTCGTCCGCGACGGCCGCGGGCACCCCGGTGCCGAGCGACCCGGGCGGGTGTTCGACGGCCAGCCCGCCTCCACCGTCGAAGAGGCCCACCCACGCGCCCAGCTGGCGGGACAGTTCGGCGATGCTCTCGTCGAGACCGTCCGGGCGCAGGGCGGCGAGAGCGATGGAGCGCTGGGCGGCGAGCGACCAGCTGCGTCGGGCGTAGTCCTGCGCGGCGATCGCCTCGGCGTTGGCGCGCGCGACCGCGATGAACGGGGTGCGGTAGGGAACCTCGAACAGGGGGAGGCGAGCGTCGGCGCACGCGCGGGCGAGAGGCGCGGGAATCCCCGCGCGCACGACCTCGGTGCCGAAGCCCAGGGCGACCACCCCGCGCACGACCAGGCGCGCCACGTAGGCCTCGTAGGGCTCGGGGTCCTCGCCCGCGGTGGTGAACTGCGTGCCGGTGGTCAGCAGCGCCAGCCCCTCCGAGAGGAACGGAGTCGGGTCGGCGAGATCCGAGCTGTGCACCCAGCGGATGGGGGCGTCGAGGGCGCCCGTCGGCAGGTCCTCATCGCGCACGGCGAGTGCGAGTCGCAGCTCGGTTCGGCCGAGCAGTGCTCGCAACGTCGGGGCGGGGGTGTGCGCGTTCACGTCTCCGGTGTACACCTCGTACAGCACGTTCGCAAAGAATGTACACAGGGGCGGATGCTGTCGCGCAGCATCCGCCCCTACGCTCGGCGCTCATGAGCGTCACCGAAACCCTTGCCCCGCGTCCGGTCGGCGGCCCGACACTGCCTCAGGAGCGGCGCCTGGTCACCGAACTGCCGGGACCCCGCTCGCGCGAGGTGCTGGATCGGAAGGCGCGGGCCGTCGCGGCGGGAGTCGGCCACACGGTGCCGATCGCCGCCGTCGCGGCCGGCGGGGGCGTCGTCGTCGACGCCGACGGCAACTCGCTCATCGACTTGGGGTCGGGCATCGCGGTCACGACGGCGGGCAACGCCAATCCCCGCGTCGTGACCGCGGTGACCGAGCAGGTCGCGCGCTTCACGCACACGTGCTTCATGATCGCCCCCTACGAGTCGTACATCGCGGTCGCCGAGGCGCTGAATCGCCTGACTCCGGGCGACCACGACAAGCGCACGGCCCTGTTCAACTCGGGCGCCGAGGCCGTCGAGAACGCGGTCAAGATCGCCCGCAAGCACACGGGACGCCAGGCCGTCATCGCGTTCGATCACGCCTACCACGGACGCACCAACCTCACGATGGCCCTCACGGCCAAGAACATGCCCTACAAGCACGGTTTCGGCCCCTTCGCCGGCGAGGTCTACCGCGCGCCGATGTCGTACCCCTTCCACGACGGCCTCACCGGACCCGAGTCCGCCGCCCGCGCGATCACGCTGATCGAGAAGCAAGTCGGCGCCGAGAACGTCGCGGCGGTCATCATCGAGCCGATCCAGGGCGAGGGCGGATTCATCGTCCCCGCCGACGGGTTCCTGAACACCCTCGTCGACTGGTGCCGCGACAACGGCGCCGTCTTCATCGCCGACGAAGTGCAGACGGGCTTCGCCCGCACCGGACGCTGGTTCGCGAGCGAGCACTTCGGCATCGTGCCCGACCTCGTCGTCACGGCGAAGGGCATCGCCGACGGACTACCCCTGTCGGGGGTGACCGGGCGCGCCGAGATCATGGATTCCCCGCACGCGGGCGGACTCGGCGGCACCTACGGCGGCAATCCGCTCGCGTGCGTCGCGGCGCTCGCGGCGATCGAATCGTACGAGGCGGACGGTCTGCTCGAGCGCGCGTCCGAGATCGGCGCGCAGCTCACCGGTCGTCTGACGGCGCTGCAGGCCCGCGAC
>NZ_QFPF01000018.1 GCF_003248605.1 Microbacterium sp.
CGCGAGGATCCTCGCGAAATCCGTTCCGGGATGGGAACGGGTGTTGGCCGATCCGATCACCGGCGGGGTCCTTGCCGTCGACAGGTACACACGATCCGCCGACCTCACCCGACATCTCAGGGTGAGAGACCCGCACTGCAGATTCCCCGGATGCCGCATGCCCACCCACCGCTGCGACATCGACCACGGCCAAGACTTCGCCCTCGGCGGAGCCACCGACCACAGAAACCTCTGCGCACTCTGTCGACGACATCACACTCTGAAGGGCGAAACACCCTGGCGGGTGAAACATCACCCCGGCGGAGTCATCGAATGGATATCCCCCGGCGGACTCCACTACACAGACACCCCACCACCCGTCACCATCGGATTCATCCCCGACCCCGACAACCCACCCTTCTGAAACGACGAACCCCGGTCGGGAGTGACCGGCGGTGGAGTTGCTGTGCACGAGTCGGGCAGTGTGGAGTGATGACCGATCCCGTCGACGCCCTCCTGAGCGGTACCCGCGGACGTCGGCTGTGCCTCGAATACGCGGCGCGCATGGACGCGACAGTGCAGGAAGCCGTGTTCTGGCTCGCCCGCGACCTCGATCCGACTCCAGGCACTCTGCTCCGATTCACCGACGGAGCGTCCGAGTGCGAGCCCGATCCGGAGTTCACCGGCGCCGACGTGGCTTCGCTCATCAACAAGGTCGTCCTGACGAATGTCCGCGACGGTAGCCTGCGCGAAGCACTGCAGGCATCCGTCGACCTTGCGCGCTACTGGCAGGAGCCTGACGGAACCGATGCCGTCGCCGCCCTCCCCGATGTGCACGACGCGCTCCGACGCGTCGCCCGCCACCTGAGTCCGGCTGTCGCACCCAACACGAGGACGAGTCGAGATCGGCGAAAAGGCCCGCTGATGTGCGTGCGAACTTCTCGGGAACATGGTGGTCGGTGCCGCAGAGCCTGCTCACCACTCGTGGAAGCATTCCGGATGCCCTCGAACTGGTCGAGGACTCCCTGGGATGGGAAATCGCGACGGTCATTCCCGTGCACGGCGCGGGTCGCATACTCGAGGTCCGATCGCCGGCTGACTGGGCAGATCTCTGTCGGGCCTATCCGATGGAAGTGACAGCATCCCGTCGGCACGACTGGTTCCGCGTCACCGGTCGCGAGGGCCCCTGGCTGATTCTCAACTGGGAGCGGCTCTCCGCGCAATGGGACGCGGTGCATCTCACCACGCTCGGATACCTCTCCGCAGCGAACCAGCTGATCGACGTGGACGCCGATCATGGCTCGGTGATCGGCGGGTGGGGCCCCGACGCCACCATCTGGCTCACCGACGTCGCACGCGAATCCGGGCAGCCGCGAGAACAGTGGTACCGGCTTCGGAACGACTGGCGCTGGACCCCCACCCCGCCCATGCACGGTACGGATGCGGCCGCGACATGAACGCGCTCTCCCCGCGCTCGGATTCGGGCGTGTGAAGATGGCGATGTGGCATCCACGCCGGTCTCTCCCCTGATCTCGACCGACGAACTTCACGCACGACTCGAGGCCGGTGAGCGGATTCGTCTGCTCGATGTGCGATACCGACTCGAGCAACCCGACGGTCGACCGGACCATCGGGCCGGCCATCTTCCCGGCGCGGTGTACGTCGACATGGACACGGAACTCGCCACACACGGCGATCCCTCACAAGGACGACACCCCCTCCCCTCGCGAGCAGCGCTCCAGGATGCTGCGCGGCGATGGGGGCTGCACACGGGCGACACCGTCGTCGTCTACGACGACTACCGATCGGTGTCGGCCGCGCGCGCGTGGTGGCTGCTCACCCATTCGGGAGTCGATGGCGTGCGCGTACTGGACGGCGGCCTGTCGGCATGGGCGGCGGCGGCATTTCCGCTCGAGACGGGAGATGTCGTCCCCGAGCCCGGTTCCATCGCACGCGACGAACTGAGCAGAGGAATCGTGACGATCGCCGAGGCCGAAGCCTGGCCTGCCCGAGGCATTCTGCTCGACGCGCGGGCGCCCGAACGCTACCGGGGCGACACCGAGCCCTACGACCCGGTCGCGGGACACATCCCGGGCGCGATCAACCTGCCCGCGAGCGCATATCTCGAGGGTGCGAGCTTCGCACAACCGGAGGAGATCAACCGCGCCCTGGCCGGCGCCGGTGTCACAGAGCGTTCTCCCGTCGCCGCCTACTGCGGGTCGGGCCTGACCGCGGCACACCTCGCCCTCGCGGGCGCGGTGGCGGGCATCGACGTCGCGGTGTTCCCCGGCTCGTGGAGCCAATGGTCGAACACACCGGGCCGTCCCATCGCCACGGGGCCCACGCCGACAGGTGAGCTCTCCAGCGTGTGAACCGCGGCCGTGGAGATGGGGGGAATCGAACCCCCGTCCATCGCTGTGTTTCTGCGCCTTCTACGGGCGTAGTCTGTGCAGACGTTCTGCTCGGCCCCGACCTTTGTCACAGACACCTAAGTCGACGGGCCCAGCCTGAAGAAAGTCCCGCACGACGCTCAGGCGACGTCGTGCAGCAAGTCCCCTAAATGACGCCAGGGTCCGTGGCGGGAACACCCACGGTCTGACGGACTATCGGGCTCGCTTAGGCAGCGAGGGCGAAGTCAGTGCGCTTGGATTCGGCACTTATGGTTTTGCAGAGATCGTTTACGAGATAACCCTGCATCCTCGGCCCGCTTCTCACAGATTCTCAGGCGATGTCGAAACCGATCATCCCCGTGAGCCTTCTTGTCGAAGGAGCCGCTGTTCACACACTGTGGAGTTGTCTCGCTCGGTTCGCACCGAGCCCTTCAGCATACACCGGATGGAGAGAGCATGCACGAAGAGCCACCCGGTGCCCCGCACTCGGAAAGCGCGCAGGATCGTGGCCTGCGGGGCGTCGGTTCCTCTGCGGCCGCCGCGATCGGCCTGACCGCGGAGCAGAGCGCCGCTATCCACGTCCCGCTCTCCATGCCCGCCTGGCGTTCACGACTGCGAGTCGGGGAACTGGCGATGAACAGCGTCGCCCTGGCCTCCCTCGCGATGAACGTCGTGCGCGCCGCGCGGTCGGGTGACCGGGCACCGGCACCCGTTCGGGTGTCGGCGGCCCGCGTGGCGGCGTCGTTCGGAAGCGAGAGGGTCTTCCGGATCGACGGGGCAACCCCCACCGTCTGGTCGCCGCTGTCGGGATTCTGGCGCACGGCCGACGGGTGGGTGCGGACACACGGCAACTATCCGCACCACGAATCCCGCCTCCGCCGCCTCCTGGGACTGTCTGACTCGATCGACTCGTCCCGCGTCACCGAGCGAGCCGCCGCGCGGATCGCGACGTGGCGCAACCTCGACCTCGAGCACGCCGCATATGAGAGCGGTGCCCTCGCGGTCGCGGTGCGCACCGCCGACGCCTGGCGACAGCATCCCGTCGCCCTGGAGCACGCCGCGCAACCGCTCCTCACGCAGTGGCTCGGCGATCCGCACACTCCACGACCGTGGCCGTCCATCGACGGCGCTCCCCTCGCGGGGATCCGGGTGCTCGATCTGACGCGGGTGATCGCGGGGCCCGTCGGAACGCGGGATCTGGCGCTCGCCGGCGCCGACGTGCTGCGCGTGGATTCGCCCCGCCTTCCCGAGATCCCGTGGCAGCATCTCGACACGGGGCAGGGCAAACGCTCGACCCTCTTGGATCTGGACGTGGCCCGCGACCGGCGGTGCTTCGATGACCTGCTCGAGCGCGCCGACGTCCTCGTGCTCGGCTACCGACCCGACGCCCTCGCACGGCTCGGGCTGGAGCCCGCAGCGCTCGCGTCGCGATATCCCGCCCTCATCACAGCCGAGCTCTCGGCGTGGGGAACCGCCGGCCCTTGGCAGGACCGCCGCGGGTTCGACAGCCTCGTGCAGGCGGCCAGCGGCATCGCGCTCGCCGAGAGCACGACGGGAGACGCCCCCGGCGCATTGCCCGTGCAGGCACTGGACCACTCCGCCGGCCACTTGCTCGCCGCGAGCGTCGCGACGGCGCTCGCACGGCAGCGCGCCACCGGACGCTCGACACACGTCCGCATCGCCCTCGCCCGCCTCGCGCAGGAACTCCTCGCCGGCGGTGAGCCGAGCGCGCACGACGGCGAATCGCCACGCGGCGCCGGCGACGGCGGGCCGGAGCCCGCCGAGACGACCGTGACTCAGACCGTACACGCGCCCGACGGCCCGCACCGCGTCACGACGGCGGCGCCGGTGCTCGCCTTCGACGCAGCGCCGACGCCCTACCTACGCCCGACGCACACGTGGGGTGCAGACCCACCTCGCTGGACCTGATCGACGGCACCAGCGTCAGTCGGCGCGCAGCTCCCCGCGCACGATCGAATCACCCGAGTGCGCCGGATCGCCGTCGAGAGGCTCGACGGAGACATCGACCAGCGCGTAGTTCGACGTGTCGATACCCCGCGGCACGACGAAGCTCTGCTCGTCGTCGCTCAGCACACCGAGGCTGATCAGGGACGACGCGTCCCGCGTGATGAGCCAGACCTCCCGGTACGAATCCGATTCGGTCGCCGCATCGAGTCGCACCCGCACCGTGCGCTCCCCGTCGGCGGCCTCCTCGAGCACGGCGGCGCCCCGGGCCTCGGGGTGATCGGGGAACGGTTCGAGCAGCGCCTCGGCGACCTGGACCGGAGCACCCACGCGCACCGCGGTCCACACGCCGGCCCCGATCGCCGCGATGAGCGCGACACCGGCGGCCAGCGCCCACAGCGTCCGTGCCCCGCGCCGCGCCGTCGGTTCACGTCGCGCACGCGCGCGCGCAGGAGCCGTGTCGGCGGACGCGAGCCCGAGCTCGTCGGAGATCGCCGTCCACACCCGCTCCGGCGGCGCGAGCAACGGACCGGCCGCGAGGGTCGAGCGACCCACGCGCGCCGCACGACGCAGAT
The DNA here is from genome assembly GCF_003248605.1 of Microbacterium sp. GTDB lineage: Bacteria > Actinomycetota > Actinomycetes > Actinomycetales > Microbacteriaceae > Microbacterium. The sequence goes on from NZ_QFPF01000018.1 coordinate 4,910, forward strand.
CCGTGAGCTCCTCGGCGCAGGCGGCGCAGGCGGCGATGTGCCGGTCGTCGTCCGGCGTGGCGACGTGCTCGCCGAGCGCCATCAGCGCCAGCAGCTCGGGGTCAACGTGCGACATGGCCTACCTCCAGACGGGTGCGCATCCGGGCCAGGCTCCGGCGAATATGACTCTTGACCGTGCCGAGCGGCATGTCGAGCCGGGTCGAGATCTCATGATGGGTCAGGTCGTCGAAGAAGGCCAGCCGTACGACAGCGCGGGCATCGGGCTCCAGCCTGTCGATCTCCTGAGCAACGAGCAGGGTCTCGCCGAGATCGATCGGCGGTGCCACGGTGAGTTCGTCGGGCGTCGTGACGCGCTGCAGCTGCTCCTGCAGACGACGCATCCGGGCGCGCGCCTCGTGCGTGTCGGCGATCCGCCGCTTCGCGATCGTCACGATCCAGGTGGCCAGCCCCGCCTTCGACGAGTCGTACGTCGCACGTCCCGTCCAGGCCGCCACGAATGTCTTCTGCGTGGCATCCTCCGCATCCGCAGGATCGGCGAGCGAACGCATCGCCAGTGTGTAGACGACCGGCGCCCAGCGCCGGTACACCTCTTCGAGCGCGCGTTCATCGCCCGCTCGAAAACGATCGATGAGGCTCGCATCCGCGCGCGCATCGTCGTCGACATCCACGGTGTGCCCCTGGTCTCGGGTGGTGCGCCTTCGTCGGCGCGGCGGGCTCGTCATGACACCCTCGTCGCCACGGCGACCACGTTATCGCTGTACGACCTGTTCACGGGGTCGAAACTGCCCCCGCACGTGATGAGCACGAGCGCCGCTTCGCCCGTCCTGGCGAACAGGATGTCGGTGGGCAGTGCGCTGCGGGGGTAGTAGGTGATGCTCTGCACGGCATACCGGACGGGCTCGCCGCCGGAGACGTCGACGACGATCTCGGTGCCCGGCGCCACATCGCGCAGCCTGGCGAGCGGACCGAGACCGTAGACGCGGGAATCGACGTGCGCGGCCATCACAACCCGGCCCGCGGTGCTCCCCGGGTCGGGACCGAAGCGGTACCACCCCGCGACGCTCGGCTCGACGGGAAGCTCCATCTGCCCATCGGACTGCACCCCCACCGGCACGACGGGCATGTCGATGGCCGCAGCATCCACCCGCACCCGTGTCGGCACCTGGGCGGCGGGCGCGGTCGTCGGTGCGCTGGAGACGATCGGGACGTCCACGGCCGCGGTGGGGGCGGGATCCGGCGTCGGTGACATCGGCGTCAGCGACGGTGCGGGCTGCCCGCTCCCCCCGGACGGGGCGGGGAGCGAGCAGCCCGTGAGCACGAGCATCAGCAGCGCCGCAGCAGCGGCACGCGTGATCCTCGTCATCCGTCTGCCCCGCGTCTCAGACGCTCGGACGCGACCGGGCGACGAACAGCGCGGCACCTGCGGCGACAAGGAGCCCGGCGAAGCCGAGTCCCCAGAACAGCGCCGTGGGCGCGCCGTTCTCGGCGGCAAGACCCGCGGACCCGGAGTTGACGCCGTCCGGGCTCGAGTGCAGCCCGGAGACGGTCTGCACCGCGAGCTCGAGGTTGCCCTCCTCAGCGCTGCCCCACGCGTAGACGATCGTGAGGGTGCCATCCGAGACCGTGACATCCGCCGGTCCGATCACCGGGTCGGTCGTTCCGGCGAGAGCGACGGCGGCCGAGACGGTTCCCGCGGCCAGGTCGAGAGACGCCTCGTCCGGGTTCTCGAGTCCGCTGACGACGGCCGTGCCGCCCGCGAGGATGTCCACGGCGGGAGCTGCGGCGACGTGGCGCACCGTGAGACGTCCCTCGCCCGCCGCGGTCTGGGCGATGTCGTTCGTGAACAGCGTCGCCGTGGGCTCACCCGCCGCGTCGAGGTGGGCGACGGCGGTGTAGCTGCTGTTCGCCGCGAGGCTCAGGGTGACGGGGCCCAGGATGGGCGCACTGGCATCGGCGGCATCCGGCGCTGTGATCGCGACCTCGTAGTCGCCCGCGGGCAGGTCGAGCGGCCCCGCGAGGTCACCCGGCTCGAAATCGTCGAGCGTCAGCTCGCCGTTGACGTAGACATCGACCGGGGTGTCGGGGATGCCGTGCAGCACCGACAGGTCGGCGCTGGTGGCAGAGATCGCCTGAGCGGGAGCGGCAAAGCCTACGGCCGCGACGAGGCCGGCGACCATGCCGGCCACAAGTGTCTTACGCACGATTCCTCCTTGACGGCGCGAACCGTTCGCGCCTGCTGAAGAGTTGTTCCGTGTCAGCCCCACCCGTGGATGCACCGCGTTGAGAATTTCTGCGCTCCGCACGGGCGTAGGCTCTCGGCCATGAGCGAGGTCATCATCACCGTCCGCGGCGAGCACGAGACCCGGGTGGCTCCCGAACTCGGCATCGCCGACATCTCCGTGCGCTGCGAGGGCCCCTCGCGGGGTCCCGTCGTCGAGCGCATCGCCGCTCTGGCCGCGCCGGTACGGGACGAGCTCTCCCGACGCCAGGCCGACGGCGATGTCGCCGAATGGTCGAGCGAGCGCGCGGCGGTCTGGTCGGAGCGACCGTGGAACAACGAGGGCAAGCAGCTCGCTCCGGTCCACCACGCCTCCGTCTCCTTCTCCGCCTCCTTCTCCGACTTCGCGGCGCTCTCGTGGTGGCTCACCGCCGTCTCCGAGCGCGAGGGTGTGCAGGTGCACACCGTGGTGTGGCAGCTCACGCCCGCCACGCGCCGCGCGGTCGAGGCCGAGGTCGCCGCCGAGGCCGTGCGAATCGCCGTGTCTCGGGCGACCGCGTACGCCACGGCGATCGACCGCGGGGGTGTGACGCCCCTCGAGATCGCCGACACCGGCCTGCTCACCCGCGCCGAGACTCCTCCGCAGGCGGCACCGCGCATGATGCGAGCCGCGATGATGAGTTCGGATGCCGCGGGCACAGGTCCCGGCATCGACCTGCAACCGCAGCCCATCATCGTCACCGCGGGCGTCGAGGGCCGCTTCGCGGCGCGCTGAGACGTGTCAGACGCTCCTCGCGCCGCCCCGCCCGCCCTGGCGCAGCGGCTCTCCCGCATGATCCGGCTGCCCACCGTCAGCGCCGAGATCGATCTGCGGGGTCTGCAGCCGTTCCGAGAGTTCGAGGCACTTGTGGCCGAGCTGTACCCGCTCGTGCACGAGCGGTGCGAACGCGAGCGCATCACCGATCTCGGTCTGCTCTACCGTCTGCCCGGCACCGGGCCGGACACGGATCCCGCGGTGCTGATGGCCCACTACGACGTCGTGCCGGTGGGCGATGACCCCCACGCCGAGGGCTGGACTCATGCCCCGTTCGATGGCGTGATCGAGGACGGCTGGGTGTTCGGACGGGGCGCGCTCGATGACAAGGGGCCGATGGTGGTCCTTCTCGACGCCGTCGAGACCCTCCTGGCCGAGGGTTTTGTCCCCGCCCGCGACGTCTACCTCTGCTTCGGCGGCAACGAAGAGAGCCACGGCGCCGCCGCACGCGCCATCGCCGATACGTTCCGGCAGCGGGGGATCACGCCGTGGATCGTGCTCGACGAGGGCGGCGCGGTGGTCGACGCCCCCCTGCCCTTCGTCGGAGGCCGAGCGGCGATGGTCGGTGTCGGCGAGAAGGGCGTCGCCACGATCCGGCTCTCCGCGCGCGGCGACGGCGGCCATGCCTCCGCGCCTCCGCGCCGCACCGCGATCGGCCGCATCGCCCGCGCCGTCGACCGCCTGGCACCGAGCACCTTTCCCGCGCGCACGCCGCACGCCATCACACGGATGCTGTCGCTCTTCGCCGAACAGAGCACCGGAATCGCGCGCCACATTCTGCGCGCACTCGCCCGGATGCCCCGCCTCACGGCGCACGTATTCGCCGCGGTGGGCGGCGAACCGGCCGCGCTCGTCCGCACGACGGTCGCGGCCACTCTGCAGGCCGGCGGCACCGCCGACAACGTGCTGCCCGCGTCCGCGACAGCGACCCTCAACCTGCGGATCGCCCTCGGCGAGACCGTCGCCGGAACCGTCCGCCGCCTCCGGCGACGCATCGCGGATCGAGCGGTCACGGTCGAGGTGGTCGAAGCGAGCGAGCCCTCGCCGGAGTCGCCGACCGACGGTGCCCCCTTCGCCCTCGTCGCCGCCGCGGTGGCGGCCTCCTATCCCGAAGCCCGCACGGTGCCGTACGTCATGATGGCCGCGACCGACTCCCGGTACTTCCACCGCTTCAGCCCCGCCGTGTACCGTTTCGCGCCACTGCGCATGTCCAAGGCACAGCGCGCGGCGATCCACGGCGTCGACGAGCGCGTCGAGATCTCCTCACTCGAGCGCGGCGTGCTCTTCCACCGCGCCCTGCTGAAAGGACTGCCCGCGTGAGCGACTCGATCCGCACCCGCGTCACCCTCGGCACCCTCGCCGGCGTCGTCGGGTTCCTCGCCTTCGTGGAGTTCACCAGCGGCATCCTGCAGGGCTACTACACGCCGATGCTCACCGACATCGCGCGGCACCTCGGCATCCACGACGCGGACGTCAACTGGCTCGAGGGCTCCCAGCTGATGCTCTCGGCGCTCGTCGTGCCCGCTTTCGCGAAACTCGGCGACATGGTCGGGCACAAGCGGATGCTGCTGGTGTCGACGGCGCTGACCGCGGCAGCATCCCTCGTCCTGCCCTTCACCGACTCCTTCGCCGTCTTCCTCATCGCGTGGGCCCTGCAGGGGTTCTATGTCGTGTGGCTGCCGCTGGAGATCGCGCTGATCTGGTCGCGTTCGCGAGGCATGCCGGGACGTTCGGTCATCACCGCCAGGGCGGCGGGCCTGCTCGTGGCCGCCCTCGAGGCCGGGGCGATCACGGGTGCGCTGGCGGGCGGCGCGCTCATCGACGCCCTGCCCTTGCAGGTCGTGCTGCTCATTCCCGCCCTCGCGGTCGTCGCGTGCTTCTTCGTGATCTGGCTCGGCGTCGACGAGTCGCCGGATCCGGTGGGCGGACACTTCGACACCGTCGGCCTCGTGCTGATCTCCCTCGCCCTGATCGCATTCACCGGTGGCCTCAGTTTTCTGCGCCTGAACGGCGTCGCCGACCCGCTGTCGTGGGGTCTGGTGGCGCTGGGGCTGGTGCTTGTCGTGCCGTTCGCCCGGTGGGAGCTGCGGCAGAGCGATCCGCTGATCGATGTGCGCATGTTCCGCTCCCCCGCCCTCGGCCCCGTGTTCCTCACCGCCGGTCTGTTCGGTGTGAGCGTGCTGGGCGCCCAGGCGCCCCTGTCGACGTTCGCCCGCACCGACCCGGCCGTCTACGGGTACGGGCTCGGCACGGCCGGCTTCGCGACATCCCTCATCATCGGGGTGTACCTGGTTGCGATGATCGCCGGCGCCCTGCTCTTTCCCCTCGTCGCGCGCCTCGCCACGCCGCGCCGGACGCTGATGGGCGCATCGACGCTCGTCGGGATCGGCTTTCTGCTGTTCCTGCCCTTCCACGACACCTATGCTCAGGTGATCACCAACATGGTCGTCGTGGGACTCGGCTCAGGAGCACTCGTGGCGGCGCTGCCCGCGGCGGCGGCCTCCGCCGCACCCGCGACCCAGACCGGCGTCGCGACGGGGCTGACGAATTCCGTCAAGACGGTCGGAGGCGCGATCGCCTCGTGCGTGTTCGGCATCGCGCTACTGCAGGGAGCGACCGGCGCGGCAGCAGAGGGCACGGCGGGTTCGTTCGCCGGATACGTGACCGTGTGGGTGGTGTGCGGGGCGACGGCGCTCGTGGCAGCGGTGGCGCTCGCGTTCGTTCCCCGGCAGGCCTTCACCGACCGCGCCATGGCCGTCACCGCTCCGGCGACCGAGAGCATGCCCGCGTCGGACTAGTCGCCCAGACGGTTGCGGCTGCGCATGGCGCGCTCGGCCTCGCGCTTGTCCTGACGCTCGCGCAGGGTCTGTCGCTTGTCCCACTCGTGCTTGCCCTTGGCGACGGCGATCTCGACCTTGGCGCGACCGTCCGAGAAGTACAGCTTGAGAGGGATCAGGGTGTACCCGCCCGCCGAGACGGCGTGCGAGATCTTGACGATCTCGTCTTTGTGCAGCAGAAGCTTGCGTACGCGCTTGGTGGCGTGATTGGTCCAGTGGCCCTGCGAGTACTCGGGGATGTGCACCGAGTCGAGGAAGATCTCGCCGCCGTCGACGTACGCGTACCCGTCGGAGAGGTTGGCGCGCCCCTGACGCAGCGACTTGACCTCGGTGCCGGTCAGCACCATGCCCGCTTCGTAGGTCTTGTCGATCGTGTACTCATGGCGCGCGCGACGGTTGGTCGCGATGACCTTCTCCCCGCGTTCCTTGACCACGATGACCTCCCGATCTCTCGCCGCGCGGGCGCGCGACAGCCGCTCAGCCTATCAGCACAGGCACTCCCAGGCGGTCGACGGGCAGGGGCCGCGCCGGGTCAGGCGCGCAGCCAGCGCCGGATCGCGAAGCCCGCCGAGAGCGCCGCGAGCACTACCCCGACCACGATCATGACCGGGATGACGATCGCGAGCTCGCCCGCTCCGACCCACGTCGTGATGAATGCGACGCGATCGCGCAGGTAGCCGTCGACGCCGAACTCGAGTCCCGCCCACACGGCGACGCTCGCAAGACCTGAGCCGAGCAGCGCAGCCAGCACACCCTCGAGGATGAACGGGGTCTGGATGAAGCGGTTGGATGCTCCCACGAGGCGCATGATGCCGAGCTCACGCCTGCGCGCGTAGGCCGAGAGCCGGATCGTCGTCGCGATCAGCAGCACCGCCGCGATCAGCATGAGCGCCGCGATCCCGACCGCGATGTACGTCGCGACGGTGAGCGCCTGGAACAGCGGATCGAGGTATTGCAGCTGGTCTGCCACCTCTTCGACGCCGTTCATGCCGCTGAAGGCCTCGATCAGCACGTCGGACTGGGACTGGTCGACCAGGTTGATCCAGAAGGTCTCGTTCATCTGCTCGGGGGCGATGACGCTCGCGTAGTCCTCACCCATCTGCGTGATGAGGTTGGCGTAGGCCTCGTCGCGGGTCTCGAAACGCGTCTGCTGCACGAGCGGGGCCAGCGCATCGGACTCGAGGGCGGCCCGCACCTGGTCGATCTGCTCGGGTGTGGCGACGCCGTCCACACACGTCGGCGTCGTCGAGATCGAGGTGCACATGTACACGGCCACCTGGGCGCGATCGACCCAGAAGTCCTGCATCTTGCCGATCTGCATCTGCATGAGCATCGCAGCGCCGACGAAGGTGAGCGAGACGAACGTCACGAGCACCACCGAGATCACCATCGACGCGTTGCGCCGCAGTCCCGTGAGGGCCTCGGCCAGGATCAGCTGCGCCCTCACGAGGTCGGCCCCACGGTGTCGTCCTCGTCCTTCTCGCCCAACCCCAGACGGTCGGCGACGCCGACCTCGGGCAACTCGGGCAGTTCGATCTCGATCGGCCCGGTCAGCGACACGCGCGGTGCATCGTCACCCTCGCCCTCGCCCTCGACCTCGACGGGCGGCGGGCTGACGGCGGCGGCGGCCTGCCCCGCGACGGCCGACACGGCGGCGTTCGCGACGGCGAGAGCGTCGGCGTCCGGGATGACCGAGGAGGCAATGATCCGCTCCTCCGCGGCGGCGGCCGGAGCGAGGGGCTCGGGCTCGACATCCGGGGTGAACAGCGGCACCTCGCCGGTCGCCGGCGGCGCATCGCCCGCGGCGACGCGCTGCTGCAGCTCGAGCACGGCTGTGAGAGCCGCGATCGCCTCGGCGCCGCGCGGTTTCTCGGGGGCGAGGCTCGGCAGACCCGACGTGTCGCCGTACCCACCGTGCACTTCGTCGCGCACGATCTCGCCGTGCGCGAGTTCGATCACACGACGCTGCATCTGATCGACGAATCCCGCCTCGTGTGTGGCCATCAACACCGTCGTACCGCCCGCGTTGATGCGCGCGAGCAGCTGCATGATGCCGATCGAGGTGGCGGGGTCGAGGTTTCCGGTGGGCTCGTCGGCGAGCAGGACCTGGGGCCGGTTGACGATCGCGCGGGCGATCGCGACACGCTGCTGCTCACCGCCCGACAGCTCGTGCGGCAGGCGCTTCTCCTTGCCGGCGAGCCCGACGAGCTCGAGAGCCTCGGGGACGGCCTGGTGGATGAAGCCGCGCGAGGCCCCCGTGACCTGCAGCGTGAACGCGACGTTCTGGAACACGGTCTTGGAGGGCAGCAGCCGAAAATCCTGGAACACCGCCCCCACGTGGCGCCGGAAGTACGGCACCTTGCGGTTGGACAGGGTCGTGAGGTCGCGACCCAGCACGACGACACGACCCGTGGTCGGGCCGTCCTCGCGCAGGATCAGGCGCAGGCACGTCGATTTTCCCGAACCCGAGGGTCCGACGAGGAAGACGAACTCGCCGCGCTTGACCTCGAAGTCGACCCCGCTGAGCCCGGGCTTCGAGGAGCCCCGGTAGGTTTTCGTGACGCTGTCGAACCGGATCATGGCTTCTGAAGCCTAAGCGCGCGGGCGCCGACTCCCCCGAGCGACACCCGGCAGGGAGCATCCCGGGCGGATGCTGCGCGTCAGTCCTCGTCGGGACGCTTGCGCCAGCGGATCCCCGCGGCGATGAACCCGTCGAGGTCGCCGTCGAAGACGACCGCGGGGTTGCCGACCTCGTAGCCCGTGCGCAGGTCCTTCACCAGCTGCTGCCCATAGAGGAAGTAGGACCGCATCTGGTCGCCCCAGCTCGCGGTGATCACACCGGCGAGCTCCTTCTTCTTCGCCGCCTCCTCTTCGCGCTGCAGCAGCATGAGGCGGGTCTGCAGCACGCGCATTGCCGCCGCGCGGTTCTGAATCTGCGACTTCTCGTTCTGCATCGACACGACGATGCCTGTCGGGATGTGCGTGATGCGCACGGCGGAGTCGGTCGTGTTGACCGACTGACCGCCCGGGCCCGACGAGCGGAAGACGTCGACGCGGATGTCGCCCTCGGGCACCTCGACCTCGACGGCCTCCTCCATGACGGGGATCACCTCGACCGCGGCGAACGACGTCTGCCGCTTGTCGGCCGAGCCGAAGGGGCTGATGCGCGCGAGGCGATGGGTGCCGGCTTCGACCGAGAGCGTGCCGTACGCGTAGGGGGCGTCCACCTCGAAGGTCGCCGATTTGATGCCCGCACCTTCGGCGAAAGAGGTGTCCATGACCTTGACGGGGTACTTGTGTCGCTCGGCCCACCGCAGATACATGCGCATGAGCATCTCGGCGAAGTCGGTGGCGTCGTCGCCGCCGGCGCCGGAGCGGATCGTCACGACCGCCGACCTGGCGTCGTACTCCCCGTCCAGCAGCGTCTGGACCTCGAGATCGCCGACCGTCTTCTCGAGCGTCGCAAGCTCGCGGCGGGCTTCCTCGGCGGATTCCTCGTCGTCCATCTCGATCGCGAGCTCGACGAGCACTTCGAGGTCGTCCAGGCGACGCTCGACGGCTTCGACACGCGCAAGCTCGGACTGACGGTGGCTCAGCGCGCTCGTCACCTTCTGCGCGGCCTCGGGGTCGTCCCACAGGTCGGGGGCGCCGGCGGCCTCACTCAGGCGGGCGATCTCCGCGCGCAGCGCGTCGACGTCGACCACCGCCTTGATGTCGGCGAAGGTGGCGCGCAGCGCCTGGATCTCGGCGGAAGGATCGAAGTCGAGCATGACAGTCCAGACTAACGTGGATACTCGTGTCCCATTCCTCCCCCGCCCCCGACTCCGGGCCGGGGGTGGGCACGATCATCGGCCGGCTCGCGCCGATGATCTATGGGCCGACCGTGCTGTTCGCCCTCGGCGAGGGCGCGATGCTGCCGCTGCTGCCGTTGCTGGCCGCCGAGCTCGGTGCCAGCCTGGCCGTCGCCGGGCTCGTCGCGTCCGCCCTCGTCGTCGGCCAGTTGATGGGAAACATCCCCGCCGGCTGGGCCGTCTCCCGCATCGGCGAGCGGCTCACGATGGGCATCGCGGGAATGATCGCGCTTGTCGGGGTCGCCGGGATGCTGTGGGCTCCGCACATCGGCGTGCTGGCAGCATCCGTCCTGCTCATCGGGGTCTGCGCCGCGGCGTTCGGCCTGGCGCGTCACTCGTTCATGGCGACCCGTGTCCCGCTCGCGTACCGCGCACGGGCACTGTCGCTGTTGGGCGGGACGTTCCGGCTCGGCATGTTCATCGGCCCGTTCGCGGCGGCTCTGCTGCTCTGGCTGTTCGGCGACGAGCACAGCGCTCTGTGGTTCTTCGGGGCGTGCCTGATCGCCTGCATCCTGCTCGTGATGCTCGGCCCCGATCCCGAGACGGCGGTCGCGCCGCGTGAACACACCGTCTCGGCCGATCCGGCCGAGATCGCCGAAGACACCGGCGAGCCCGTCACGGGGGGCATCCCCACGGCGGCCCCCGTCGGGGTGTTCCGCACGATGTGGCTCTTCCGCGGCGTGCTGGCGCGCGTGGGCCTGGCGGCGGCGTCACTGTCGGCGGTGCGGTCCGCCCGGCAGCTCGTGCTGCCGCTCTGGGGACTCTCCATCGGAGTCGACGCGCAGACGCTCGCCCTCATCATCGGCATCTCGGGCGCGATCGATTTTGCCCTCTTCTACGCGAGCGGGCAGGTCATGGACCGCTTCGGCCGGCTCTGGGCAGCGCTCCCGGCCATGGTGCTGATGGGCTCGGGGTTCCTCGCGCTCGCATTCACCCATGACGGCGAGAGCGCCGCGGTGTGGTTCGCCGCGTTCGCGATGGTGCTGGCCGTCGGCAACGGGCTCTCCAGCGGCATCCTGCTCACTCTCGGCGCAGACCTCGCACCTCGCGCCGATCCGGCGCCGTTCCTGGGCTCGTGGCGCACGCTCACCGATGCCGGCGGCGCGACCACCCCCTTGCTCGTCTCCGCGGTGACGGCTGCCTGGTCGCTGCCGGGCGCCGTGGGCATCGTCGGGGCGATCGGCCTGCTCGGCGCGGCGGGCTTCGTGCGCTGGGTGCCGCGGTTCGTGCCCCGCGCGCGCTGAGGTCCGCCCGCGGGGTCAGCGCAGCGCCGTGCGGCTCGTCGCGGTCGCCGACAGCGCGACGCCGTCGGGAACGAAGGCCGAGACCAGGATGGGCTTCCACCGCGTCGCCACCGTGGCTCGCGCGGAGAGGCCATCCGGAGTGACGGCGGAGACCAGGGTCGCACCCTCTCCCGCGACGCGGACGATCTCCTGCGCCTGAACGCGTACGCCTTCGTCGGTCAGCCGGGCACGAGGATCCTCTCCCTCCAGGGTGAGCGTGAATCCGTTCGCGCCCGCGAGGGCAGCGGCATCCGCCAGCGCATCCAGCCGCTTCTGCGCGAGATGCAGACTCGTCGCGTTGGCGCAGACGACGATGAGGGCCAGGGTGAGCAGCGCGTACCCCAGGGTGAGGATGAGGATGCTGCCGCTGTCATCGTGCCTGTTCCGCATCATCCCGCACCCCAGAATCGTGAGACCCGCTGCGCGGCGCTCGCCTCCACGGGAACGCTGGCGACGCGGTCGAGCCCCAGCACACCGGGGACGAGCGGCAGTCGCGCGCGGGCGCTGACGGTCACGACGACTGTGCCGCCGGCTTCCGGGCAGGTCGCGGTCGCGGGCACGCAGGAGAGCGTCACGCGCACGCTGTCCGGCGCCAGGTCGTACTCGGCGATGGTCGTGGCCAGAACCGCCTGCGCGCGTGCGTCGGCCGCGGCCGGGCCGCTCGCCGACGCGATGGCGCGGGCGATATGACGAGCACCGGATTCGGCGCCGAGCGCATGGGCCTGGATCTGACCGAGCGCGAGCACGAGATATACCAGCGGCACGAGCAGCAGCACCCCCGCGAGCACGAACTCGAGGGCGGCGGAGCCCGTGTCCGTGGCCGATCCGGCGTCAGCCGAGCGATTCGCGCGGGGCATGCGCCACCACCTCCAGGGCGCCGGAGACCCCCAGCATCCCGAGCACCGGCAGCGCCCCCACGACCCTCACCTCGACCGTCGGGTGGCCGAGTGCGGAGCTCTCGACGACCGAGACGTGCTCCGCGAACGCCTCGCCGACCGAGCGCTCGATGATCTGGCGCGTGCGTGCGATCCCCTCGGAGGGTGCCGCATCGGCGAGGGCTGCCACGTAGGCCCCCTCGACTGCGGCGTCGTGGACGACGTTGCGCACGTAGACGGCGACGCCGAGCTGAAGCACCCCGAGGGTGAGCGCCGTGAGCACAAGCGCGACGAAGAGGAACTCCACGGTGCCCGACCCCCGGTCGCGGGCCGGATCGGTCGCGGTCAGATCGCGCCGACGCTCGAGATCGCCTGCTCGAACAGCTGCGCGAGCGCCGGACCCGCCAGGGCCCAGATGACGACGACGAGACCGGCGGTCATGAGCGTGATCAACACCCACCCCGGCACATCCCCCCGATCGTCGGCCGACAGCTCGGCGAATCGGGTGCGCAGTCGCGCGGACCTCGTCAGCAGAAGGGTCATAGGGTGTCCTTTCGATCTGGTGTGGTTGCGAAGGCGGCGATACCGCATGTGCGCTCATCCGAGCCCCAGCCTCAACAGGACGACACCGGGGTAGACGGCGAACAGCACCGACAGCGGAAGAATCAGGAAGACCAGCGGGACGAGCATCGCGATCTCGGCGCGACCGGCGCGCTCGATGAGGCTGCGCCTGCTGTCCTCGCGGGCGTCGTGCGCCTGGGACTGCAGAACGCGCGCCAGCGGTGCGCCGCGCTCCATCGCACCGACGAGCTGATCTATGGCGCGCGAGAGCGCAGGAAGCTGCGCACGCTCGTCGAGCTCGCGCAGGGCCTCCGCGAGCGAGGACCCCGTGCCCACATCCAGCACGACCGTGCGCAGTTCGTCCGTGAGCTCACCCGACGACACACCCGCCACACGACGCAGCGCATCGCGAAGGCCCTCGCCGGCGGCGAGGCACAGACTCAAGAACTCCAGAACCGCCGGAAGCTGATCCTGCAGTCGCGATGCTCGCGCTCTCGCCCGAGCCTGCAGACGCAGATCGCACAGCGCCGCGCCCGCGAGCGCGGCGACCGGGGGCACGACAACGAGCGCGGGGCTCATCCTGCCCGCCAGCGCCAACGCGATCACCGCGATCGCACCCAGAGCGAGCCCCGCCACCGTCCACCACAGCTGACGGCCGCGGAAGGACTCCACGCCACGCGCATCGCCGGCCTGCGCGAGGCGGCGCGCGATGACCTCCGACCCCCCGACCGCCCGCCCCATCCTCGCGGCGAGCGCCTCGGCCGCGGTGCGCCACGACAGCATCCCGCCGCCCGGAGGCCGCCCGAACGGTGTGATCCCGCGCGGGTCGGCCACGTCGCGCACATACGGTGCGACGCGGTCGGCGAGGCCCGGCGCGCTCCATCGAGGCGACAGCGACAGCAGGCACCAGAGCCCGAGTCCGAGACCGCCGCCGAGAACGATCGCGAACGCGGCTGCCGTGAACGGCCCGCTCACGCGAACCACCGCCGAGGCTCGGGCAGGCGGCCGACACGGATCATCAGACGATAGGCGAGCACCGAGATCGCGCCGCCGGTCAGGACGACGACGATGCCTTCCGGACTCGAGTACGCCTGCGCACCCTCCGGACGCAGGGAGAGCATCGCGAGGATCACCCACGGTGCGATGACCCCCAGGCCCGCGGCCCCGCGGATCCAGGACTGGCGTGCGTCGACCTCCGCACGCAGGTGGGCTTCCGCGCGAACCGACGCTCCGAGGGCACGCAGCACCGCCGTCAACTCGGTGCCGCCCACCTGACGCGCCATCCGCAACGTCTCGACGATGCGGTCTGCGACGGGGTCGGCGAGGACGACCTTGAGTCGTTCCGCGCTGGAATCGAAGTGACCGGAGGCGTGGATGTCGCGTGCGAAGCCCTCGAAGGCCGGCCGCAGCGGCTCGGGTGCGTTCGTCCGCAGGCTCGCGACGGCGTCGGCAAGCCCCGCACCCGCTCGCACCGATGCGATCAGGTGGTCGCAGACATCGGGCCACAGGGCTCGTCGTGAACGCGCCAATCGACCACGCCGCGCGCGCAGCCACAGCACCGGAGCCGACGCTGCTGTCATGGCCGCCGCGAGGGCGATGACCGGCACCCCGAAAATGATCCACACGATCGAGCCCGCAAACAGTGCGCCGAGCGACGACGCGGCGATGACGGACCGTGGCCGCGCGCCGGAGAACCCGGACTCCTCGAGCAGTCGCACCAGGCCGTTGCGGCGGGATGCCGGCGCCCGGCGTTCGGCTGTGCGCTCGCGCTTCGGCCACCACCACGGCGAGAGCACGAGCAGAATCCCCGCTGCCAGACACGCGCCGAGTAGGAGGATCATCTCGCCGCTCCGGCGTGGACCATCCGCACCTCGATGACGCCGTCGGAGACCTGCCCGGTTGGTTGCGCGATCTCCGCGACGAAGCGACGCCCGCGATCGTCTCTCGCACAGTGCACGACGAGGTCGATCGAGGATGCGATCGCGGGAAGCACGAACCCTGCGTCGATGTTGCGTCCCGCCAGCAGAGGCAGCGCCGCGAGCTTCGCCAGCGCGTCCGCAGCTGAGTTCGCGTGTATCGACGCGGTGCCCGGCACCCCGGTGTTCAGCGCAAGGACCAGATCCAAAGCCTCGGCATCCCTCACCTCGCCCACCACCAGCCGATCGGGGCGCATGCGCAGCGCCTCCTTGATCAGCCGCCGCAGCGACACCTCTCCCGTGCCCTCGAGGCTCGGCTGCCGGCCCTGGAGGGCGACGATGTCGGGAACCTCGACACCCAGCTCGAAGGTCTCCTCGACCGTGATGATGCGGTGATGGGGCGGGCTGGCCGCGACGAGCGCGGCGAGCAGCGTGGTCTTGCCCGCATGGGTGGGACCCGAGACCAGGATGCTGGAACCCGCCGCCACGGCGGCGCGAAGGCGGGCGGCATCCGCCTCTCGCAGCGATCCGAGCTCGACGAGGGCTGCCAGATCGCGATAGGCCGGCGTGAACTTGCGGATGTTCACGGCCCAGTCGCGGCGGGTGATGTCAGGAATGGCGACGTGGACGCGCGAGCCGTCCGGCAGCGAGGCATCGACGAAGGGCTGACTCAGGTCCACCCGCCGCCCCGTCGACTGGAGCATCCGCTCGACGAGGTCGCGCACCTGCGCGTCGGTGAGCGACACGGCCACCCGCTCGGCCACGCCGCGCCGGGCGACGAAGACGCGGTCGGGAGCGTTGACCCAGATCTCCTCGATGCCGGGGTCGTCGAGATAGTGCTGGAGGGGCCCGAGACCCGCGACCTGTGCGATCACGCCGCGGACGCAGGCGTCTTCATCCGCGATCAGCGGCACGCCGCGGCCGGGGGCGAGGTCGTTGTGGCGCCGCACTTCGGTGCGCGCGAGCAGCTCGGCGGTGAGCGGATCGTGCGAAGGATCGATCCCCTCCCTTCGCAGGCGGTCGCGGACGCGCGACGCGACGGACGACTCGGGACCGGTGTGCGGGGGCGAGGCGCTGATCACGGGCTCATCCTGCCAATCGGGAGCGGACGGCCCGCGGAATTATCCACAGGTCGGTACCCGGTTCGCCGGAGCGGCCTGCGGATAGAATGAGCGCACTCGCGGGAGTGGTGGAATTGGCAGACACGCAGGATTTAGGTTCCTGTGCCTCCGGGCGTGTGGGTTCAAGTCCCACCTTCCGCACGGAGTCCGCCGACGGCGCACTCCGTGCATCCCTCCCCCGCCCACGAACGACGGGAACACCACGTGCAGCCGGCAGCTCTCATCCCCTGGCTTGATCCCGCAGCGATCATCGAATGGGCGGGACCATGGGCGTTGGTGGTCGTGTGCTTCATCGTCTTCGCGGAGACCGGCCTGCTCGTCGGCTTCCTGTTGCCTGGCGACACGCTCCTGATCATCGCGGGCCTGCTCTCCCACTCCACGGAGATCGCGCCGAACGGCGTCTTCGGCATCAGCGTGTGGTGGGTCGCGCTCCTGATCGGGCTCTCCGCGTTCGTCGGCGGTGAGGTCGGATACCTCATCGGCCACAAAGCGGGGCCAGCCGTATTCGAGCGCAAGGAGTCGGGCCTGTTCAGCGTCAAGAACGTCGAACGCACCAATGCGTTCTTCGAGCGCTTCGGCGGGCTGACGATCATCCTCGCCCGATTCGTCCCGATCGTGCGCACCTTCGCCCCTGTCGCGGCCGGCGTCGGTCACATGCACAAGGGCAAGTACACGCTGTACAACCTGATCGGCGCCGTGCTCTGGGGCTTCGGACTGACGATGTTCGGCTACCTGATCGGGTTCATCCCGTGGGTGCGCGACATCGTCACCGAGCACATCGACGTGATCCTCCTCATCGCGGTCGGCGGCACCGCGCTGGTCACCCTGTGGCACTACCTGCGTGAGCGCAGCAAGGCGCGCAGCGCGGCAGCGGCCGGCGAGGACGTCACGACCGACGCGGGCGAGGCGCGCGAGCTCGTGCTCGATCCCGAGGTCTTCGACCAGACACCCGATGGCGAGACGCCGGGCGCGGCGGGCACCACGGGGACCGCGCGCTAAGACGCCTTCTCGGCCGACTTCTTCTTCGGCTTCGCTCCGGACGTCTCTTCACCGGGGTCCTTCGCGCCGGATCGCGCCGCGCGCGAGCGCTCCACGCTCGCCCTCAGCGCCTCCATCAGATCGATGACCTCCCCGCCACCCTCATCGGCCTGCTCACCGAACGTCTCGGAGGTATCGAGCGCTTCGCCCTTCTCGAGTTTGGCCTCGATCAGCGTGCGCAGCTCCGCCTGATACTCGTCGACGAACTCGCCGGGGTCGAAGTCGCTCGAGAAGCTCTCCACGAGACTGGATGAGAGCTCCAGCTCCTTCGCCGAGATCTTCACCGGTTCATCGAGAGCGGGAAACGACACGTCGCGGACCTCATCCGCCCAGAGGAGCGTCTGCAGAACGAGTACGTCCCCGCGCACCCGCAATGCCGCGAGCCGCGTCTTCTGCCGCAGCGAGAATCGCACGATCGCCGTGCGATCCGTCTGCTCGAGGGTCTTGCGAAGCAGAACGTATGCCTTGGGCGACATGGAATCGGGCTCGAGGTAGTAGGACTTGTCGAGAGTGATCGCGTCGACCTGCTCCGAGGGCACGAACTCGACGACCTCGATCTCGCGGCTGCGCTCCGACGGCAGCGAGGCGAGATCCTCCTTCGTGAGCACGACGGTGCGCTCGCCGTCGTCGTAGGCGCGGTCGATGTCCGAGTACGGCACCACCTCGCCGTCGATCTCGCAGATGCGCTGATAACGGATCCGGCCGCCGTCGGCGTTGTGCACCTGGTGCAGAGACACGTCGTGGTCCTCGGTCGCCGCATACACCTTGACCGGCACGTTGACGAGGCCGAACGCGACGGCACCCTTCCAGATCGCTCTCATGTGACCAGTAGACACCCCCGCCGCCCGAGGATGCCAGCGCCCCACGGCGGACGGACCTCGGACTCGAGGCATCCGGCTACCCTGAACGGATGGCGGGAGAGCAGGTCGTGCGCGTCGCGGGGCGGCGACTGCGCGTGTCGAACCTCGACAAGGTCCTCTACCCCGCCACGGGCACGACCAAGGGCGAGGTCATCGCGTATTACACGCGCATCGCGCCGTTCATGATCCCCCACGTGACCGGCCGGCCGGTGACCCGCAAGCGATGGCCGGATGGTGTGGGCACGGCGGAGCATCCCGAGTCCTCGTTCTTCGCGAAGGATCTCGAGCCCGGCGCGCCCGACTGGGTCCGACGCACCCCGATCCCGCACTCCGGCGGGCCGAAGGACTACCCGCTCGTGGGCGACGTGGCCACCCTCGTGTACCTTGCACAGGTCGCGAGCCTCGAGCTGCACGTTCCGCAGTGGCGGTTCACGGCGGACGGTGAGCGCGGCAACCCAGACCGCATCATCCTCGACCTCGATCCCGGCGCGGGCGTCGGGCTTGCCGAATGCGCCGCGGTGGCACGATGGTGTCGCGAGATCCTCAGCGGCATGGGCTGGGACGCGCACCCGGTCACGAGCGGCAGCAAGGGCATCCACCTCTACGCCGCACTGGAGCACACCCAGACGAGCGAGCAGATCTCGGCGTTCGCGAAGGAACTCGCGCGCGCGGTCGAGGCGGATCATCCGGACCTCGTCGTCAGCGCGATGAGCAAGGCCGCACGCCCGGGCAAGGTGCTCATCGACTGGAGTCAGAACAACGGCGCGAAGACGACGATCGCTCCCTACTCGCTGCGCGGACGCCCGCACCCCACCGTCGCGGCGCCCCGCGCCTGGGACGAACTCGACGATCCCGACCTCGCACACCTCGACTTCGCCACGGTCCTCGAACGCGTCGAAGCGCAGGGGGACCCGCTCGTAGCTCTCGGGTTCCACGCCGGCGGACGCGCCGCCGATGACGGGCCGCTCGCCGTGTACATCGCCAAGCGCGACGCGAGACGAACCCCGGAGCCGGTGCCCTCCAACGCGCTCGGCGCCTCCGAGGCATCCGGCGAGCGCCCGCGCTTCGTCATCCAGGAGCACCACGCGAGCCGCCTGCACTGGGACCTGCGCCTCGAGCGCGACGGCGTGCTGGCGAGTTGGGCCGTGCCACGGGGCGTGCCCCCGACGGTCGCCCGCAACAACCTCGCCGTGCAGACCGAGGACCACCCGATCGAGTACCTCGCGTTCGAGGGCACGATCCCCGCGGGCGAATACGGTGCGGGGTCGATGACGGTCTGGGATGACGGCCGCTACGACCTCGAGAAGTGGCGCGACGACGAGATCATCTTCACCCTTGAGGGGCGACCGGCAGGACCACTCGGGACGGTGCACCTCGCGCTCATCCGCACGGACGGCACGGGAGAGAAATCGACGTGGCTGTTGCATCGGATGAAGACGGATGCCTCGGGTGCGCCGCAACCGGAAGGGGCCCCCGTCATCGCGCTCGCCGATGCGGACGACGACGCACCGCCCGCAGAGCGCCTCCGCCCGAATCTCGCGACGGGCTCTGCACCCGGGCTCGCCGCCGCGGCGATCCGGCGCTGGTCGGCAGGCGCCGGATCGGATCCGTGGGTCGAGTTCAAATGGGACGGCATCCGCGCCCTCGGCGTCTGGGACGGTGAGATGCTCCGACTCATCGGTCGTCGTGGCACCGACATCACCGCCCGCTACCCCGAGCTCACGGGCGAGTCGCTCGGGCTTCGCTCCGAGGCTGCGGTGCTCGACGGCGAGCTCGTCGCGCTCGACGAGACCGGTCGACCCAGCTTCTCGCTTCTGCAGCGCCGCTTGAATCTGGTGAAGGCTCAGGACATCGCCGCCGAGGCCCGGCGCACCCCGGTCACGTATTACGTGTTCGACCTCATCGAGCACGACGGAGTGGATGTCGGGGCCCTCCCCCTGCATCGGCGTCGGGCGCTGCTCGAATGTGTCGTGGCGGATGCCCGACCTCCCCTGTCTGCGCCGCCCATTTTCGATGATCTGGACGCCGCCCTCGCGACGGCTCGCGAGTTCGGCCTGGAGGGGGTGATGGTGAAGGACCCCACGTCGACGTATCGCCGCGGCATCCGCACCGAGTCGTGGCTCAAGGTCAAGCTCACGCGAACGCAGGAGGTCGTCATCGGCGCCATCAGGCCGGGGCGTGGTGGCCGGAACGGTTCGATCGGGTCGCTCCTGCTCGGTGTGCCGGGTCCGGATGGGCTGCAGTATGCGGGGCGTGTCGGAACGGGGTTCAGCGATGCCACCCTCGCGCGACTCGCCCAGGCGCTGACACCGCTACGCACGGAGACGAACCCGTTCGTCGATATCCCGTCGGCCGATGCCTCGGATGCGCTATGGGTACGGCCGGAGCTCGTTGCTGAGGTGGAGTTCGCCGAGTGGACCCGGGATGGCTCGTTGCGTCATGCGCGCTGGCGGGGCCTCCGCCCCGACAAGACCCCCGCCGACGTTGTGCGAGAGGACTGACTCGCGGTCGACTCGGCGTGAGAAGAGGATCTCGGCAGAGTCCCGACGTCAGGCGTGGGTGGCGGCATCGCGGTCGGAGTGACCCGCAGGCTCGATCTGGAACGTCGAGTGCTCGACGTCGAAGTGATCGGCCAGGCACCCCTGCAGACTCGCCAGCAGCTCTGCCGCTCCGCCGCGCTCGAGCACCTCGGGTTCGACGACGACGTGGGCGGTGAAGACGGGTGCACCGCGTGTGAGCTGCCAGACGTGGATGTCGTGCACGTCCGCCACTTCCGGCGCACCCAGGATGTGATCGCGGATCTCGGCGATCTGCGTGCCCTTCGGCGCCGACTCCGCCAGCACGGAGAAGACCTCGCGCAGCAGGCCGATCGCACGGGGCACGATCATCGCCGCGATGAGCAGCGACGCGATCGCGTCGGCCGGGAGCCACCCCGTCAGGAGGATCACGATGGCTGCGGCGATGACGGCCGCTGAGCCGAGCAGATCTCCGAGCACCTCCAGGTACGCACCCCGCACATTGATGCTCGACCGCTGCGCGCGGCTCAGCAGCCACAGGGCGACGGCGTTCGCCACGAGACCGACGACGGCGACCACCAGCATCACACCGCCCTCCACGTCCACCTCCGCGGGAACCAGCAGACGCCCGACGCCCTCGACCGCGATCCACACGGACAGGACGATCAGCACGGCAGCGTTCAGCAGAGCCCCGAAGACCTCCGCGCGCTGGTACCCGTAGGTGTTCCGCTCGTTCGCCGGGCGCGCCGCGACCACGTTCGCGGCCAGGGCGATGACGAGCGCGGCCGTGTCCGTGAACATGTGCGCCGCGTCGGCCAACAGGGCGAGGGAGCCGCTCAGTACGCCGCCGACGATCTGTACGACCATCACGCTCGCCGTGATCGTGAGTGACAGCGCGAGTAGTCGCCTGCTCGAGGCGCTGCGGATGCCTCCTCCGGCCGGTGCGTGATCGTGCATGAGATCAGGCTAGGCGACTACAGCGCGGCGAGCAGAGGCGCGAGCTCCGCGAAGGCGCGTGCACGGTGCGACTGCGCGTTCTTCTCGGCCGGCGTGAGCTCGCCCGCCGTGCGGGCCGGCCCGGGATGCTGTCCATCGGGAATGAAGATCGGGTCGTACCCGAACCCTCCCGCGCCGCCGGGGGCTGTGGCGAGGCGCCCGGGCCAGCGTCCCTCGACGACGTGCTCGACCGCCTCCGACGCGGATACGCCCGTCGGGATCACCAAGGCGATCGTCGAGACGAACTGTGCCGTGCGATGAGGATCGGCGATGTCGGAGAGCTGATCGAGCAGCAGCGCGAGGTTGGCCGCGGCATCCTTCGCGTGCCCCGCCCAGTAGGCGGAGAAGATGCCGGGCGCGCCCCCGAGGACGTCGACGCAGATGCCGGAGTCGTCGGCCACGGCGGGCAGGCCGGTGTGGGCGACCGCTGCCCTCGCCTTGATCAGGGCATTCTCGGCGAAGCTCACGCCGTCCTCGACGGGCTCGGGGCCCTCGTACCCGACCACCTCGATGTCGGGACGGGTCGCCGCGACGATCGCTGCGAACTCCGCGACCTTGTGCGGGTTGTGGGTGGCGAGGACGACCCGCCTTCGCACGGCGTTCACTCCGCCGCCGCGGGCTGGAGCGCCGCGAGCTGCTGGACCCGCAGCGCGTCGCACCCCGAGACGCCCAGCTCGAGAAGGGCGTCGAGCTCGCGCTTGTCGAACGGCGCGCCCTCGGCGGTGCCCTGCACCTCGACGAACAGGCCACGACCCGTGACCACCACGTTCATGTCCGTTTCGGCGCGCACATCCTCGACGTAGGCGAGATCGAGCATCGGCTCACCGTCGATGATTCCGACCGATATCGCCGCGACGGAATCGCGCAGCACCTGGGAGCGCTGCGCGATGAACTTCTTCTCCCGCCCCCACTCGATCGCGTCGGCGAGTGCGACGTACGCGCCGGTGATCGCCGCCGTGCGTGTGCCGCCGTCAGCCTGCAGGACGTCGCAGTCGATGACGATCGTGTTCTCGCCGAGCGCCTTCGTGTCGACCACGGCGCGCAGGGCACGCCCGATCAGTCGGGAGATCTCGTGGGTGCGCCCGCCGATCTTGCCCTTGATGCTCTCGCGGTCGTTGCGGCTGTTGGTGGCCCGGGGCAGCATCGAATACTCGGCGGTGACCCAGCCCTTTCCTTTGCCGGTCAGCCAGCGGGGCACGCCGTTCGTGAACGACGCGGTGCAGAGCACCTTGGTACCGCCGAAGCTGATCAGGGCCGATCCCTCGGCGTGCGCGCTCCATCCGCGTTCGATCGTCACGGGTCGCAACTGGTCGGCGCTGCGCCCGTCGGCGCGGGTGATTTCGGTCATGTCATCCTCGTGTTCGTTCGGGGCGGGCGTCCTGCAGGTCGATGGCGCCGGTCTGCACGAGCTGCACGGAGCGCACCTCGCGGCCCATGAGTCGGTTGGCAAGGTCGATGAAGGCCGTGGGTGAACCGCCGGTGGCCTCGTAGACGTGGGATGCGGGCTCGGTCGCCGACGTCAGCAGGTCGCGGGTGACGAGCTGGCGGTAGACGTCCTTGGCTGTCTCGGTGTCGCTCGAGACGAGCGAGACACCGTCGCCCATGACGTAGCCGATGGCTCCCTTGAGGAACGGGTAGTGCGTGCAGCCCAGGACGAGGGTGTCGATGTCGGCGGCGCGCAGGGGTGCGAGATACTCCTCCGCGACGGCGAGGACCGCGGGCGAGCCGGTCACCCCCGCCTCGACGAACTCGACGAAGCGCGGGCAGGCCCGGGTGAACACCGTGAGCGCGTCGTTGACGCCCAGCATGTCCTGGTAGACACCCGACCCGATCGTGCCCTCCGTGCCGATCACGCCGACCCGGCCGTTGCGGGTCGACGACATCGCCGTGCGCACGGCGGGGCCGATGACCTCCACGACCGGCACGTCGTAGCGTTCGCGCGCGTCTCGCAGGACGGCGGCCGAGGCTGTGTTGCAGGCGATCACGAGCATCTTCACGCCCTGCGCCACGAGCGAATCCAGCACCTCGAGCGAGTAGCGCCGCACGTCCGCGATGGGCTTCGGCCCATACGGCGAGTGCAGCGTGTCGCCGACGTAGACCAGCGATTCGCGGGGCAGCTGATCGCCGATCGCGCGTGCCACGGTGAGTCCGCCGACCCCGGAGTCGAAGATCCCGATCGGCGCGTCATCCATGGTCCCCCAGCCTACCCATCCCGCTCCGGCACTCCCTCGACGGCGCATCGGTAGAGTGACGCGCATGGTCGAACCCGAGCCCCGCAGCGCCGCCCTGTACACCGACCGTTACGAGCTCACGATGCTCGATGCCGCGCTGCGTGACGGCACCGCCGAGCGCCGCTGCGTGTTCGAGTTGTTCGCCCGAAGGCTCTCGGGCGGTCGCCGCTTCGGCGTCGTCGCGGGCACGGGGCGGCTGCTCGGGCTGCTGCGGGCCTTCCGCTTCGCGGAGCCGGAGCTGCGATTCCTCCGCGATGAGGGCGTGGTGGATGCCGCCACCGTGCGCTTCCTCGAGGACTACCGCTTTCGCGGCTCCATCTCGGGATACAGGGAGGGGGAGATCTACTTCCCCGGCTCGCCGGTGCTGACGGTCGAGGGAACCTTCGCCGATGCGGTCGTGCTCGAGACGTTGGCCCTCAGCGTGCTCAACCATGACTCCGCGGTGGCGACGGCCGCGGCGCGGATGAGCATCGCCGCGGGCGCCCGCCCGCTGTCCGAGATGGGTTCGCGGCGCGCCGCGGAGGAGTCGGCCGTTGCCGCAGCCCGAGCCGCGTACATCGCGGGCTTCGGCGCGACGAGCAATCTCGAGGCGGGGCGCCGGTGGGGCGTTCCCACGATGGGTACCGCCGCGCACGCCTGGACGTTGCTGCACGACTCCGAGGAGCAGGCGTTCCGATCACAGATCGCGGCGCTCGGTTCGGACACGACGCTGCTGGTGGATACCTACGACATCGGCCGCGGCGTCGAGACCGCCATTCGCGTCGCCGGCCCTGATCTCGGCGGCGTCCGCATCGACTCCGGTGATCTGCCGCTCGTCGCGGCCTCCGTGCGCGCCCAGCTCGACGCCCTCGGCGCGACCGGCACACGCATCACCGTGACGAGCGATCTCGACGAGTATGCGATCGCCGCCCTGGCAGCATCCCCGATCGATGCGTACGGTGTCGGCACCTCGGTGGTCACGGGGTCCGGGTACCCGACCGCCGGCATGGTCTACAAGCTCGTCGCGCGTCAGGATGCGGTCGGCGGGTGGGTCCCGGTGGCCAAGGCATCCCTGGACAAGGCCTCCCGCGGTGGCCGCAAGGCCGCGTTCCGCACGCTCGAGGACGGAGTCGCCACCAGCGAACTCATCACCGTTTCGGACGGATTCGAATCCCTCGACGAGGCATCCGCGCACCCGGGCGCGCGGGCGCTTCAGGTCCCGCTGGTCGTGGACGGCGAGATCGAAGGGTCCCACGAGGGCGCAGCGGGCACTGCGGGCGCGCGGGTGCACCACAGGGCGGTACGCGCGGAGCTGCCGGTGAGCGCCCTGGCGCTCAGTCGATCGGACCCGGAGCTTCCGACGGTGTACGTCGAGCGCTGAGCGTCACGCTCACGTCTGCAGCGACTCGTAGATCTCTTTGCACGACGGGCAGACAGGGAACTTCTCCGGGTCGCGGCCAGGCGTCCACTTTTTTCCGCACAGGGCGCGCACGGGCTTGCCCGTGATCGCCGACTCGAGGATCTTCTCCTTCTTCACATAGTGGGAGAAGCGCTCATGGTCGCCGGGCTCGACGCTCTCTTCGCGGATGAGCTCTTCGAGCTCGCGGTCGAGGGTGGCGATGCCGCCCTGGTCGGGGCTGTCGAGAGGCGTGCTCATGGGTCGTCAGTCTAGTCGTGCCCGGGCCACCGGGGTCAGGCGGTTTCGGCGAACTCCAGCAGTCGCCCGCCGCGTCGGCTGAACATGAGCGATCCGATGCCCACCCCTACGAGCAGGACGACCGCCCCCGCAGCGACACCCGACAGCAGCGCCCACATCGCGTGCTCGTTGGATCCGGTGAAGGTGAGCCAGGCGAACCAGAGGGCCGGTGCGGACGCCGCGAGGGCGCCGATGAAAACGCCGGCCTGTGCGATGAGACCCGACGATCCCGTGCGCTGCGGCTGACGGAACGGGGAATCGCCGGGTCGCGTGACGGCGTAGGGCGCGATGACCGATGAGACGCTCGAGAGTCCGAGCCCCGAGAAGAATAGGCCCGCGCACACGCCCGCCAGGGCTGGGAGAAGACTCCAGTCGCCGTTGACTGCGACCGCGAGGGGGACGGCGACAGCCAGGACGGGAGTGCCGACGAACAGGAGCGGGGCCAGCCTTCCGACTCGATCCGACACTCCCGGTACCCCCGCCGCGACGTGCATCCAGACAGCCGTGGAGTCGTAGGCGACGTCGTCGTGGGGCAGCCAGCCGAGGAAGAGGGCGATCAGCGGCACGGGGAGCAGAATCGCGGTGCCCAGAGGAACGCCGGCGACCAGGAGCGGTACGACGACGATGACCGCCGCGATCGGCACGATCACGACGTTGGTGAGATAGCGGCGGTCGTGCAGCCAGTACAGCATGCTGCGCGCGGCGATCGCACCGCCGGGAGTGCCCGGCATGAGCCCGAACCAGCCGAGACGCCCGCGGTCGCGCTGTGCGGACGCCGCGGGCGTGTGGCGCTGCAGCCGTATCGCGAGAGCGAAGAAGATCGCGCCGAGACCTGCGAGAGTGGCGATCGCGACCGTCCACGCGAGCGCATCCTCCCCGCTGCCGGGCACGAGCACAGCCCAGGACGCACCTCCCGGCACCAGCGCGAGCGCATCGGTGACATGCGCGAGCGTCGCTGTGAGCGGCGCACCGCCCCAGCCTGTGGCGGCGACGACGCCGATGGATGCCGGGATCGCGACCGCGAGCAGAGCGAGCAGCGCGATCCCCCGCCGGAGCGTCCGACGCCGACGCGGCGCGAGGACCGCGACGGACGCGAAGCCCACCCGCGCTGCCAGGGCGCACGTGAGGATGCCGACCAGCGCTGCCGCGACGACGCCGGGCACCGGGGCGCCCGCA
>NZ_QFPF01000019.1 GCF_003248605.1 Microbacterium sp.
CCAGCAGTCGACCGGCGCCCCGCCGTGGTGCGTCGGCTTCGGCTCGGACGCCGCCACGGGATGGCCCGGCACCGACTGGATCGAGGACGTCGTCCTGCGCCAGTCGGGCACCGACGTGTACGACCAGTGGGTCGCGAACGAGATCCCGTTCACCGACCCGCAGATCTCCTCGGCGTTCGACGAGGTGGGCAAGATCATGCTCGACCCGAACTACGTCAACGCCGGATTCGGCGATGTCCAGTCGATCGGCACGACGCCCTTCGGCGACCCGGCCTCTGCGCTGGTGTCGGGTGACTGCGTCCTGCACCACCAGGCATCGTTCTACGACGGGTTCATCCGGCGACATCTGGGCGTTCCTCACACCTCCCTTCGAGGAGGGTGCCGAGGGCGCCGTCGTCACCGGCGGTGGCGAGATCGTCGGCGCGTTCGATGATCGCGAGGCCGTCCAGATGGTGCAGGAGTACCTCTCCAGCCCCGAATGGGCCAACAGCCGCGTCGCGCTCGGCGGCGTGATCTCGGCCAACAACGGGCTCGACCCCGAGAACGCCTCGAGCGAGATCCTGTCGGCGGCGATCGAGATCCTGCAGGATCCCGGCACCACGTTCCGCTTCGACGCGTCCGACCTGATGCCCGGCGCCGTCGGCTCGGGCACGTTCTGGGCGGGCATGCGCGACTGGGTGGGCGGCACGCCGACCGCCACCGTGCTCGAGCAGATCGAGGCCGGCTGGCCGTCGAGCTGATCGACCGGGTCCGTGGGGCCGCCCCTGTCATGGGGCGGCCCCACTCCCTAACCTGAGGGCAGGCTGAGCGCCATCGCCACGCCTGCGAGTTCGACGAAGCACTCGAAAGGACCCCCGTGACCGCCTTCCTCCAGTGGCTGAGCACCCTCTCGCCGTGGCTCGAGATCCCGATCATCATCGGCGCATTCCTCGTCGTGATCGGGCTCCTGCTCTTCTTCATCGAGATCGCGCCGCGCAAGGGCCGCGTCTACACGATCATCCGCCTGGCCGCCTGTATCCTCATCCCGCTCGTCGTGCTCTGGGCGCTGCAGTCCTACACCTGGGCGATCCTCGCCGCCGGTGTCGTCGGCCTCCTCTTCTTCTGGCTCGACATGCGGGCCAAGTCCGGCGCCGGCTACCTCTTCCAGCTGATCGGATTCCTCAGCCCCGCGCTGGTGCTGCTGATCATCGGCCTCGTCATCCCGTCGATCCAGACGATCTTCCAGGCGTTCATGAACTCGCGGGGCACGGCGTTCGTCGGTCTCGACAACTTCGCCTGGATCTTCTCGACCGACGCCGGCGTGCGCACGATCCTCAACACGATCGTGTGGGTGCTCGTCGCCCCGATCGTCTCGACGATCGCGGGCCTGGCATACGCCTACTTCATCGACAAGACTCGCGGCGAGAAGTACTACAAGATCCTCGTCTTCCTGCCGATGGCGATCTCGTTCGTGGGCGCCTCGATCATCTGGCGCTTCATGTACACCGCGCGTCCCGAGGACCAGAATCAGATCGGCTTCCTGAACCAGGTCATCGTGTGGTTCGGCGGCGAGCCGATCAACTTCCTCGCGGCGGACCCCTGGAACACCTTGTTCCTCATCGTCGTGCTCATCTGGGTGCAGACCGGTTTTGCCATGGTCGTGCTCTCGGCGGCGATCAAGGGCGTGCCCACCGAGCAGCTGGAGGCGGCCGAGCTCGACGGCACCAACGGGTGGCAGCGGTTCATCAACGTCGTCGTCCCCGCCATCCGGCCCTCGCTCATCGTCGTGCTGACCACGATCTCGATCGCCTCGCTGAAGGTCTTCGACATCGTCCGCACCATGACCGCGGGCGCCAACAACACCTCGGTCATCGCCAACGAGATGTACACGCAGTTCCGCAGCTTCGAGGCCGGGCGCTCCGCGGCCTTCGCGGTGATCCTGTTCGTGCTCGTCCTGCCGATCATCGTCTACAACGCAAGGCAACTCTCCAAGCAGAGGGAGGTGCGCTGATGAGCGCCGTACAGCCGATCGAACTGCCCGTCGACCCCGACACGAAGAAGGAGCTCGCACGGGGTGAGCGCAGGGCGGAGAAGCAAGCGCTCGGGCGCACCAAGAAGCGCCTGACCTCGCGGTGGGCGACGCTTGCCGCCCTCGTCATCGCGGTGCTGTGGACCCTGCCGACCTTCGGCGTCTTCATCTCGTCGTTCCGTCCGCGGGAGTTCATCCAGACCACCGGGTGGTGGACGGTCTTCGAGAACTGGGGCTGGACCCTCGACAACTACGCCACGGCGCTGCAGTCGGGCAACAGCCAGCTGAACATGGCAGGCGCGTTCGTGAACTCGTTCGCGATCACGCTGCCGGCCACCGTCATCCCGATCGTCATCGCCTCGCTCGCCGCGTACGCGTTCGCATGGATGGACTTCAAGGGCAAGAACCTGCTGTTCCTGTTCGTGTTCGCCCTGCAGATCGTGCCGATCCAGATGGCGCTGATCCCGCTCCTGCAGCTGTTCTCGCAGGGCACGATCTTCGGCGTCCCGGTCATCCAGGCCATCGGCGCGGCGGGCTACTCGCAGGTCTGGATCGCGCACACGATCTTCGCCCTGCCGCTGGCGATCTACCTGCTGCACAACTTCACCTCCGAGATCCCGCCGGATGTCATCGAGGCGGCGCGCGTGGACGGTGCGGGGCACGGGCAGATCTACTTCCGCATCGTGCTGCCGCTGACCGTGCCGGCTCTCGCGTCGATCGCGATCTTCCAGTTCCTGTGGGTGTGGAACGACCTGCTCGTCTCGCTGATCTTCGCCGACGGCAACGTCGCGCCGATCACGAAGCTGCTGGCCGAGATGACCGGAAACCGGGGCCAGGACTGGTACCTGCTCACCGCGGGCGCGTTCATCGCGATCATCGTGCCGCTGATCGTGTTCCTCGCGCTGCAGAGATTCTTCGTGCGCGGTCTGCTCGCGGGCTCGACGAAGGGGTAGTGCGCCTCGCTACAGTGACCCCATGGATGCTGCGGCCCGGGCGGGCGTGACCAGCACAGGCACGTCCGACCCGGGCGCTGCGCGCGGGCTCTCGGCAGCCGACGTCTCCGAGCGCGTCGCAGCGGGTCGCACGAACGCGTTCGAGGCGGATACGAGCCGCACGTGGGGAAGCATCGTGCGGGCGAACGTCTTCACGCTCTTCAACGCGATCGTGTTCGCGTGCTTCGCCGCGCTGCTGGTGCTCGGCCGCTGGCAGGACGCGCTGTTCGGGCTCGCCGCGATCTTCAATGCGCTGATCGGCTGCTATCAGGAGATCAGGGCCAAGCTGGCCCTCGACCGGCTGGCGCTGCTGAACGCGCCGCGCGCGCGGGTGCGACGCGACGGCGTCGAGGCCGAGATCGCTCCCGCCGACGTCGTCCAGGACGACCTGCTCGTGCTGCGCGCGGGCGATCAGGTGCCGGCCGACGCGACGGCGCTCGATGTGCAGGGTCTGCAGGTCGACGAGTCGATGCTCACGGGGGAGTCCGATCCCGTCGACAAGCACCCGGGCGACGACCTGCTCAGCGGCTCGATCGTGGTGGGCGGGCGCGGCGACGCGCGCGCGACCAAGGTGGGTGCCGACTCGTACGCCAACCAGTTCGCCGGAGAGGCCCGCCGGTTCTCGCTCGTGCGCTCGGAGCTTCGCCGCGGGGTCAACCGGGTGCTCGCCTGGGTGGCGTGGGGCATCGGGCCCGTGGCGCTGCTTGTGACCAATGCGCAGGTCCAGGTGCAGGGCGGGTGGGAGCAGGCCCTCGCCGACGGTTCCTGGCAGCAGGCGGCGGTGGACTCGATCGCCGTGATCACGGCGATGATCCCGCTGGGGCTGGTGCTGCTGACGAGCATCACCTTCGCCGTCGGCGCGGCACGACTGGCGCGCGAGAAGGTGCTCGTGCAGGAGCTGCCGGCCGTCGAGGGTCTCGCGCGGGTCGACACGGTCTGCCTCGACAAGACCGGCACCCTCACGTACGGCGACATCGCCTTCGACGCCGAGCACCCGCTCGACGGCGATGTCGAGGGTTGGCGCGAGGCCCTCGGCTGGTTCGGTGCCGCCGCCGACGCCAACGCGACGGCCCGCAGTCTCGCCTCCCGCTACCCGGCCGCGCCGCCGCGGGTCTCCGCCCGCGAGATCCCGTTCTCGTCGCGCCGCAAGTGGAGCGCGGTGTCGTTCGCGGGCGAGCCTGGCACGTGGGTGCTCGGGGCGCCCACCATGGTCTTCCCGGATGCTGCCACCCGGGCGGTCGCGTGGAGCGGACCTCGTGCCGAGAACGGGGAGGCCTCCCTCGCCGACGCCGTGATCGAACTCGCCTCGACCGGCAGCCGCACGATCCTGCTCGCGTACTCGCCGACCCCGCTCGATGACGCTCTGGTGTCGGGGGAGAGCCTGCCGCGCGGGCTCGACCCCGTGGTGCTGCTGACCCTGCGGGAGCGGGTCCGCGAGGACGCCGCCCAGACACTGGCGTATTTCGCCGCGCAGGGAGTGGACGTCAAGGTCATCTCCGGCGATGACCCCCACACCGTCGCCGCCATCGCCCGCGAGCTCGGTCTCGACGTGTCCGCGGGCGTGGACGCGCGCACGCTCCCCGACGACGCCGATGCGCTCGCCGACGAGCTCGAGCAGCACACGGTCTTCGGCCGGGTCAGCCCCGACCAGAAGAAGGGAATCGTCACGGCCCTGCAGTCGCGGGGGCATGTCGTGGCGATGACCGGCGACGGCGTGAACGACGCCCTCGCGATCAAGCAGGCCGATATCGGCATCGCGATGAACTCGGGTTCGGCGGCGACGAAGGCCGTCGCCCGGCTCGTGCTGCTCGATGGCCGCTTCTCGAGGCTGCCGGGCGTCGTCGCCGAGGGACGCAAGGTGATCGCCAACATGGAGCGCGTCTCGATGCTCTTCCTCACCAAGACCGCCTACGCCACGACGATCGCCATCCTGTTCGGGCTCATGATCATGGAGATCCCGTTCCTGCCCCGACAGCTCTCGATCACCGACGGTCTGACGATCGGCATCCCGGCGTTCTTCCTGGCGCTGCTGCCCAACGCGCAGCGGTACATCCCCGGGTTCCTCCGCCGGTCGCTGAGCTTCGCGATCCCCGCCGGCATCACGATCGGCCTGGCTCTGACGGTGTTCTCCCGCATCGCCGGTCACCTCTGGGAGGTTCCGATCGAAGAGATCCGCACGGGGTCGACGATCATCGTCGCGATCCTCGGGATCTGGGTGCTCGCCCTCATCTCGCTGCCGCTCACCTGGATCAAGGCGGCGATCCTCGCGGGCATGGTCGGCGGGCTCGTCGTGATCCTCAATGTGCCGCTCGCCGTGGACTTCTTCGACCTCGCCTGGCCGCGAGAGGAGGCGCTGGCGCTGATCGGCGGGCTCTGCGCCGGGGCGATCGTCGTCATCGGGATCACCCGCTCGGTGCAGCAGACCTACGTCCGTCGCCAGCTCGCCGAGCTCGGCGCCAAGGACTGATCGCCGAGAAGCCGGACCCGCAAGGTCAGCCCGCGCTGCAGCCCAGCCGAGCCGCCGACGCCGCCATCGAGTCGATCTCGAACTGCTGCGTGTCCTTCATGCCCTGCGCGACGTGCAGCACCCTCGGTTCGGAGCCGAGCTCGAGCACGGCGTCGACCATCTGGATCGCGCCCTCGTGGTGGGTCGTCATCAGGTCGAGGAACATGCAGTCCGCCGCGGTGCCGGACGCGCCCTCGAACTCCGCCAGCTCGGCGTCGGTGGCCATGCCCATCTGCGCCCGCAGCTCGGCGTCGGTGAGCGGCTCACCCGATGCGCCGCCATGCGCGTGCTCGTCGGACTCCGACATCCACGCCATCATCTGTCCCCCCGATTGCGGAAGCCCCCACGACACGAGCCACGAGTACATCTCGCCCTGCTGCGCGGACTGCGCCGTCGCCATGTCGTACGCGAGAGCGCGCAGCTCAGGGTCGTCGGTCTCGCGGTACAGGGTCATCGCCATGTCGACGGCCTGCGCGTGGTGCAGCTGCATGTCGCGGGCGAATCCCGCCTCGGCCGAGTCCGAGGTGGGGGTGGATGCCTGGGTCAGGGCGCCGAAGGTCGTGAAACGTCCCGCGGCGAAGGCGAGTGCGGCGATCGCGAGGGCGCCGAGTGTGACCAGGAGCCAGCGCGGGGGTCCCGTGCGGACCGAGTCGGTCGCCACAGGACTCAGACCTTGCCCTCGCCGTCGATCGCGCCGGTGCAGACCGCGTTGGGCTCGGGGACGTCGGCGCTGCGCCAGTACTCCTCGAAGAACTGCGGGATGCGCTCGTCGTCGACCGCGTCGAGCTTGAGCTGCGAGTTCCAGCCGCTGAGGGCGATCGCCGAGTCCATGCCCTCGTGCGGGGACAGGATGTAGTAGCTGGAGGGCATGTACGACCGCAGCGTCTCGAGGTCTTCGCCCTGCACGAGCTCGGGGTCATACGTCACCCAGATCGCCCCGTGCTCCAGCGAGTGCACGGCGTACTCGTTCTGCTGGGGCACGGAGTACTCGGCGCAGTTGAGCCAGTACTGGTTGTGGGGGCCGCCCGCGGGGGGCGTCTGCTCGTACTCGACAACGCCCTCGACGTGGGTGGTCTCGTGCGCGAAGGTCTCGACGCCCGCGATCTCGATGCCTGTCCCCGCCCCCGACTCGTAGCTCGGACGCGGCGCCGGCTGGAACACGATCGAGGCGACCACGACGCCGACGACGGCCAGCGCGGCGACGCCGCCGACGATCCACCACATCACACCCGTGCGGCGACGCTTGGCGACCTGTCGCTGGTATTCGGCGAGCTTCTCGGCGCGTTTGGCCTCGCGCTGCTGCTTGACGGTCAGTGCCTGCTCGGCCTGCTTCGCGGGGTTGCCGCTCGAATTCTTGGGGGACATGCTGCGGATGCTCTCGGCTCGAAGGGGTCGAAAGGGCGGACGCGCCTCGGGTCGAGTCTATTCGCGCGCATCGTGGCGAGCCT
Source organism: Microbacterium sp. (assembly GCF_003248605.1). Classification (GTDB taxonomy): domain Bacteria; phylum Actinomycetota; class Actinomycetes; order Actinomycetales; family Microbacteriaceae; genus Microbacterium. The sequence continues at coordinate 6,955 of NZ_QFPF01000019.1, forward strand.
GGACGCCGACTGCGAAACGGGTACACTGGCAGTGATCGAATCGATTCGATCAGCATCCCACTCTCTCGTCAGCAAGGTTCCTTCGTGCTCGAAACCGGCAACTCGCCCGTCGTCCCCTCCGACACCGCGAACGGCGCTGCCCACCGAGCCCGCACGGGAGCGATCCGCGTGCTCGGCGCCAACCCGGCGACCGCGCCGATCATGCTTCATCCCGGCGACAGCCTCTCCGCGGCGCGGCGGTTCGGCTACGTCATCCTGCTCGGCGCGCTGACGGCGCTCGGCCCGTTCACGATCGACCTCTACCTGCCCGCGTTCCCCGTGCTCGAGTCGGACTTCGACACCACGGCGGCGGCGATCCAGCTCACTCTCACGGGCACGATGCTCGGCTTCGCGATCGGCCAGCTGCTGGTGGGGCCGCTCTCCGACAAGGTCGGCCGACGGCTGCCGCTGATCGGAGTCACGGCACTGCACGTCGCGGCGAGCATCGCCGCGGCGATCGCGCCCACCCTCATCACGCTGGGCATCACCCGCGTGCTGATGGGCGCGGGTGCGGCCGCGGGCGGCGTGGTCGCGATGGCGATCGTGCGCGACCTGTTCGGCGGCAAGCGGCTGGTGGTCATGCTCTCGAGGCTGGCGCTCGTCTCGGGCGTCGCCCCGGTCGTGGCGCCTCTGATCGGTTCGGCGCTGCTGCTGGTGATGCCGTGGCGGGGCATCTTCGTCGTGCTCGCGGTCTACGGCGCCGTCATGCTGCTGTGCACGTTGCTCTTCATCCCCGAGACGCTCCCGCCGGCCCGGCGGGCCGAGCGCGGATCGACCACCATCTGGCAGCGCTATCGCAGCGTCTTCTCCGACCGTATCTTCGTCGGCGTCCTGGTGATCGGCGGCATGACGTTCTCCGGCCTGTTCTCCTACCTGTCGGCCTCGTCCTTCCTGTTCCAGGAGAGCTACGGATTCGACGCCCAGCTCTACGGTGTGCTCTTCGCGGTCAACTCCATCGGCCTCGTGATCGGCGTGCAGGTCTCGTCCCGCCTCGCCGCCCGGTTCGGCCCGCAGTGGGTGCTGGCCTACTCCACCGCGGCGCTCGTCGTCACCGCCGTGGCCATCATCGTGTTCGACCAGCTAGGGCTGGGGCTCTGGGGAACACTCATCCCGCTGTTCCTGTTCATGACCGCCTGCGGATTCACCTTCCCCTGCACGCAGGTGCTCGCCCTCGACCGCCACGGCAAAGCCGCGGGTACGGCGGCATCCATCCTGGGTGCGGTCAACTTCGGTGTCGCGGGGCTCGTCTCGCCGGTCGTCGGCTGGGTCTCGGGCGGTGCGGGCATCACGGCGACCACGATGGCCGGCGTGATGGCCGGGTGCGGCGTGATCGGAGTGCTCTCGCTCTGGCTGATCGTGCGCCCCCGCTCCGTGCAGGCGCTCACGCCCTGATCGGCGCTCGCAGCCCCTGCCGGGCGCTGGCATGATGAGCGGATGACACCCGCCCATCGTCGTCGGCTGACGCTCCATCTCGTGGCCGGTGTCGTGCTGCTCGCGGCCGCCGTCGCCCTCGGCGCCTGGATCTCGATCGGACGCGGCAACGCACCGTTCGACATCGACGCGCTGTGGTCGTCGTGGCTGGCATCGGGACGCACCAGCGTGCTGCTCTTCGTCTCGTACGCGATGAACTGGCTCGGCGGGGGATGGTTCGGCATCCTCGTCGTCCCCCTCGGGGTCGCGACGCTCCTGGCGGTCTCGCGCAGGCCCTGGGGAGCCGCGTACTTCCTCGCGGCATCGCTGTTCTCCGCGATCGTCGTGCAGGTGCTCAAGCGCCTCTTCGGTCGGGCTCGTCCCGAAGACATCATCGTGCTCGCCGATTTCGGCTCCTACCCCTCGGGTCACGTCGCCAACGCCGCGACCATCGCCGTCGCGCTCTTCATCGTGTTTCCGCGGCGGTGGGTGGCGCTGCTCAGCGTCGCGTGGATCCTGCTGATGGCCTTCTCGCGCACCTACCTCGGCGCGCACTGGCTGAGCGACACGGCCGGCGGCGCACTCGCCGGTGCGGGTTCGGCGCTGCTGGTCGCGGCGATCTTCACCGTGGTTCTCACTCGGGAGGACGAACGGATGCTGCGCGCCGTGCCGTCGCAGGGGTCTCACGCATGAGCGGCGATTCCTCGCAGGACCCCGCGGTGGTCGCGGCCGAGGCGGAGCTCCATCGCCTGCGCGCCGCGGCGGAGGCTGCCGACGCACAACTGACCGCGGCGCGGGCGCGCGCGGAACTCGCCGCTGCCGAAGCGCAAGCCGCGATGGCGCGTGCCAGGGTTGCGCAGGCGCCCGCGCCCGTTGCGGCCGGCGCGCCGGTGCCCGATTCCGTCGAGGCGACGGTGTCGACGACGGCGGGGCCCCTCGGTGCGGACGAGGTCGCCGCGATCATCGACGGTTACGCGTTCGCGGGGCCCGCGCTCGAGATCGGCGCCCTCGTCAACGGTGACGCGGTGCCGACCGCGGCGGTGCGCATCCCGCTGTCGATGATGAACCGGCACGGCCTCATCGCGGGCGCGACCGGCACGGGCAAGACCCGCACCCTGCAGGGTTTCGCCGAGCAGCTCGCGGCCCACGGCGTGCCGGTCTTCGCCGCCGACATCAAGGGCGACCTGACAGGCGTCGCGACCGCGGGCGAACCCTCCGACAAGCTGTCGGCCCGCACGCGGGCGATCGGTCAGGAGTGGGTGGCGACAGCATCCGTCGCGGAGTACTTCGCCCTCGGCGGCGTCGGCACGGGCATTCCGGTGCGCGCGAGTGTCTCGGGGTTCGGGCCGCTGCTGCTGGCCAAGGTCCTGGGCCTGAACCAGACCCAGGAATCGAGCCTGGGGCTCGTCTTCCACTATGCAGACCGCAACGGACTCGCCCTGGTCGACCTCGCGGACCTGCGCGCGGTGCTCACGTATCTGACCAGCGATCTCGGCAGGGCCGAGCTGGAGGGGCTCGGCGGGCTGTCGAAGGCGACGGCGGGCGTGATCCTGCGCGAGTTGATCACGTTCGCCGACGGCGGGGCGGATGTGTTCTTCGGCGAACCCGAGTTCGATGTCGCCGACTTCTTGCGCACAGCACCCGACGGTCGCGGGATCATCAGTCTGCTCGAGGTGCCGGGAGTGATCGAGCGCCCCGAGCTGTTCTCGACGTTCCTGATGTACCTGCTGGCCGAGTTGTTCGAGGTGCTGCCCGAGGTGGGGGATGTCGACAAGCCCCGACTGGTGTTCTTCTTCGATGAGGCGCACCTTCTCTTCCGGGACGCGTCGAAGGACTTCCTCGCCGCCATCACCCAGACGGTCCGCCTCATCCGGTCCAAGGGGGTCGGGGTCTTCTTCGTCACGCAGACGCCGAAGGACGTGCCCTCCGACGTGCTCGGGCAGCTGGGTTCGCGGGTGCAGCACGCGCTGCGGGCGTTCACCCCCGACGATGCCAAGGCGCTGCGGGCGAGCGTCGGCACCTACCCGCGGTCGGGATACGACCTGGAACGTGTGCTGCAGGAGCTGGGCACCGGCGAGGCGATCGTGACCGTGATGAACGAGAAGGGTGCGCCCTCGCCTGTCGCCTGGACGCGCCTGCGGGCGCCGCAGGGGCTGATGTCGCCGACGCCGGCCCCGGCGATCCAGGGCGCCGTGCAGGCCTCGCCGCTGCTCGCGCGATACGGCACGGCGATCGATCCCGAGTCGGCGCGGGAGATGCTCGCCGCGCGGATGAGCGCGGCGGCCGAGGCGGCCGCGATGGAAGAGGCGGCGCTCGCGAAGGCGAAGACGGACGCGGAGTATGCGAGGCAGCGCGCCGCGATCGAGCGGGTCGAGGAGGCCGAGGCCAAGAAGGCCGCGGCGGCGGAGAAGAAGGCGCGGGCCGAGTACGAGCGTCTGTTGAAGAAGACGCAGGGACGGGCGCGCACCCCCGCCCGGGCCCAGAAGTCGACGATCGAGCAGGTTCTCGGGTCGAAGGCGACCCAGACGGTGCTGACGAGTGTCATCCGCGGGATCTTCGGCACCGGCCGCCGCTGATCTCGGTCTGTCTGGCCCCGCCCCGTGCACAGCTGCGGACCGGCAGCGCAACACGCCGGTGCACCGACCCCATCCCCGGCGTGTCGGCGATCACGTCCGCAGCTGTGCACACCGGCACCGGCCTCCGCCTCGATCAGATACCTATCGGCATAGGCATCTGCGGGGGTGAGGCGTAGCATGGCGGCATGGCGACGAAGCCCCCGGCATCAGATATCGACGAGTCCCGTCTGCACGTCACGCGCCCCAAGAAGGTCGCCGTCGGCGTGCCCGCGGTGCTGCACGCGCTGCAGATCGCGAACGAGCAGATGGGCGTGGGGCGCAGCATCCAGACCCTCATGCGGGTCAACCAGAAGGACGGCTTCGACTGTCCCGGATGCGCGTGGCCCGAGGAGGACAAGCGCCACATCGCCGAGTTCTGCGAGAACGGCGCGAAGGCCGTCGCCGAGGAGGCGACGGTGCGCCGGGTGGGGCCCGAGTTCTTCGCGGCCCACCCGATCGACGACCTGCGCGCACACGATGACTGGTGGCTCGGGCAGCAGGGGCGGCTGACGCAGCCCATGGTGCTCGACGCGGGCGCGACTCACTACCGGCCGATCTCGTGGGACGAGGCGCTGGGTGAGATCGCCGCCGAGCTGCGGGGGCTCGACGACCCCGACGACGCCGTGTTCTACACCTCGGGGCGCACCTCGAACGAGGCTGCCTTCCTCTATCAGCTGCTCGTGCGGGGCCTCGGCACGAACAACCTGCCCGACTGCTCGAACATGTGCCACGAATCCAGCGGGTCGGCGCTGACCGAGACGATCGGCATCGGCAAGGGCACGGTGTCGATCGACGACATCCACGGGGCCGACCTGCTCATCGTCGCGGGCCAGAACCCCGGCACCAACCACCCCCGCATGCTGAGCGCGCTCGAGAAGGCGAAGGAGCGCGGCGCGACGATCATCGCGGTCAATCCGCTGCCCGAGGCGGGCCTGATGCGTTTCGAGAACCCGCAGACGCCCAAGGGTGTGCTGCTGGGTGGCACGAAGCTCGCCGACCAGTTCGTCCAGATCCGCCTCGGCGGCGACCAGGCGCTGTTCCAGGCGATCGGCAAGGTCCTGATCGAGGCGGCGGATGCCGGAGCCGACGTGCTCGACACCGACTTCATCGCCGCGCACACGACCGGGTTCGACGCGTACGCCGAGGCCGTGCGCGCTGTGCCGTGGAGCGAGCTGGTTCAGGCGACCGGCATTTCGGAAGGGTCGCTGCGGCACGTCGCCGACACCGTCCGGCGATCGAGCGCGACGATCGTCTGCTGGGCGATGGGACTGACCCAGCACAAGCACTCCGTCCCGACGCTGCGCGAGGTCGTGAACGTGCTGCTGCTGCAGGGCAACATCGGCCGGCCCGGCGCGGGCGTGTGTCCCGTGCGAGGGCACTCCAACGTGCAGGGCGATCGCACCATGGGCATCTACGAGAAGCCGTCCGAGGCCTTCCTCGAGGCGCTCGACCGCGAGTTCTCGTTCACCGCGCCGCGCGAGCACGGCTACGACACCGTCGAGGCGATCCGCGCCATGCGCGACGGCCGGGTGCGCGTCTTCCTCGGCATGGGCGGCAACTTCGTCAGCGCGACCCCCGACACCCGCGTGGTGGAGGAGGGGATGTCGCGGTGCGATCTCACCGTGCACGTGTCGACCAAACTCAACCGCTCGCACGTCGTGACGGGGCGCCGCGCGATCATCCTGCCGACCCTCGGTCGCACCGACCGTGACACGCGCGCCGGAGGGGAGCAGCGGGTCACGGTCGAGGACTCGATGGGTGCCGTGCACGCGTCCCGCGGCCGGCTGCGGCCCCCGTCGTCCGACATGCTCAGCGAGGTCGCGATCATCGCGCGCCTGTGCGCGCTGGTCTTCGGCCAGGATGCGGGGCAGAGTTCCGTCGTCGCCCCGGCGTCGCACGGCGGCGACGTCGACCGCGACCAGGTCGAGCGCACGGCCTGCGAAGAGGCTGCCGGCCCCGACGCCGTTCTCGTCGGCGATGCCGGCAACGTGCCGCACGCCGACTGGGGCGCGCTGGAATCCGACTACGCGCTCATCCGATCGCACATCGCGCGCGTCATTCCGGGCTTCGAGGACTACGAGACCCGCATCGCGAAGGGGCGCATGTTCTTCCTGCCGAACGGCCCCCGCGACGGGCGGCGTTTTGCGACAGCATCCGGTCTGGCGCACTTCACGGTCAACGCGCTGGAGTACCCGCGGATCCCCGAGGGGCGGCTGCTGCTGCAGACCCTGCGCTCGCACGATCAGTACAACACCACGATCTACGGCAAGGACGACCGCTATCGCGGCATCCACGACGGGCGGCGCGTCGTCATGGTGAACCCGGACGACATCGATGCCCTGGGGTTCGCGGACGGCGACGTGATCGATCTCGTGTCGGAGTGGCGCGGCCCCTCGGGCGATCTCGAGCAGCGGCGGGCCGAGGCGTTCCGGATCGTGGCGTACCGCACGCCGCGCGGCAACGCGGCGGCCTACTATCCCGAGACCAACGTGCTCGTGCCGCTGGATTCGACCGCCGACGTCTCGGGGACGCCGACGTCCAAGTCGGTCATCGTCCGGCTCGAGCGGCGCGGGGGCTGACGGCTCGCGGCCCGGCCCCGCGGCCCGGCCCCGCGGCCCGGCCCGGCGCGCCGGCCGCGCGACGTTGCCGAACCCACATTTTTGCAGCGAAACCCCACGCGTCGAGTGGTGGCTCGCTGCAAAAATGTGGGTTCGGCGTTCACGAGGGCGCCGCGGCCCTTGCGGGCGCGACGAACGGGGGCGCCGTCAAGGGGTTGCCGCCGTCGCGCCCCGGCCCGTAGCGTCGCGAGTGTGACCCAGATCGCGGCGCCCACGGGGCGCGAAGAAGCCCTGCGCGCCCGGCCCCGACCCGACGGAGACCAACCGCGGGCCCTCGTGATCGGCTCCACCGGCTACATCGGCGGGCGGCTCGTGCCGCGCCTGATCGCCGCCGGCTACCGCGTGCGCGTGCTCGCCCGCGACGCGGCCCGTGTCGCGGCCTACGAGTGGGGCGATGACGTCGAGATCGAACTCGGAGCCGCCGAAGACGTGGATGCGCTCACCCGTGCCGTCGCGGACGTCGACGTGCTCTACTACCTCGTGCATTCGATGGGTGGTGGCAAGGACTTCGCCGACACCGATCTGCGCGCGGCCCGCGTCGTCGCCGAGGCCGCGGCGGCCGCCGGCGTGACGCGCCTGGTCTATCTCGGCGGGCTGCACCCCGACGACGCCGAGCTCTCGCGGCACCTGCGCTCGCGCGTCGAAGTCGGCGAGGTGTTCCTCGCCTCGGGCGTACCCACGCTCGTGCTGCAGGCGGGCGTCGTGATCGGCTCGGGTTCCGCGTCGTTCGAGATGGTGCGACACCTGACCGAGGTGCTGCCCTATATGCCGGCGCCCAAATGGGTGCGCAACCGCATCCAGCCGATCGCCGTGCGCGACGTGCTGCACTACCTGCTCGGCGCTGCGCGCATCGCGCCCGACGTCAATCGCACGGTCGACATCGGCGGACCCGACGTGCTCCGCTACGGCCAGATGATGAACGGGTACGCCGTCGAGGCGGGGCTGCCGCAGCGCGCGATCGCGGCGCTGCCGGTGCTGACCCCGGGGCTCGCGTCGCACTGGGTCAACCTCGTCACACCGATCCCGGGGTCGCTCGCGCGTCCGCTCGTGGAGTCGCTGCAGAACGACTGCGTCATGAAGGACCACGACATCGACGGGCTGATCCCGCCGCCCGAGGACGGCCTCACCCCCTACCGCCGCGCCGTGGCGCTCGCGCTCGGTCGGGAGAAGGTGCACGGGGTCGAGACGAGCTGGCAGGATGCCGCCGTCCACAGCGCCCCGAGCGATCCGCTGCCGGCCGACCCCGACTGGGCGGGTCGGGTCGTGTACACCGACGCGCGTCGCATGGACACCGCCGCGCCGGCCGAGGATCTCTGGGAGGTCATCGAGGGCATCGGCGGCGAACGCGGCTGGTACTCATGGCCGCTCGCGTGGGCCGTGCGCGGGTGGATGGACAAGGTCGTCGGGGGCGTGGGCCTGCGCCGCGGCAGGCGGCATCCCGATCGCCTCGCCGTCGGCGACGCCCTCGACTTCTGGCGCGTCGAGGACGTCGAGCGCGGCGGCGGTGCGGCCGATTCGCTGCTGCGCCTGCGCGCCGAGATGAAGGTGCCGGGCCTGGCATGGCTCGAGATGCGTGCGGTGCCCACCGCGGGTGGCGCGCGGTACGAACAGCGGGCGGTGTTCTTTCCGCGGGGACTTGCGGGCCGACTCTACTGGCTGGCCGTGCTGCCCTTTCACGGTTTCATCTTCGCGGGCATGGCCAACCGCATCGTGGCCGCGGCCGAGGCGCGCGATGAGGGCGAGTGACGCACGCCTAGGCTGAAGCCATGCATGTGCACGCGTCCTCCGAACCGCCCCCCGCCGCCGTCATCACGGTGTCGGACCGCTCGGCCGGGGGCGTGCGCGCCGACCACAGCGGGCCCGTCGCCGTGGAGTCCTTCCGTGCGGCGGGATACACCTGCGCCGACGCGACGGTCGTCTCCGACGGCGCCGACAGTGTCGCGGATGCGCTGCGCGCGGCGCTCGCAACGGGCGCCCGGGTGATCGTCACGACCGGGGGCACGGGGGTCGGCCCCCGCGATCAGACGCCCGAGGGCACCGCGCGTGTGCTCGATCGGGAGGTGCCCGGAATCGCCGAGCAGCTGCGTCGTCTCGGCGCGGACGAGAAGCCCGCCGGGATGCTGTCCCGCGGTCTCGCCGGAGTCGTCGACACCGCGGGGGCGCTGATCGTGAACCTGCCGGGTTCGACCGCGGCGGTCGCGTCGGGCATGCCTGTCGTGCTCTCGGTCGCGCGGCATGTCGTCGATCAGCTCGCGGGCGGTGATCACTGATGGGTGGCGTGGAGCACGCGGGCGGGGTTGGCCTGGAGCACGCGGGTGGCCTGGAGCACGCGGGTGGCGTGGAGCACGCGGGCGGCGTGAGCGACGCCAGCGGCGTCCGCCTCGCGCGGATCAGTTCGGAGCCTCTCGATCTCGACGCGCACCTGCGCGCCGTCGACGATGCGGGCGCCGGCGCTCTGACGACCTTCGTCGGCCGCGTGCGCGACCATGATCCGGATGCGGCCGGTGCCGTCGTCGCGCTCGAGTACACCGCGCATCCCGACGCCGAGACGGGTCTCGTGCGAATCGCGGCCGACGCGATCGGCGGAGGCGGGGCGATCGTTGCCGTCAGTCACCGGATCGGGCGCCTCGCCGTCGGCGATGCGGCGGTCGTGATCGCCGTCGCCTCGTCGCACCGGGCCGAGGCTTTCGAGGTGTGCCGCACGATCATCGAGACGATCAAGACCGATCTGCCGGTGTGGAAGCGTCAGGTCGAGGCCGACGGCACGACGGCGTGGAAGGGTCTCGGCGGCTGAGTCACCCGCCCGCGAAGGGCGGGAGCACGTCGATCGTCGCGTCGGCCGCGAGCGGGGTGACGTCCGAGACGCGGGCGCCGCCCACGAGCACGGCACAGCGGGGGAGGATCCCCGCAAGCGCCGGGTAGTCCGCCACGAGCGCTGCGCGCAGCGCGCCCAACGTCGTCTCGTCCCGGGACTCCTCGTCTCGTCCCGCCGCCTCTTCGGCGGCGGCGAAGTAGCGCACCCGCGCCATCAGGCGCCGTCCTTCGCCCAGTCGGCGGCGAGGGCCGCGATCGCCGCCACGGCCTCGCGCACCTGGGCGGGCGTGCCGCCCGCGCGACCGGCGACCAGTCCCGCGGCGAACGCGCTGAAGGGCGCCGCGGGGCGGGCGACATCGCCTGCGACATCGCGCGCAAGATCGAGGATCAGGGAGACGGGCAGATCGTCCTCCGTGAGGTCGAACCGCTCCCGCAGGGCCGCAGCCCAGGCGGCGAGGGCTTCGGGGGGAAGCGTGCGCGAGGTCTCGTCCGACATGATGCTCTCCGTCTCCGGCGCCGTCCGGGCCGCTCGGGCCAGGGATCGCGCCTGCTCAAGATCCTGCCATGTGTCGACGTCGCGCGAAGCCCCCGCGACGTCGTCCACGAGGGAGAGGGCGAGTCCGTCGGTCAGCGCGCGCACGGCCGAACCCCGCCCCGCCGCCGGAAGCGCGGCGGCGACACGGCGCAGGGATGCTGTGCGATACACCGCGGTCAGCCGCTGCGCCCTGTGCTCGGCATCGACGAGACAGACACCCTCGGTCGCCGCCTCGGCCGCGGCATCCGGCCAGCCGGCGCGGAGCGCCTGCACGGCGGCGGCGGCGCGGGGGAGGTCGGCCGCGAGCACCAGCACCCACTCGGCGTCGATCGCCGGGAGCGCCGCGACGATCCCGGCGACGGGACCGCCGAACGGGGGATCCTCACGCACCCACGTCACCCGCGGGTCATCGCCGAGCGGCGTCGAGGCGACGACGATGCGCCGGGCTCCGGCATCCACCGCCGCATCGATCGCCCGCGTGAGGAGCGAGCGCCCCTCGATCTCGAGGAGCGGTTTGATCGCGCCGCCCAGGCGCGAGGCTCGCCCGCCCGCCAGCACGATCGCGTCGAGGCGTCGCACGGGCTACTCGCCGGGGCGGGTCCACGAGCCGGAGCGGCCGCCCTGCTTGGCGGTGATGCGCACGTTCTCGATCGAGCTGGACTTGTCGATGCCCTTGACCATGTCGACGATCGCGAGGGCCGCGACGCTGACGGCGGTGAGCGCCTCCATCTCGACACCGGTGCGGTCGGCGGTACGCACCGTGGCCTCGATCTCGACCCCGGCGTCGGTGATCGCGAGGTCGACGACCGCGCCGTGCACGCCGATGATGTGCGCCAGCGGCAGCAGGTCGGCGCACTTCTTGGCGCCCTGGATGCCGGCGATCCGCGCGACGGCGAGCACATCGCCCTTGGGTGCGGTGCCGTCGCGGAGCGCCTCGATCACGTGCGGCGCGCACCGGACGAACCCGCGCGCCGTCGCGGCGCGAACGGTCGGCTGCTTCTCGGTGACATCGACCATGCGGGCGTGACCCGCGGAATCCAGGTGCGTGAAGCTCATGTCACCAGCATGACATCGACCGCATCCCCCGCCTCGACGGCGTCGATGCCGGCGCCGACGATCGCGTAGGCCTCGGCGCGGGCGAGGCCCCCCGCGAGGTGCGAGCCCGAGCCTCCCGCGGTCGCCGGGCGGACGCTCCACCGGGCGGGGTCCGTGCGGTCGATCGCGGCGGGCAGGTACTGCCGTCGCCCCGGCGGCGTGCGCCATCCGACCGCGGCGGGCAGCCGCAGGAGCGGGCGATGGATGCTGCTCGCGCCGAGCATGGTCCGCAGCGCCGGGCGCACGAAGGTCTCGAACGACACGGCGGCGCTGACCGGGTTGCCGGGTAGTCCGAAGAAGAGCGCGCCCCCCGCGAGCGTGCCGAACGCCTGCGGTTTGCCGGGCTGCATGGCGACCTTGACGAACGACACGACAGCGCCGTCCGCGGGCGCCGCGAGGGTGTTCTTGACGACCTCGTACGCCCCCGCGCTCACCCCGCCCGAGGTGATGACGACGTCGGCGCCCGCACGACCCGCGCGCTCGAGGACCCCGACGAACGCCGCTTCGGTGTCGTCGACGCTCGTGACGAGCACGATGTCGGCGCCGGCCTCGTGGCAGAGCCCGGCCAGCAGGGTCGAGTTGGACTCGGGGATCTGGCCGCGTCGCAGGGGTGCGCCGGGCGCGGCGAGCTCGGATCCCGTCGAGACGACGGCGACGCGCGGGCGGCGCGAGACGACGACGGCATCGACGCCGGCGGCCGCGGCCGCGGCCAGCTGCAGCGCACCGAGATCGCTCCCCGCGGGCACGATCTCATCACCCGCGCGCGCGTCCCCGCCGCGGCGGCGGATGTGGGCGCCGGGCGCCCTCGGAGCCCGCACGACCGCGGTGGTCTCTAGCGATTCCGACAGCCCCGCGGCGGTGTCCTCGAACGGCACGATCGTGTCGGCGTCGGCCGGCACGGGGGAGCCGGTCATGATGCGCGCGGCCTCACCGGGCCGCAGCGGCGGATCGGCCTCGGTGCCGGCCGGCAGGTCGGCGATGACCCGCAGCGTCACGGGCGCGTCGGATGCCGCGGTGGCGACATCCGCGAACCTCACGGCGAAGCCGTCCATGGCGGAGTTGTCGAACACGGGGATGTCCACGCGCGCCAGCACGGGTGCCGCGAGCACGCGGTGAGCGGCGTCCGCGAGGGACAGCGGCTCGGGTTCGGGGCCGAGCACGCTCGTCAAGGCGAGGATGTCGGCCAGGTGCTGCTCGACGCTGCGCAGGTCGTCGCTCACGACTCGCGCCTCGATCGGGCCCAGGCATCCATTCCTCCGGTGAGCACGACGGCGTCGACGCCGACGGCACGCAGGGCGTCGGCGGCGCGGCGGGCGCGGACGCCGACCTGGCAGATCACGACGGTGGGGGTGGAGGCGTGCGGCGGGGGTGCGGCGCCGGCCGGATCGGCGAGCAGATCCGCGAGGGGGATGTGCCGGATGCCGGTGATCGCACCGCGCTCGAGCTCGTGCGCCTCGCGCACGTCGACGAGGTCGGGGGTGGTGCCGCCCTCGATCAGGGCGGCGAGGGTCACGGCGTCGATGTGCGGGGAAGCGGTCGGGGCGGTGTCGGTCGCGTGCGTCGACGCGGGTGTCGACGCGGGTGCGGCCCGGGCGGTCGACGGCGCGAGGGGGACTTCGCGCTGCCGCGCCCGCAGCCCGTCGATGACGAGCACGCGGCCGAGAAGCGGTTCACCGATGCCGGTGATGAGCTTGATCGCCTCGGTCGCCATGAGCGAGCCGATCTGCAGGCACAGGGCGCCGAGCACCCCGACGTCGGCGCAGGTCGGCACGTCGCCGACGCTTCCGGACGGGTAGAGGTCGGCCAGGCGCACGGGCGTCGCGCCGGGCGGGGGCGACGCCCAGAACACCGTGACCTGTCCGTCGAACTCCTGGACGGTGCCCCAGACGAGGGGGATGCCGAGTGCCTCGGTGGCCGCCGCGACGGCCTCGCGCGTGTCGAATGTGTCGGACCCGTCGATCACGAGATCGGCGCCGTGCAGCAGGTCCGCGGCGTTCGCCTCGCTCAGGCGGGTGTTGCGGGTGACCACGCGCGTCTGCGGCGACAGGCCCGCGATGACCGCGCGGGCGCTGTCGACCTTGGGCTGCCCGAGGGCGGCGAGGGAGTGGATGACCTGGCGCTGCAGATTGGATGCCTCGACGATGTCGTCGTCGATGACCGTCAGGGTGCCGACCCCGGCGGCGGCGAGGGCGAGGATGACGGGCGAGCCGAGCCCGCCCGCGCCGACGACCGCGACGTGCGCGGCGGCGAGGCGCCGCTGACCGAGCTCGCCCAGCGGCGCAAGGCGGATGTGGCGCGCGGTTCGCGCGCGCTCGTTCTCGCTGAGCTCGTCGACGGGCTCGACGAGCGGGGGAAGGCGCATGGCTTCAGGCTAACCCGCTCCCGCTCTCATGTTGGGGCGTCAGGGCTGCGTTGGGGCGTGCTGCAGCGCGCCCCACGGTGATTTCAACGCCCCAACGCCGAAGGGGGGCCGCGTCCGGGTGCCGGGATGGCCGCGCGAGTCCCGTGTTGGGGCGTCAGGGCTGCGTTGGGGCGTGCTGCAGCGCGCCCCACGGTGATTTCAACGCCCCAACGCCGAAGGGGGCACGCCGAAGGAGGGCACGGCGTGGGCTCCGAGGCATCCGCAGGCAAGACGCAGATGCGGATGCTGGGGCCCGCTACGTCCGCGAACGCGGGTATCATCGACCCATGCCCGCGTACAAGATCGCCGAAGCGGCCCGGCTTCTCGGCGTGAGCGACGACACCGTGCGGCGCTGGATCGAGCAGGGCACGCTGTCGACGACGGGCGCCACCCCCGCCGAGGTGCCCGGGACAGCGCTCGCCGCCCGCGCGATCGAGACGGCCAACGCCGCGGCCGATCCGGCCGACCGCCTCTCGAGCGCCCGCAACCGATTCGTGGGCCTCGTCACCCGCCTCCAGCTCGACGGCGTCATGGCGCAGGTCGACATCCAGGCTGGCCCCCACCGCGTCGTCTCGCTCATGTCCGCCGAGGCGGTCGCCGAGCTCGGCCTCCAGGTCGGATCGCTCGCCGTCGCCGTCGTCAAGGCGACCACCGTCATCGTCGAGACCCCGAGGGCCTGAGGCGTGCGCGGGCGTCTGCGGGCAGCATCCCGCGCCTTTGCCGGAGCCGTCGCGGCCGGCGCGCTCGCGCTCGCGGGTTGCGCGGGCAGCGCGCCCGCCGATCGGCAGAGCACCCCGGCCGCGGGCGCGCTCTCGGGCGAGGTCAGGGTCTACGCCGCGGCGTCGCTGCAGGCCGCATTCGATGAGATCGCTCTCGCATTCGAGACAGCGAACCCCGGGGTCGATATCCTGCCGATCGTGTACGACGGATCCCGCACGCTCGCCACCCAGATCGCCGAGGGTGCGCCCGTCGACGTGTTCGCGTCCGCCGACGAGGCGAACATGGCGGCGGTCGCAGAACTCGTGCCGGCGCCCGAGCTCTTCGCGACCAACACGCTCGTCGTCGCCGTTCCCGAGGGCAACGCCGCCGGCATCACGACGCTCGAAGACCTGGCCGACCCCGCGGCCACCGTCGTGCTGTGCGCCGACGAGGTGCCGTGTGGCGCAGCATCCCAGCGTCTGTTCGAGGCCGCCGGCCTCACCGTGCGCGCCGCCAGCTACGAGCAGAACGTCACCGCCGTGCTGACCAAGATCGCCGCCGACGAAGCGGACGCGGGCCTGGTGTACGCGACGGATGTCGTCGGTCAGCCCGTCGAGAGTTTCACTCCGGCGGGGGCCGAGGGTGTCGTCAACCGCTACCCGATCGGGGTGCTCGAGACCGCGACCGATCGCGCGGCCGCCGAGGCTTTCGTCGCGTACGTGGTCTCGGGTCGCGGAGAGGACATGCTCGGCGCGCGCGGATTCGGGGCGCCGTGACGGCCGCCGAGCCGAGGGCGCCCGGTGGCACACTGCCGCCGATCCTCGTCGTGCCGGCCCTGCTCGGGCTCGCGCTGCTGGTCGTGCCCCTGGGCGCGCTCGTCGGGCGCATGGAATGGGCGAATCTGTGGGCCGACATCACCTCGCCAGAGGCCATCGATGCGCTCCTGCTCTCGCTGGGCACGGGGGGTATCGCCACCCTCGTGTGCACCGTGCTGGGCGTGCCGCTCGCGCTCGTGATCGCGAGGGCGCGCCCGGGCATCGCGGGCGTGCTGCGCGTGCTCGTGACGGTGCCACTCGTGCTGCCGCCGATGGTCGGAGGCGTTGCGCTGCTGTTCCTCTTCGGACGCAGCAGTCCCGTCGGCGAGGTGCTCGCCACCTGGGGCATCACCCTGCCGTTCACGACGGCGGCCGTCGTGCTGGCGCAGGTGTTCGTCGCGCTGCCCTTCCTCGTGCTCGCCGTCGAGGGGTCGCTTCGCACATCCGGCGTCGAGTACGAGAACACCGCGGCCACGCTCGGCGCCGGACGCTGGCGCATTCTCTGGCGGGTGACACTGCCGCTCGCGGCGCCCGGGCTGCTCGCGGGCGTGATCCTCTGCTTCGCCCGCGCGATCGGCGAGTTCGGCGCGACCGCGCTATTCGCCGGCAACGCGCCGGGCGTGACCCAGACGATGCCGCTCGCGATCTACACCGCCTTCAACGGCGCCGGTGTCGGTCAGGGCACGGCGGTCGCGCTGTCGCTGCTGCTGCTGGTCACCTCGCTCGTCGTGCTGCTGCTCGTCCGCGGTTGGCGGCAGGGGGCGCCGCGATGACGGGCTCGGGCCTGGTCGCCGACGTCGCCGTCGCCCGCCGCGGGTTCCGCCTCGAGGCCTCGGTGGCGTGCGAGCCCGGCGAGGTCGTGGCGATCATGGGACCGAGCGGTGCCGGAAAGTCAACGCTGCTCGCGGCGATCGCCGGCCTCGCGCGGCTGAGCGAGGGCCGGGTGCGCATCGGCGATCGCGACGTCGCCTCCGCGCGACCGCGTCGGCACCTGCGGGCGGCGCAGCGCGGGGCGGTCCTCCTCGGCCAGGAGCCGCGCCTGTTTCCGCATCTCACGGCGCGCGAGAACGTCGCCTTCGGCACCCGCGCGCGAGGCATCGGCCGCTCGGTGGCCCTCGGTGAAGCCGACGACTGGCTCTGGCGCGTCGGCCTCCCGGGCGCCGGCGACAAGCGACCCGCGCACCTGTCGGGGGGTCAGCAGCAGCGCGTCGCCATCGCCCGTGCCCTGGCGACGGCCCCTCAGGTGCTTCTGCTCGACGAGCCGCTGACCTCCCTCGACCCCGAGACGGCGGGCGATATCCGCGCGATGCTCAGCGAGCAGCTCACCGCGACCCGCGCAACGGCTCTCATCGTCACCCACGACGCGGTCGACGCGGCGGGTCTGGCCTCCCGTCTCGTGCTGATCGAGGAGGGCAGGGTCACGCAGTCGGGCGACGTGCGCGACGTGCTGCATGCCCCCGCGACGCGATTCGCGGCGAGCATCGCCGGCCTGAACCGGGTCGAAGGCGTCGCGCGCGGTGGCCTGTGGCGGGCGCCCGGCGTCAGCCCCGAGGTGCTGATCGAAAGCGCCGATGCCGCCTCCCGCGCCGCCGCGGAGGAGGACGGCGGTGCGGTCGCCGCTGTCTTCCGCCCCGGGGTCGTGCGCCTCGAGCGCGCGGGCGAGTCATCCTGGACGGGCGCCCTGCGGCTGGTCACCGACGACGAGAGCACCCCCGGAACGTGGCTGGCGCGGGTGACGCGCGTGGAGCAGACGCCGGTGGGTGCGCGCGTGCACACCGCCGACCCGGCGGTGGCGGTGGATGTCGGAGCCGACGTCGTCGCCGATCTGCGCCTGACCGCCGGGGTCCCGGTGCGCCTGACGCTGGCGCCGGCCGACGTGCGTCTGCAATCGATCGGGGCCGGAGCCGGAGCCGGAGCGATGCGCTCGCGGTCGGCGGCGCGCGCGGCTCTGGAGGCCGGCGCCGTCACGCCTGGTGCGTCTGCGTGACCCGGATCCGTCCCGTCCGGCCGGACGATCATGAGGCGCTGGCCGAGATCTGCGTGCGCACGGGCGCCGCCGGCGCCGACGCGACGGGCGCGCATTCGTCGGATGGGCTGCTGCCCGACCTGTTCGTGCTGCCGTATGCGGCGCGGCATCCGGACTTCTGCTTCGTCCTGGGGGACGACGCAGGCGACGACGCGGGCGTCCGGGGGCCACGCGGCTATGTCGTCGGCACGCCCGACACCGCCGCGTTCGAGACCTGGTTCGCCGAACAATGGTGGCCGGCGCGCCGGGGACGATACGCCACCCCGGCAGGGGTGCGCGATGCGCGGGACGCCGAGATGATCGCGTACGCCGACGCGCGCGGCACCGTACCCGCGCCCTACGCCGCGACGTACCCCGCGCACCTGCACGTCGACCTGCTGCCCGATGCCCAGGGCCGGGGTGCCGGCCGCGCCCTTGTCGAACGGTTCTGCGATGCGCTGGCGCTCGGCGGCGTCGGCGGCGTGCATCTCGTCGCGGATGCGCAGAACGCCGGTGCGCTCGCCTTCTACGACCGCCTGGGATTCACACGGCTACCCTCGGGATCCGGCGAGCAGGCCTTCGGTCGCGCGCTGCCCTGAACGGGGTCAGTCGAGCACACGACCATCCGCCAGCCGCACGACACGATCGACCGCGCCGCCCGGAACCCCCACGTGCGAGATCAGCACGACCGCCTGCTCGGGTCCGACCGCGCCCAGCAGGTCGGCGAGCAGGCGATCCGAGGCCTCGACGTCGACGCCGGCGGTGGGCTCGTCGAGGACGAGCACGGGAAAGCCGCGCAGCAGCGCCCTTGCGAGGGCGATGCGCTGCGCCTGCCCGCCCGAGACGAGAGCGCCGCGCTCGCCGACGCGGGCATCGAGTCCGCCGCGTTCGGCGAGCCAGGGCCCGAGACCCACGCGCTCGAGCACGGCGACGAGGTCGGCGTCGCTCGCGGTGTCGCGCGCGAAGAGCAGGTTCTGCCGGATGTCTTCGTCGAAGAGCATCGGATGCTGCTCGCACAGTCCGACGGTCAGGCGCACATCGTCGGCGGCGAGCTGCCGCACCGGCACCCCGCCGATCTCGTAAGAGCCCGTGTGCTCGAGGAAGCGCACGAGGACGTGCGCGAGGGTCGACTTTCCTGCACCGCTGGACCCGACGACGAGCACGCGCTCGCCGGGGCGCACGTGCAGATCGACATCGCGCAGCGCGGCCCTCGCGGCCGCCGGCCAGCGGGCGGAGACCCCACGCAGTCGCAACCCCGCGGCGGGCCCGGCACCGAGCGCGGGTGCGACACCCGTGGGGGCGGGCCCCGCGGCCACGATCTCGGGCGGTGCGGCCTCGGGCAGCGACACGGCGATGCGCTGCGCGCTCGCCCGCACCTGCCGCCAGGCCGACGCCGCGAGCGGCACCGAGGCGAACACGTCGAACACCGCGAGCGGCACGAGCACGACCACCGCGAGCGAGGGCCCCGGCAGCGCGCCCGGTGCCCCCGCGGTGACCACGGCGAGGATCGACGCCGCGCCCGCCAGCAGCGACACGACCGCCGCGGTGCCCGCCTGCGCGCCCGCGCGCCGCACGATCGCACGACGCAGCAGCGCGTCGGTCTCGCGGATACGCTTGCGGCTCTCGGCCTCGGCTCCGTATGCCGCAAGCACGTCGAGGCTGCCCAGGTGATCGAGCACCTGGTCGGCGAGGCGTGCCCGCAGTGGGGCCAGGGCACGCTCGGCACGCGCACCCACCGCCCAGCCCCACAGGGTCGCAGCCACGCCGGCGGCGACGAGGCACGCGAGCAGCGTGAGCGCCGCCGTCCACGACACCGTCGCGACGAAGACCACGGCGCCGAGAGCGACGAGCGCCGACGCCGTCAGCGGCTGCACGACGCGCAGCGGAAGATTCTGCAGCTCGTCGACATCGTCGACGAGGGCCCCGAGAAATGAGCCCCGGCGTGCGCGGCCGAGGCCGTCGGGCGCGAGCGGGATGAGCCGCCGGAGGAGGTCGGAGCGGGTCGTCGCGAGCTGGCGCAGCGCCGCGTCGTGCCCGGCCAGGCGGTCGGTGTAGCGGAACACCGCGCGCGTCAGTGCAAACAGCCGCACCCCCACGACCGCGACCGAGATCGCGAGCAGGATCGGCTGCTCGCTCGCGCGCACGATCAGCCACGCGCTGACCGCGAGCAGTGCGACGGCGGATGCCTCGGAGAGGAATCCGGATGCCGCACCCGGCCAGAAGCGCCGCAGCGGCGGCATCGCGCCGCGCAGCACGTCGCGGGTGCGCGGCGTGAGGCGGCCACGGGTCGACACGGTGGAGCGGGCACTCACGCGATCACCTCCGCGCCGCGCAGCGACACGATCCGGTCGGCGATGCCACGCGCCGACGCGCGGTGCGACACGAGCAGCACAAGGGCGCCGGCATCGGCGATCTCGCGCACGCGCACCCACAGGGCGCGCTCCGTCTCGGCATCCAGGGCCGAGCTCGGCTCATCCAGCGCGATCACGGGCGCGGCTCCCGAGAGATGGCGGTACAGGGCGCGGGCCACCGCGACGCGCTGGGCCTGACCACCCGAGAGTCCGCCACCCTGCACGCCGAGCTCCAGAGCGGGGTCGATACCCTCCGCGGCGGCGAGATCGAGAGCACGATGGACGCGCCCCGCATCGGGATTCGGCGAACCGAGCGCGATGTTGGCGGCGACGGTGCCCGCGATCAGCCCGGGCTGCTGACCCGCCCACGCCAGCCAGCTCGCGGGGCAGAGGGAGGAGACCGGGCTGCCCGCCCACGATGCGTCGCCCTCGAACGCCGCGGCGCCGCGCAGAGCGGCGAAGATGCTCGACTTGCCCGAACCACTCGGTCCTTCGATCAGCACGACCTCGCCCGCCCGCGCCACAAGATCCACGGCCGGCAGCATCCGATCCCCGCGGAGCACCCGCAGGCCGCGCAGCTCCAGTCGTGCCGGGCCCCCGGCATCGCGCGTCGTCTGTGCGGCCCGCGGCGCGGCGCTCAGCGCCTGCGCGGCGTCGAGCACGGCGAACACATCCGCCGTCGCGGCGACACCCTCGGCGGCCGCGTGGAACTGCACACCCACTTGGCGCAGCGGCAGATACGCCTCGGGCGCCAGCAGCAGCACGAACAGCCCGACGCCGAGCACCATCGCGCCATCGAGCAGACGGAACCCGATCGAGACCGCCACGATCGCCACGGCGATGCTCGCGAGGAACTCGAGTGCGAACCCCGACAGGAACGACACGCGCAGCACCTTCATCGTCTCGACGCGGTACCGCCCCGTCACCTCGTCGATCGAGGCCGCCGCGCGGTGCTGGCGCCCGAAGACGGTGAGCGTCGACAGACCCTGCACCGTATCGGCGAAGCGCGCCGCGAGGCGCTGCAGGGTCTGCCACTGCCGCTTCTGCACGGCACGGGTGGCGAGGCCGATGAGGATCATGAAGATCGGGATCAGCGGCAGCGTCAGCAGCACGGTGAGGCCGCTGATCCAGTCCGCCCACCACATCACGATCAGGATGCCGGGGGTCGCGATCGCGGTCTGCACGAGCTGCGGCAGGTACCGGCCGAAGTACGCGTCGAGCGCTTCGAGCCCCCGACCGGCCGTCACCGCGAGGGCGGCGGAGTTCTGTCGCTCGAGCCAGCCCGGCCCGAGGCGCCCGACGGCGCTCATCAGCCCGTCGCGCAGCTGTGCCTGCACACGGGCGGCGGCGCGCGCCGCGGCCTGATCGCGCACCCAGATCATCAGCGCGCGCACGAGCACCACGCCGCCGAGCGCCAGAAGGGTCCCCGAGAGCTCGGGCCACGGCATCCCATCGATCGCGCCGGTGATCGCGCGCGTGAGCAGCCACGCGAAGGCGATGATCACGACCGTCTGCGCGAGCGAGATCACGGCCAGCGCGACGAAGAAGCCGCGGGAGGCGCGCGCGTACCGCAGCAGCCGGGGGTCGACGGGGGGCGTGCGCGGCGTGCGCGCGCCGGGGGCATCGGATTGGTCGGTCACAGCATGTCGAGGCTATCGCCGGCCCGCATCAGTGGGCCTCCGCGGCGGCCTTCTCGATGCGCGAGCGCGAGACACGGCGGCGGAACACCCAGTACGTCCACCCCTGGTAGGCCAGCACGAGGGGCAGGAAGATCAGGGCCGCCCACGACATGATCGTCAGCGTGTAGTCGGTGCTGGACGCGTTCTCGATGGTCAGGCTGAAGGCCGGGTCGGTGGAGGAGGGCATGACGGAGGGGTAGAGCGCGAACCACAGCGTCCCCACCGCCGCTACGACGGTCGCGGCGCCGAAGCCGAAGGCCCAGCCCTCGCGGTCGCGCAGGTTCGCGCCGACCGAGAGGATGAGGAAGACGGCCGCGGCGATCGCGAGCAGCATGACGGGCAGCGCGGGGTGGGCGAGCACCGTCCAGAGCAGGAACAGCGCCGCGACGACGATCGTCACGAACCCGGCGCGGGCGGCGAGCTTGCGGGCGTCGTCGTGCACCGCTCCGTCGGTCTTGAGCGCCACGAAGCTCACGCCGTACGTGAAGAACAGCAGGAGCGTGGTGAGGCCGCCCAGCAGCGCGTAGGGGTTCAGCAGCGTCAGCAGCGTGCCGGTGAATTCGAAGTCCTGATCGATCGGCACCCCCTGCACGATGTTCGCGAAGGCGACTCCCCACAGCAGCGCCGGTACGGCGGACCCGACGACGATCATCGTGTCGAAGCCCTTCTTCCAGCGCAGGCTGTCGCGCTGATGCCGGTACTCGAACGACACCCCGCGGGCGATGAGCGCCAGCAGGATGAGCAGCAGCGGCAGGTAGAAGCCGCTGAAGAGCGTCGCGTACCACTCCGGGAACGCGGCGAACAGCGAGGCCCCCGCCACGATCAGCCACGTCTCGTTGAGGTCCCACACGGGACCGATCGTGTTGATGATCTGCCGGCGGCCGATGTCGTCCTTGCCGAGGAAGGGCAGCGACATCCCGACGCCGAAATCGAACCCGTCGAGCACGAAGTACCCGATGAAGAGGAATCCGATGATCCAGAACCAGAGATAGGCGAGATCCATGATCGGCTCCTAGTAGACCGTCGAGGTGAGGCGGTGGGCGTCGTCGGAATCGTCTTTCGGCGCGTTCGGATCGGGCAGCGGATCCGGGCCCTTCTGCGCGGCCTTGAGGATGAGTCCGAACTCGACCACCGCGAGCGCGGCGTAGATGAGCGTGAACGCGACGAGCGAGATCAGCACGGTCCACCCCGGCACGTTGGGGGAGACGCCGTCCTCGGTGAGCATGAGGCTGAACACGATCCAGGGCTGGCGACCCATCTCGGTGAAGACCCAGCCGACGAGGCTGCCGAGCAGGGGGAGCGGGGCCGACCAGATCGCGATCTTCCACATCCAGCCCGCGACCGGCTTGGTCGCCTTCTTGCGAGTGACCCAGAGGCCCGCGACCGCGACGAGGGCGGCGGCACCGCCGAGGCCGATCATCCAGCGGAACGACCAGTACGTGACCCAGATGATGGGCATGTAGCTGACGCCCTCGCCGAACTGCTGCTCGTACAGCGCCTGCAGGTCGTTGAGGCCCTCGACACAGCCGTCGAACGTATGCGTGGAGAGGAAGCTGAGCAGGTAGGGCACGCGCAGCGACCAGATCTCCTCCGACCCGTCGGGGGTGCCGAGGGAGAAGATCGAGAACGACGCGTCCGCACCGCAGGCGGTGTTCCACATCGCCTCGGCGGCGGCCATCTTCATCGGCTGCGTCGCCACCATGACGAGGCTCAGTTGGTCTCCCGAGAGGGCGACGCCGGCGAACGAGACGATCATGAACCACAGGCCGAACCGCAGCGAGGAGCGCATCGTCTCGAGATGCTGGCCGCGGGAGAGATGCCACGCCGAGACGGCGATGACGACGGCGGCCGCGAACATCCACGCGGCGAAGATCGTGTGCGGGAACGCGGCGAGCACGACGGGGTTGGTCAGCACCGCTCCGAAGTCGATCAGCTCCGCGCGGCCCCCGTCGGCGGCCATCTGATAGCCGACGGGGTTCTGCATGAAGGCGTTGGCGGCGAGGATGAAGTAGGCCGACAGGGTGGAGCCGAGCACGACCATCCACATCGACAGCAGGTGCAGGATGCGGGGCAGTCGGTCCCATCCGAAGATCCAGAGACCGATGAAGGTGGCCTCGAAGAAGAATGCCATGAGGCCCTCGAACGCCAACGGCGCCCCGAAGACGTCGCCGACGAAGCGCGAGTAGGCCGACCAGTTCATGCCGAACTGGAACTCCTGCACGATCCCGGTGACGACGCCCATCGCGAAGTTGATCAGGAAGATCTTGCCGAACAGCCGCGTCAGGTGCAGCCACTTCACATCGCCCGTGCGGTGCCAGACGGTCTGGAAGATCGCGACGACGAGCGCGAGTCCCAGGGTGAGCGGGACGAAGAGGTAGTGGTACAGGGTCGTCAGACCGAACTGCCAGCGGGCGAGAAGCAGCGGGTCGAGCAGATCCACGGGCGGACTCCGATTTCGCTCAGGGGGCGGTTCGCGACTCACCGTAGCATGTGGTCAGACCACACGGGAGGGCGGTATCTCGACAACGAGATTCCCGCATTCCCGGCGTTCGGCGAGCCTGATCCGGCCGTGAATAAGCCCGCGCGGGGATAGGCTCGGACGCATGTCCGGCACACGCGCGCTCGAGAGCGGGGCGACGCCGTGAGCGCCGTGCCGGTCACGATCGGCGTACGGATGCCGGGGCCCGCGGCTGTGGACGCTCAGGCCCCCGGCTCACCCCTCATCGACACGCACGGCCGGGTCCACCGCGACCTGCGCATCTCGCTGACCGATCGATGCTCCCTGCGCTGCACCTACTGCATGCCCGAACAGGGCAACGAGTGGCTCGCACGCACGAGCATCCTGGGTCTCGACGAGATCGAGCGCGTCGCGAGAGTGGCCGCAGCATCCGGGATCACCACCTTCCGGCTCACGGGTGGCGAGCCGCTCCTGCGCACCGACATCGTCGAGGTGGTGCGTCGCCTGGCCGCCGTCTCGGGCCCGGACGGACCCGTGCAGATCGCGATGACGACCAACGGCATCCGTCTGCCCGAGGTGCTGCCGCAGCTGATCGACGCGGGCCTGTCGCGGCTGAACATCAGCGTCGACACGCTTCGACGCGATCGCTTCCGCGACCT
>NZ_QFPF01000020.1 GCF_003248605.1 Microbacterium sp.
CTTGACCTGCTCGTCGCCGAGGATCACGTCGAGCCCGTTGGCCATGACCTCGGCCGAGGCGCCGCCGCCGATGTCGAGGAAGTTGGCGGGCTTGACTCCGCCGTGGCTCTCGCCGGCGTAGGCGACGACGTCGAGGGTCGACATCACGAGGCCCGCACCGTTGCCGATCACGCCCACCTCGCCGTCGAGCTTGACGTAGTTGAGGTCGTTCGCCTTCGCCTTGGCCTCGAGCGGGTCGGCCGCGTCCTTGTCTTCGAGCAGCGCGTGCCCGGCGTGACGGAAGCCGGCGTTCTCGTCGAGCGAGACCTTGCCATCGAGCGCGACGATGTCGCCCTCTTCTGTGAGCACGAGCGGGTTGACCTCGACGAGCGTCGCGTCTTCGCTCTTGTAGACGGTGCCGAGCTTGACGAACACGTCGGCGACAGCATCCACCAGTTCGGGGGCGAAGCCCGCGGCCTGCGCGATCTCGCGGGCCTTGGCCTCGTCGATGCCGGTCAGCGGGTCGACCTCGACGCGGGCGAGCGCCTCGGGTCGCTCGACGGCGAGCTCTTCGATCTCCATGCCCCCCTCGACGCTGGCGAGCGAGAGGTAGGAGCGGTTGGCCCGGTCGAGCAGCAGCGAGAAGTAGTACTCCTTGTCGATGCGGGCGCCCGCGGCGACCATGACGCGCTTGACGACGTGGCCCTTGATGTCGAGGCCGAGGATGGCCTTCGCGGCTTCGTAGGCCTCGTCGGCGGTCTTGGCGACCTTGACGCCGCCGGCCTTGCCGCGGCCGCCGGTCTTGACCTGCGCCTTCACGACGACGACCCCGCCGATCTTCTCGGCTGCGGCCTTCGCCTCCTCGGGGGTGTCGGCGATGATGCCCGGGAGCACCGGCACCTCGTATTTCTCGAACAGATCACGGGCCTGGTACTCGTAGAGATCCACGTTGCTAATCCTTCAATGGGGCGACGGGTGCGGACGGAGAAAAGTCTCGATATCGAGAGATCTACCGGTCATCCAGCGTACTACCCGCGCGCACGGCGGCCCGCACGCGCCGGGTTCAGCGGATCGGCTTCAGATCGCTCGTCGCGGGTCCCTCGATGCGGACGCCCTCCGCCGTGAACCGCGACGCGTGCAGCGGGCAGTCCCACGTGCAGGCCGCGTCGTTCCACTCCAGCACACCGCCCAGGTGGGGGCAGATCGCACCGACGGCCCGCGTGTGGCCGTTCACCGTCGAGATCGCGACCGGCATGCCGGCGCGGTTCGCGACCACTCCCTCGCCCTCCGGCGGGCGGGCCACGGGCACCGCGTGCGCCTGCGCGCCCGCCCACCGGGTCAGTGCCGCGCGTCCCACGCGCGCGTTTTCCGCAAGACCGCGTGCGATGTCGGAGGGCACGGTCAGGCGCGTGGAGAGGCGCTGCGTGAAGCGGGGGCGATCGCGCCAGCGCGTGCCGCGGATGTCGTCGGCGAGGCGCAGCGCGGCCGCGGGTCCGTTCGTCAGGCCCCACTTGCCGTACCCGGTCGCGAACCTCACGCGGCCGAGCGAGCGCGGCATGCCCCCCACGAAGGGCACGAGGTTGTGGGATTCGTAGTCCTGCGCCCACCAGCGGTGCGTCTCGCGCGCATCGGGGAAGTGCTCGCGGGTCCACGCGACGAGGTCGTCGATGAGCGCGCGTTCGGACTCGGCCCGGCCGACGGGGTGTCCGTTGCCGCCCACGATGAGGCGCGCCGGCCCGGCCGGACCGTCCGCGGCGCTCACCGCGCGCACCGACCGCGAGGGGTCGTCGATCGAGAGGAACATCCCGGGCGGGATCTCGGCGTCCGTCTCGAACGCGACGCAGGAGGAGCGCAGCCCCTGCGTCTTGGCGAAGTAGAGGCCCCGATCGTCGATCGGCGTGCCGGTGGCCAGGATGATCCGGCCGGCGGCGACCTCGACAGCATCCGTCAACACACGAGGGCGCGGCAGCACCCGCACCTTCCGGACACGCACACCGGTATGCAGGACGCCGCCCGCGGCGACGAACGCGCGGGCGAGGGCGTCGGCGAGCCGCACGGGGTCGATCGCCAGCTGACCCTCGAGCGCGGCCGCCCCGGCCAGCGGAAACGGTGGCGCGGGGATGTCGGCGGGATCCACCCGTCGCACCGACAGCCCCGCCTCGCGCGCCGCCGCCACCTCCGCGTCGACGAGATACAGACCCGCGCGACCCTGCACGTAGGAGTACGCCGTCTGCGTCGTCGTGGGCACCCCTGCCTCGTCGGCGAAGGCGCGCAGCCATTCCATGCCCGCGCGATTCGCGTCGACGTACGCGCGCACGAGCGAGGCCGGGTGATGCCGTCGCAGGGTCGAGAGCACGCTGCCCTGCAGGAGGGAGACCTTGCCGGTGTTCGCCCCGGAGGCGAGCTGAGCGATGCCACCCGACTCGAGGATGGCGACATCCCGCCCCTCGCGCGCCAGCATCACCCCCGTGACGAGCCCCGTGATGCCCGCACCGACGATCACGACGTCGTGGTGCGCGCCTGGCTCGGACGGGACGGAGGCCTCCGGCGGGTGCCGGTCGGATTTCCACAGCGATGTCATGCTGGCCAGTGAAGGGGCGGGGAGTCGACGGGGCAACGGTCTTGACAGCGCGGGTGCGAGCGAGGACGGCACCGAGTGCCGGATCGATGCGGATTCGATATCGCCGTCGACACGCGCGCCGATAGGCTCTGAGTCGACATGAGCGAGACACCGTCCCCGTCCGCCGCGCGCACCACCGTCGTCGCCGCGGCCCTCGACCTGTTCGCCCGGCAGGGATTCGAGGCGACCTCCGTCGAACAGATCGCGCAGGCCGCCGGGGTCTCCCGATCGACGTTCTTCCGCCAGTTCGGCGGCAAAGAGGACGTCGTCTTCGCCGACCACGAGATCCTGCTCGCCGACGTGCGCGCCTGGCTCGAGCGCGGGCACGAGAACCCGTGGGTTGCCGTCTGCCAGGCCTCGGAGCGGGTGTTCGCGCACTTCGCCCGCGACCCCCAGGTCGCCCGCCGACGCTACGAGATCGTGCGGCAGGTGCCGGCCCTGCGCGAGCGCGAGATCGTCACGGTCTTCCGCTACGAGCGCCTCTTCGACGAGTACCTGCGCGAGGCGCTGCCCGGGATCGATCCGCTCGACGCCGTCGGATTCGCCGCGCTGGTCACGGCCCTGCACAATCACGTGCTGCGCCGCCTGCTTCGGGGCACCAAGCGCGTGCCGGCGTCCGTGCTGCGCGCGGCGCTGGATGGCGCGCTGCGCCGCTACGGCGTGCAACCCCAGGCCGAGGCGCCTGCCGCCGACGACGTCGTGGTCGCGGTGTTCCCGCGCGCGATGCCCGCGGCCGAGATCGCCCGCCGCGTGCGGAGCGAACTCGACCGCTGACTCGCGGGTCTGTCCTTCGGGGCGGTCGCGGCGCTTGCGCGGTCGCGGCGCTCGCGCGGTCGCGGCGCTCGCGCGGTCGCGGCCGCGGCGAACCCACATTTTTGCAGCGAACCCACACTCGACGCGTGGTGGCTCGCTGCAAAAATGTGGGTTCGGTGCGGCGCGCGCCCGGCCGCGCCCGCACTCATCGGCCGCCGTGGTCAGCGTCGGGGCGTCGAGATTACGTTGGGGCGTCGAGACCACGTTGGGGCGTCGGAACCGCGTTGGGGCGTGGAGCAGCGCGCCCCAACGTGGTCTCGACGCCCCAACGCCCGGGACCACGCCGCCCAACGCCCGGGACCACGCCGCCCAACGCCCGGGACCACGCCGCGCAGCGCCCAGGACCGCGTTGCACCCCGCCCGGAACACGCGCTGGCACCGCGTTCCACATTTGCTGACACCGGATGCCGGGAGTAGCCTTCCGGCATGACCACGACGGTTGCCCCCACAGCATTCCCCGGCGAGCACCTGAGCCGTTACGACGTGACGGGCCGACTCGACACCGACTACTACGCACTGTTCACCGACATCCCGGCGGAGGATCGCGCCGTGTGGGAACGCGCCAGGGCGTATGTCGATGAGGTCGCGCCGCGAATGCGCGAGGCGTGGGACCGCGCCGAGTACCCGCTCGAGGTCGCGCGGCGCATGGGCGAGCTCGACCTCGTCAACGACGGCATCGAGCATCCCGACCTCACCCGCTTCTCGCCGCTGGCCGCGGGCCTGGTCAACATGGAGGTCTCCCGCGGCGACGGATCACTCGGCACGATGCTGGCCGTGCAGGGCGGCCTGGCGCTGCGCACGCTCGCCCTCTTCGGATCCACCGCGCAGCAGGAGCAGTGGCTCCGACCCCTCGCCACGGCCGAGGTCCTCGGCGCCTTCGCCCTCACCGAACCCGACCACGGCTCCGACTCGGTGTCGCTCGAGACGACGGCACGACGCGACCCCGCAACGGGCGAGTGGGTCATCCGCGGCGCGAAGAAGTGGATCGGCAACGGCGCTTCCGGCGGCGTCACGTTCGTCTGGGCGCGCATCGACGACGAGGGGGCCGAGCACCACGGCGCCGTGCGCTGCCTGCTCGTGGAGCAGACCCGCGCCGGGTATACGGGAACACCGATCGCGGGCAAGGGGTCGCTGCGCGGCATCCATCAGGCCCACATCACCCTCGATGACGTTCGGGTTCCCGCCGAGGCGCTGCTGCCGGGCGCTCGCACCTTCAAGGATGCCTCGACCGTGCTCTATGCGACGAGGTCGGGAGTGGCGTGGTCGGCGCTCGGGCACGCCACCGCGTGCTACGAGGCGGCACTGACATATGCCCAGCAGCGCATGCAGTTCGGCAAGCCGCTCGCGAAGTTCCAGATGGTGCAGGAACGCCTCGCGCAGATGCTGGAGGAACTGACGGCGATGCAGCTCTACTGCCGGCATCTCGCCGACCTCGAGGCCTCGGGAGGACTGCGGCCGACGCAGGCGTCGCTGGCCAAGTTCCACAACACCCGGGCCGCCCGCCGCATCGCCGCGGTCGCGCGCGACCTGCTCGGCGGCAACGGCATCCTGCTCGAGAACGGCGTCATGCAGCACATGGCCGACATCGAGGCGATCCACACATATGAGGGCACGGAGTCGATCCAGGCCCTGCTGATCGGCCGCGACATCACAGGCATGAGCGCCTTCGCCTGAGCGGCGACTCGACTGGGAGCGGCTCGACGCGGCTAGCCGCGGCTCCGCGCTGACGCGGCAACATAGCGGCGTTGGGGCGTCAGAATCACGTTGGGGCGTGCTGCTCCGCGCCCCAACGCGCCGCTGACGCCCCAACGTGCTGAGAGGCCGCCGGCGTCAGCGCGAGGGCACCCGCACAGGTTCGGGCGCGACCGGGTAGTCGAATGTCGGTGTGCCGGCCGCCGGATCGGACGACGGCGCCCCAGACCCAGACCTCCATCCCGACCCCGCCCGCAGCAGGTCGGTCGGGCACCAGCCCGTGACCGCGCCGACCATCAGCAGCACACTGCAGATCGCGGCCGGCACCGCGCACCACGGATTGTCGAGCGTGCTCACCGCGAACGCACCGACGAACACGGAGGCGAAACCGCGGCCGATGCGCTCACCGCGAGTGGCCGCGCAGCGCGGCGCGGCACGGGATGCTGTGGCCACAGCATCCCCCATCATTCGGCGCTCTGCGCACTTGCCTGCTGCGCGGCGATCTGCCGGCGGACGTCGTCCATGTCGAGGCCCCGTACGCCGTCGATGACCTGCTGGAGTCCCGCGGCGGGGAGCGCGCCGGGCTGCGCGAACACGATGATGCCGTCGCGGAACGCCATGAGGGTGGGGATGGACGCGATATTGAATCCCGCCGCGAGCTGCTGCTGGGCCTCGGTGTCGATCTTGCCGAAGACGATGTCGGGGTGCTCGCCTGCCGCCTGCTCGAAGACGGGGGCGAACATGCGGCACGGGCCGCACCACGCGGCCCAGAAGTCGAGCAGCACGATGCCCTCGCCAGACACGGTCTCGGTGATGTTCTCGAGGGTGATCTCTTTCGTCGCCATGGGATCATCATACCCCCTGGGGTATACCCCGGGCCCGACCCCGATGTTGGGGCGTCAGAATCACCGTGGGGCGCGCTGCTCCACGCCCCACGGTAGCGCTGACGCCCCAACGCCCAACCCACGCAGCGCTGACGCCCCCCCCCCACGCCCGACCCGGAGCAGCGCTGACGCCCCAACGCCCGACCCCACGTAGCGCTGACGCCCCCACGTGGCGGAGGCAACACCCGGCCCGGCGCTCGCACGGCGGCACCGGCGCACGCAAGGGGTGGGATGCCGGGGCCCCGGCACGTTAGCGTCGAGGCATGGGACTCCTCGGCGACAAGCCCCGCACCGTCCGACTCGAGGGATCGCGCGTCGATCTCGAGGCCAAACGCGCCCCGTGGAGCCTGTGGGCCGACGGATTCGGCCGGCTCTCGATCCGCGCAGTGCAGGTCATCGTCGTGCTGATCGTGGCGGCGGTGCTCTTCCTCGGCATGCAGCAGATCACCGTCGTGACGATCCCGGTCGTCATCGCACTGATCCTCGCGTCGGCGTTCGCGCCCGTCATGCGCTGGATGCGCTCGCGCGGTGTGCCCTCACTCCTGGCGACACTGATCACCCTGTTGACGATCGTGGTTCTGCTGGGTCTCGTGGGCTGGCTCATCGTGTGGGCCGTGCGCAACCAGTGGGACGAGCTGTACGCGCAGGCCGAGGAGGGCGTGCAGCAGGTGATCGACTGGGTCGGCACCCTGCCGTTCGAGATCGATCAGGCGCAGATCGACGAGTGGATCGCGACCGCGACCGACTTCGTCACGAGCGCCCAGTTCGGCTCCGGCGCGCTCGCCGGCGTCAGCGCCGTCGCCAACTTCATCACGGGGTTCGTGCTCCTCGTGGTCGTGCTCTTCTTCTTCCTCAAGGACGGCCCGCAGCTGTGGGAGTTCCTGCTGCGCCCCTTCCGCGGCGAGCACTACGCCCGCGCGCAGCGCATCGGCGACAAGGCGGTGTCGACCCTCGGCTCGTACATCCGCGGCACCGCCGCGGTCGCCTTCGTGGATGCTGTCGGCATCGGCATCGGACTCGCGATCCTCGGCGTGCCGCTGTGGCTGCCCCTGGCCGTGCTCGTGTTCCTGCTCGCGTTCATCCCGATCGTGGGGGCGACGCTCGCGGGCATCCTCGCCGCGCTCGTCGCGCTCGTCTCGAACGGGCTCGTCAACGCGCTCTTCGTCGTCGGCGTCGTGGTGCTCGTCAACCAGCTCGAGGGAAACTTCCTCCAGCCGGTGCTCATGGGGCGCACGCTCAAGCTGCACGCCTTCGTCGTGCTGATCGCGCTGACGATCGGCACCGTGCTCGGCGGTGTGCTCGGCGCCGTGCTGGCCGTGCCGATCACCGCGGTCGTGTGGGGCGTCGTACAGGTCTGGGACGGCCCGAACTCCCCCGCCCGCTGGGCACGACGCAAGCGCAAGGAAGAGATCGCCTAGGCCCGACGCCGCCACAGGAGCACGCACCATGCCGCATGAGATCCCCGCACCGATGCTGGCCAAGGCCGTGCCCGAGGTCCCCGACCGCACAGGGCTGAGCTTCGAACCCAAGTGGGATGGGTTCCGCGTGCTCGTGTCATGGGACGGCGAGAGCGTCGAACTCGGATCCCGCGGGGCGAAACCTCTGACCCGGTACTTCCCCGAGCTCGTCGAGGCTCTTCCGCACCTACTCCCCCGCCCCGCGCTGATCGACGGAGAGATCGTCGTCGCGATCGGCGAACCCGGTGCGCAGCGCCTGGACTGGGAGGCGCTGTCGCAGCGCATCCATCCAGCGGCCTCTCGGGTGCAGCGACTGGCGGCCGAGACCCCCGCGATGATCATCGCCTTCGACCTGCTCGTCGACGGCGATGAGGATGTCGCGGCGCTGCCCTTCGCCGAGCGCCGCGCACGCCTGGAGTCTCTGCTGGCCGGGGTGCAGCATCCCCTGCACCTGACCCGCACGACGACGGATGCCGCCCTCGCCCGCCACTGGCTCGCGGAGTTCGAGGGGGCGGGTCTGGACGGTGTCGTCGCGAAACCGATCGATCAGCCCTACGCGCCGGGCAAGCGCACGATGCTCAAGATCAAGCACGCGCGCACGGCCGACGTCGTCGCGATCGGGTACCGCGTGCACAAGAGCGGCCAGGGCGTGGGATCGCTGCTGGTCGGCCTCTACGACGACGGTGTGCTGCGCGGCGTCGGCGGGGTCGCGGCGTGGAGCGACAAGCGCCGGCTCGAGCTGGTCGACGAACTCGCGCCCCTCGTCGAGCGCGACGAGTCCGGCGATGCGGTGACGGGCGAGGGCGACCGGTCGCGCTTCTCGGGGTCGAAGGACGTCTCGTTCGTGCGGCTGCGTCCCGAGCGCGTGCTCGAGGTGCGCTACGACCAGCTCGAGGGCCGGCGTTTCCGGCACACCGTGCAGTTCGAGCGGTGGCGCCCCGACCGGGATGCTGCATCCTGCCGGTTCGACCAGCTCGAGCAGGTGTCGGCCTACGACCTCGGCCGCGTGCTGTACTGACTCCACGGCGACGGGCTGCGTCTCGACTCACTGCGCTCGCTCAACAACCGGGGCTGCGTTTCGACCGCCGGTCGTTGAGCGAGGAGCGCGGCGACGAGACGAAACGCCCGGCGGTCACGCGTCGGGTTTGCGGGCGCGGCTGGGCTGGACGCGCGGCGGCTCTCCGGGCATCTTCGGGAACTCGGGCGGGAACGGCAGCTCCCCCAGCCCCGCCGCAAGGTCTCGCTCCCACCACTGGAGCAGGGTGTCGATGCGGCCGGACCGCTCGAGCAGACCCGCCCACGGGTCCCCGCGCTCGGCGAGGCGGGCAGGAATCGACCGGACGGTGAAGGAGGCCGGATCGACGGCATCCAACTCGTCCCATTCGATCGGGGTCGACACGCTCGCCCCCGCGAGGGCTCGGGGCGAGTAGGCGCCCGCCATCGTGCGGTCGCGGTTGGCCTGGTTGAAGTCGACGAAGATGCGCTCGCCGCGCTCTTCTTTCCACCACTTCGTCGTCACGCGATCGGGCATGCGGCGCTCGAGCTCGCGGGCCGCGGCGATCACGGCGTGCCGCACGTCGAGGAACTCGTGGGTGGGCTCGATGGGGCAGAACACGTGCAGACCGCGGTTGCCGCTGGTCTTGACCCAGGGCTCGAGACCGGCCTCGCGGAGCACCTCGCGCAGGCCGTGCGCAGCCGACACGGCCTGCGCGAAACCCGTGCCCGGCTGCGGGTCGAGGTCGATGCGCAGCTCGACCGGGTTGTCGGTGTTCGCCGTCAGCGACGCCCACGGGTGGAAGACGATCGTGTTCATCTGCACCGCCCACAGGGTCGCGGCGGTCTCGGTGAGCACGAGCTGTGGATGCCGTCGCCCGCTGTTGTAGGTCACCGTCACGGACTCGACGTAGTCGGGCGCCCCCTTGGGCGGGTTCTTCGAGAAGAAGCTCTCGCCGCCGACCGCGTCGGGAAACCTCTCGAGCGACACCGGCCGATCGCCGTTGGCCGTGAGGAGGGGACCGGACACGGCGATCATGTACTCGGCGAGCTCGTGCTTGGTGATGCCCAGTTCGGGCCAGATCACGCGATTGGGGCTCGAAAGCCCGACCTCGCGGTCGCCCGCGGGACCGGGGACGGTCAGGGTGATGCGCTCGGACGCCATGGACTCGACCCTAGGCCCGGGCCCCGGCATCCGTCACCCGGTTGCGTCGGCGGAGTCGGTGTGGTCGGGCTCGGGCGCAGCGGCGGGCGCCTCGGGAGCCGCCGCGGGCGGCTCGGGCAGCGCGAGCACGGGCGCGAGGGTGTCACGGTCGACGATCAACCAGGGCCCGGCGGCATCGACGAGCACGCCGGAGAGTTCGGGGTGATCGCGCAGCGCCTTGCCTAGCTGCGCCGGCGTGAACGGCATCGGCCGGTCGCCGCGGGCCATCGCCACGATCTCGAGGGGGTGCGAATAGACCTCGAGCAACCGACGGCCGTCGGCGGTGCGCGCCTCGGCGATGCCCATGCGCGGAGCCTGCCCGTCGGCGGGGGTGTTCTCGCGCACGGCGACCCAGATCGGCGTCTCGGAGAGGGTCTGCGCCAGAGACGCGGCGGTCTCGGGCGTGCGTTCGGCGGCGAGCGCGGTCTTCACGCGCAGCTGCGGGTCGGCCTGCGCGAGCGCCGGTTCGAGCACGGCGCGCGGCAACACCGCGCGCGCCTGCGCGGCGGCGCCGTCGATCAGCAGCCCGGCGTACGGGCCGGCCATCATGTGCCGAAGAACCGCGAGGGCGGGCTGAGCGACGGCAGACGTGTCGGCCTGGCCGTCGGCCTGCACCGCCGCCTGCAGGGCCTCGCCCGAGCTGTAGACGAGCATGAACTGCTCGTCGCCGCGCTTCGCCACCGCCAGTGGGAGCTCTTTGCCCTCCGCCAGCAGGGCGCGGGCATCGCCGCGCACCCGCAGGAAGACGTGGTTCTGCAGCAGCTGGCGGGCGACGTCGAGCAGTTCGCGGGCGGTCGGCTTCTCGCTGAGGCGGGCGAGAGCGGCGTGCAGCAGCACGTTGTCCTTGAGGCCGGGCACGCTCTCGCGGGGCGGAGGCGCCTCGGCGGGACCCTGCACGCGCGAGGCGTTCGGCGGGGCCGTCTCAGCCGACGACATCGTCGCGGGCGACGCCGGAGTGGTCCTCGCGGGCGTCGCCGCGTCCGCGCGGGCGCGATCCTGCGGCCCCAGGGCACCCACGCCACGGAAGGTCGACA
This sequence comes from Microbacterium sp., assembly GCF_003248605.1. Classification (GTDB taxonomy): domain Bacteria; phylum Actinomycetota; class Actinomycetes; order Actinomycetales; family Microbacteriaceae; genus Microbacterium. The sequence goes on from NZ_QFPF01000020.1 coordinate 10,677, forward strand.
GTGAGATGTTCACCTGAGGTGTGGGCTCGGCACCCTCATCGGCGACAGCATCCGCCCGCTCTTCCGAACCGCCAGCCGCCGTGTCTTCGGCCGCCGTGTCGTCGGCGGGCGTGTCGTCGGACGTGGACGCATCCGTCGCCTTCGGGCGACGTGAGAACAGAGCCATCCTTCCAGCCTAATCGCAGGGCCCGAACGATCGGGATGCTGTCGGCGGGCCTGCACGGACCCTACAGCTTCTCGATGGGCGCGATCTTGATCAGCAGTTTCTTGGGCCCGGCGCTGTCGAATCGCACGTGCGCGACCCGCTTGGCGCCCTCTCCCGTGACGGCATCGACACGCCCCTCGCCGAAGTCCTCGTGACGGATGCGGTCGCCCGAGGCGAGCTCGAGGTCACCGTTGTCGCGCACGCGAGCGGGCACGCGGTTGGGGAATCGATCGATCGAGGAGGCCTTCGGCACGAGGTCGTCGCCGTAGCGGCGGCCCGCCGACGCCCCCTCGGGCAGGGCACGCGCGCCCCAGTTGGACGCACCGCCGGACCCCCCGGGGCGCCTGGCGTTGAGCGCGCGCGACTGCATGCCGCCGCGGGAGTTGACATCGCCGGGCGACTGACGCCAGTCGATGAGGTCGGCGGGGATCTCCTGCAGAAAACGACTGGGCATCGCGACGGTGACCTCGCCGAACTGCGCCCGGGTCATCGCGAGCGAGAGGTGCAGCTTCTTGCGGGCGCGGGTGATGCCGACGTAGAACAGGCGTCGCTCCTCGGCCGGGCCGCCCGGCTCGTTCGCCGAGATGCGGTGCGGGATCAGATCCTCCTCGACACCCGTGACGAACACCGCGTCGAACTCGAGCCCCTTCGCGGTGTGCATCGTCATGAGCGAGACCGATCCGGAGGCATCGTCGAGGTCGTCGGCGTCCGAGACGAGCGCGACCTCGGCGAGGAAGTCGATCACCGTGCCCTCGGGGTTGTTGCGGGCGAACTCCTTGGTCACCGAGATCAGCTCGTCGAGGTTCTCGAGGCGCGCCTCGTCCTGCGGGTCGCGGCTCGCACGCAGCGCGTCCATGTATCCGCTCTTGTTCAGGAGGATCGCGAGCCCTCCGGCCACCGAGGTCGCCGGCGCCAGCTCACCCGAGGGCGGGAGCATGACGGCGGACGCCTCGACCAGCACCGCGTCGAGCTGCGCGACCGCGGCCTGGATCTTGGGCCCGACGCCCAGCGCCGACGCGTTGGCCAGCGCGTCGCGGAACGTGATGCCCTCATCGGCGGCGTACCGGGCGATCGTCGCCTGCGTGACATCGCCGATGCCGCGTCGCGGCCTGTTCAGGATGCGCCGCAGGGCCATCTCGTCGGCGGGGTTGGCGACCGCGATGAGGTAGGCCATCGCGTCCTTGATCTCGGCACGCTCGTAGAACTTGGTGCCGCCCATGATCTTGTACGGAAGCGCAGAGCGGATGAAGATCTCTTCGAGCGCGCGCGACTGCGAGTTGGTGCGATAGAACACCGCGATGTCGCCGTAGGCCGTGCCCCGCCGGTGCAGCGCCTCGATCTCGTCGGCGACGAACTGCGCCTCGTCGTGCTGCGAGTAGCCGGTGAAGCCGATGATCGCGTCGCCCGCACCCACATCGGTCCAGAGCTTCTTGTCTTTGCGATCGAAGTTGTGGCTGATCACCGCGTTGGCAGCGCTGAGGATGTTCTGCGTCGAGCGGTAGTTCTGTTCGAGCAGCACGACCTTGGCGCCCGGGTAGTCGCGTTCGAACTCGCTGATGTTGCGGATGTCGGCCCCGCGGAAGGCGTATATCGACTGGTCGGAGTCGCCGACGACGGTGAGGGATGCTGCCGCCTGGTCGGGTTCGTCGCGCCGTGCGGCCGGCTCGAAGATCATCATGCCCCCGCCGCCGTCGAACCCCTCGGGCGCGGCGCCGGAACCCGGCGCGCGGGTCAGCTCGTGGATGAGGGCGTACTGCGCGTGATTGGTGTCCTGGTACTCGTCGACCAGGATGTGCCGGAATCGACGGCGGTAGGTGTCGGCGATGGTCGGGAACGCGCGGAAGAGATAGACCGTCTGGGCGATGAGGTCGTCGAAGTCGAACGCGTTGGCCCTGGTGAGCGCGCGCTGGTAGTCGGCGAAGACCTCGACGAAGACGCGCTCGGCGGGATCGGACATGTTGGCCGTGCGCGCGTACGACTCGGCGTCGGCGAGCTCGTTCTTGAGCTTGGAGATCTTGCCCTGCACCGCCGCGGGGGTCAGGCCGTAGCGGTCGGCCTCGTGCTCCTTGACCAGGCGCTTGACGAGCGCCCGCGAGTCGCCGGAGTCGTAGATCGTGAACGACGCCGTGAAACCGAAGTTCTCGGCCTCGCGCCGCAGGATCCGCACACAGGCGGAGTGGAACGTCGAGATCCACATGCCGCGCGACACGTCGCCGACGAGGGCGTGCACGCGCTCACGCATCTCGGCCGCGGCCTTGTTGGTGAACGTGATCGCGAGGATCTGGCTCGGCCACGCCTCGCGCCGGCGCAGCAGCAGCGCGATGCGCCGGGTGAGCACGCTCGTCTTGCCCGACCCCGCTCCGGCCACGATCAGCAGGGCCTCGCCGCGATACTCCACGGCCTCGCGCTGGGGCGGGTTCAGACCCGCGAGCAGGTCGTCGTCGGGTGGGGATGCTGTCGCACCGGCAGAGTCGCGGGGTCCGCGATCGCTGCCGACGACGAGGGGCGTGGAGGCATCGGTCATGGCCTGTCAAGTGTAGGCGGGGGCCCCGACATCCGCCCCCGCCCGCGAGCGCTCAGCGGAGGGGACGTCCGGCGGTCCGGATGCGGGCGAGCGCGTCGTCGAGTCCTTCGAGCCGGCGGTCGGCCGTGGCGCGCGCCTCGGCCGCGAGAGCATCGTAGGCAGCGACCGGCTCGCCCGCCCGCGCGGCGCGCGCCCGCTCGCGTTCGACCCGCTCGGCGAAGATCACGAGGTCGCGGTGGTCGCCGAGCAGATCGTGCACGGCCTCGCCCGCCGCGGCCAGGTCGGCGACGATGTCGGCGAACAGGGGCGTCGCGGCCCCGATCGCCTCGCCGACGTAACGGAGGCGCCGACCGGCCTTACGCACTTCGTGCAGTCGTTCGACGCTGCCGTCCTGCCTCTTGGCCGCGCGGCGTACGCGCCGCACCTCCCGACGCAGAATGCGGCGCAGCGCCCGGCGCGCCGACTCCTCTGCACCCTCGAGGACGGGGTCCGCGGCGAGATCGCGCAGCAGGGCGTCCGCCTCGGCCAGCCGCTCACCCTCCGCGAGCTCAACCAGCCGGGCGTGGAGGCGCTGGTACTGCAGGAGCTCGTCGTCGACGAGACGGCGCCGGATGCCGTCATCCGCGATCTGCTGCTTCTCGAGCGCCTGCGCCGCGGCATCCGCCCGCACCTCCGCGTCGCGGACGACGCCGAGCTGGCCGCCCCACTCCGCGAACACCACGCGCACCCGTCGCGCGGCTGCGAGATCGAGCGGCGGTGCGAAAGCCGCCAGCACACTGCGCACACGGCGCACGGCGGTCCGATGCCGATGCACGCCGTCGGTTTCGTCGGCGAGCGCGGCGCCGCGGGTGTCGACGACGCTCGCGGCGGACGCCCGAACGATCTCGCGCACGACATCGCCGATCGGCGGTCGGGCGTCATCGCTCACGAGCTCACCCTACGTCGCCGACTATCCCGTGCGGCAGATCCCGCGATCGACTCCTGCCGTTGCGCCTGCGCCGAGATCGAGTGCTGACGACGAATGCACGACGGACGAGGGATGCTGCGCCCCATCCGTCACGCGAGTGCACATCCGTTTCGACGGTCGTGCAGATGAGCGCAGACGTTGCCAGGTGCCGTGGTCTCGGTGCACGCACGAGGCGGGACGCGTCACGGACCGCCCGCAGTACTCTGCGAGCAGTGCCGCCGGCGCGACTTCGGGACCGGCATCACCGTGGGTGTGCAATTTCGGTCGGTCATGATCTGACCCCTTTCCTTTGGCTTCATCCTTCGCCGCGTCACCGCACTCCGGTAGGGCACTTGGTCCCCCGCCGCCGATCTCGACCCATCGCGAGGACTATCCCGTGCGACGCATCGCGCGGATGCCGACCGTCAGCCCGACCGCCGCGAGCGCGAGCGCCGCCACCCAACCCCACAGCACGGTGATGTCGGCGAGGTCGCCCGACAGCAATGCCCGCTCGGCCTGCACTACCCAGTTCACCGGGTTGACGGTCGCGACCGCCCGCATCCACGGCGGCGCCGCGTCGAGCGGCAACAGCATCCCGGACAGGATCAGAAGCGGAAAGATCAGAGTCTGCTGCACGCCCCAGAAGAGCCACTCTCGATCCTTCGTCGCCAATGCGAGCGAGTAGGAGAGCGAACCGAGCCCGACACCGAAGACCGCCAGCAGCGCGACACCGATCACGAGTCCGGGCGCGTTCACGACGAAACCGAACGGCCACGCGATGGCCACGATGATGAGCGCCTGCACGACGATCGGCGCGATCTCCTTCAGCGCCCGCCCGACGAGCAGCGACGACCGCGCCAGCGGCGCGACGAGCGTGCGCTCGTGAGAGCCCGTCATCATCTCGTACTGCAGGTTCGAGCCGGTGATCCCCGTGCCGAAGAGCACGATCATGACGAGCACGCCCGGCACGAACCATTGCAGAGTCTCGGCCGCCGGCATGCCCGACTGTCCGATCAAGAGGGGGGCGAAAAGACCGAGGAACACGAGCGGCTGCAACAGACTGAAGATGAGCGAGAACGGGTCGCGCAGCAGCGGTTTGAGTTCTCGGGTCAGCACGTTCCACGTGTCGCGCGCGATGTTCGGGCGCACGGCCGTGTCGGGCCGTGCGGGGGTCTGGGCGGTCATCGGTTCGCTCCCATCGTCTCGGACGTCGCGGCATCCTTCTTGTCGTCGTCCTCTGCTCCGGAGCCCTCGCCGGCCTCCCGGAGGGTGCGGCCGGTCAGGGCGAGGAACACGTCGTCGAGAGTCGGCGGCACGCCGGTCGCTCGCAGGACACGGAGGCCGGCGGCCTCGAACGCGCGCAGAGCCTCGGGCAGGAGCGCGTCACCTTCGGGCACCGTGACACCGAGGGACGTCTCGGCCTCGTGGCGTACCTCGCGACCCGCGAGTCCGGCACGTGCGACGAGCTGCTCGAGGACCGGCCCGGCCGAGGACGCCGCGTCGGCGGACGCGAATCCGAACGTCAGCACGTCACCCGCCAGAGTCGCCTTGAGAGCCGACGCGGTGTCGTCGGCGATCACGCGCCCCCGGTCCATCACCATGACGCGCTCGGCATAGCGGTCGGCCTCTTCCAGGTAGTGCGTCGTCAGGAAGATCGTGGTGCCGTGCTCGCGGCGAAGGGTCAGGATGTGCTGCCAGAGGTTCGCGCGGCTCTGCGGATCGAGGCCGGTGGACGGCTCGTCGAGGAAGAGCAGCGGCGGGGCGTGCATGAGCCCGAGCGCGATGTCGAGCCGGCGCTTCTGCCCGCCGCTGAGCTGCTGGACGGACCGCGTCGCGAAGGCGCCGAGGTCGAGCGAGTCGATCAGTTCATCGGCTCGACGCACGGCATCGCCGCGCGACATCCCGTAGAACGCACCCTGACTGAGCAGTTCGTCGCGCGTGCGCTGCGCGAAGCTGCCGCTCGTGAGCTGCCCGACGTATCCGATGCGGGCTCGCACCGCCGCACTGTCGGTGAGGATGTCGTGGCCGACCACGCGCGCCGACCCGCTCGTCGGCGGCAGCAGCGTCGTCAGCATGCGCAGGCTCGTGGATTTTCCTGCACCGTTGGGTCCGAGGAACGCGACGAGCTCGCCTCGGTCGACGGAGAAGGAGAGATCGGTGACAGCATCCACCGTCTTCTTCTTGACGGCGAATCTCTTGGTCAGGCCCTGGGCCTCGATGATCGGTTCGTGCACCATGGGATCGACGGTAGAAGACATAGCGGACACATCCAGTCCGCATCGTGGGGCAATCTGGGCACATGTCCGGTACCACGTCACGTGCGCTGTCGATGCTCAACCTGCTCCAGACGCACCGGCACTGGCCGGGTTCGGAGCTCGCGGCGCGCTTGGGGGTGACGGAGCGCACCGTCCGGCGGGATGTGGAGCGCCTGCGCGAATTGGGCTATCGGATCGAGTCATCCCCCGGAACCGCGGGCGGCTATCGCCTCGAAGCGGGCAGCGCGGTTCCCCCGCTGCTGCTCACCGACGAAGAGGCCGTGGCGATGGCGATCGGCCTGCGTCTCGCGGCGACGCAGCGGCTCGCAGGAGGCGCCGAGACGACGCTGACCGCGCTGGCCAAGCTCGAGCAGGTGCTGCCGGCGCCGCTGCGCAGGCGCGTCTCCGCGCTGGCAAAGGCTGTGCAGCCGACGGGGATCGGTGCGGGATCGAGCGTGTCGCCCGAGATGCTGGGCGAGCTTGCGTTGGCCTGCCGCGACCACGAGAGAGTGCGCTTCACCTACACATCGGCTTCGGACGCCGTCACGGTGCGTCGTGTCGAGCCGCACTATCTCGCGCCCGCCGACCGGCACTGGTATCTGCTGTGCTGGGACCTCGACCGCGACGACTGGCGCACGTTCCGCGTGGACAGGCTCGCGGGCCTCGAGCACACCCGGGTGCTGTTCGTGCCGCGTGAGCTCTCGGCCGAGCAGGTGGATGAGTACATCACCGTTGCGACGTCGTGGGTGCGCACGGCCGTCGAGGCGAACGCGGTGCTCGAGATGCCGATCGAACGGATGCGCGCGGCGTTCGGTCAATGGGCGCAGGGCGCAGAGCCCGAGGGTGCGGACCGCACCCGTTGGCCCGTCGGCGGGCGCGACGTGCGCGAGACGATGTACGGGCTGTCTTGGATCCCGGCCGGGGTGGGGTACACGACCGACCTCGCCGAACCGGCCCGTTCGGAGCTTCGTGAGATCGTCAGGCGGATGGCGGTGGCGCTCGACGCCCCGGCGCCACCGCCTCCCGCCGCGCGGTGATACGTCATCGCGCGACATGCGAAGAAATCCGGCGCAACCCCCTCGACAGAACAGTCGGCCCCGGGTTAGCGTCGAATCATCGCGGCGACCCGGGTGGTCCCGGACACCGGCTCATACCCGGTCGCGTTGCGGGTTCGACTCCCGCCGTCGCGTCTACACATCACGAACAGTGCTGACGGATCTCCGGCCCGCGATCCGGGCGAGTACGATCACGCCCGATGCTGGGCCGCGGCGATGCCCGGACTCTGCACGTGTGGCTGGCCGCGACGAACAGTCCGCGCCGCAGTGCCGCCATCCCCACATCCGCTGCGCAATGGGCCGGCAAGACGGGCGAGGGACCGGTCTTCACGGACTACTACCACCTGTCGGCGCAGATCGCGACGACCATCTCCTCCTCCGACGTCACCATCACCGCCCCCCGCGCCCGCGCGATCGTGACCGGCCAGACCTACATCGCGTTCGCGTTCAGAACCTTCATCATCGCGATGCTCATCAGCGTGCTCTTCCTCTCGAACTCAGCACCGAGCAGGAGCGGCGGGCCACCGAGTCCGCACCGACCGCATCACCGTCCGAGCGGGGTCCATCCCGGCGGCAGCGGACCGTCGACCGAGGCGCGCTCACGATCGAGGACCGCCGACCAGCCCTGAGCGGCATCCACCGTCTCGAAGCCACCGCGTGCCACGCGGAAGCCGACGTCGTCGTGATGCATGCGCGGATGGCCTCCGCGGCGGACGCCCGCCCGCACGCTGTGCACGTCGTCGGCGAAACCGCCGCCCCGAAACACCCGGTACTCGCCGTAACGCGCGGGATCGAGCAGATCCCAGCACCACTCCCAGACGTTGCCGAGCGTGTCGAAGAGCCCGTTCAGGTTGGGCATCTTGCCCCCGATGTCGGCGGGGGCGCGCAGCCCATCGGCAGCCGTCCATGCGACCTCGGCGAGGGGGCCGTAGTGCGCGCCGATCGAGCCGGCGCGGCACGCGAACTCCCACTCAGCCTCGGTCGGCAGCCGGAAACCATCGGCATCGACGTGCCAGGTGACCTCCTCGCCCTCGAACGAGTAGGCAGCATCCAGCCCTTCCCACTCCGACGCGGCATTGCAGAAGCGGATCGCCCGCAGCCAGCTCACATCGGTCGCGGGGCGGCGCGGGTGTGATGCGCCCTCGCCGAGGATCTCGGCGACCTGCTCCTGCGTGACGGGATACACACCCAGCTCGAAGGCCTCGAGCGTGACGGTGCGACGAGCCTTGCGCCGCGCGTCGTGCAACGTCACCGAACCGGCGGCGATCGGCGCCATCTCGATCTCGACCATCCGGACAGTGTCGCACCCCGGCCCGCCACACCACGCCCGCCCGCCGATGGACACCCCCGAAAGCTAGGGTGACCCCGTGACTGACGCGCCCGCACCGATCGCCGAGACCCCTCGCCCCTCGGGCACCCCCGGCGAGGTGTTCCGGGCCTTCGCGAAGCTCGGAGTCACGTCCTTCGGCGGGCCGATCGCGCACCTCGGGTACTTCCGCGACGAACTGGTCACCCGCCGCCGCTGGGTCGATGACCGCGGATACGCCGACCTCGTCGCGCTCTGTCAGTTCCTGCCCGGCCCCGCATCGAGCCAGGTCGGGTTCGCGCTCGGGCTCCTCCGCGCCGGGCCGGCGGGCGCGCTCGCCGCCTGGCTCGCCTTCACGCTCCCCTCGGCGATCCTCATGGTCGCGTTCGCCGCCGGCGCCGGCATGTTCGGCGGAGTGGTCGGCTCCGGCATCCTCACGGGCCTCAAGATCGTCGCCGTCGCCATCGTGGCGCAGGCGGTGTGGGGCATGGCTCGCAGCCTCACGCCCGACGCGCGCCGCGCCGGCATCGCGGTCGTCGCCGCCGTCATCGCGCTGCTCGCCGCCGGATCCCTCGGCCAGGTCGCCGCCATCGTGCTGGGCGCGTGCGCCGGTCTCTGGCTCTGCCGCGCCGACGCGACGGGGGATGCTGTCGCCCTGCCCCTGCGCGTCTCACGGCGCGCGGGTCTCATCGCCCTCGGCCTGTTCGTCGCGCTCCTGATCGGTCTGCCCGTCGCGGCCGCTCTCCTCTCGAGCCCGGCCCTGGACGTGGCGGACGCGTTCTTCCGCGCCGGGGCGCTCGTGTTCGGGGGCGGCCACGTCGTCCTGCCCCTGCTCGAGGCCGAGGTCGTCACCGGCGGATGGGTCTCGCCCGAGGAGTTCCTCGCGGGGTACGGCGCGGCGCAGGCGATGCCGGGCCCGCTGTTCACGTTCGCCGCCTACCTCGGCGCCCTCGCGGCCCCCGGCGCCGCGGGTCTCGCCTACGCCGCGCTCGCGCTGGTCGCCATCTTCGTGCCCGGCATGCTGCTGCTGATCGGGGTCCTGCCATTCTGGAACGCCCTGCGCGCCCGGCCCGCGGCGCAGGCGGCGATGCGGGGCGCGAACGCAGCCGTCGTCGGTATCCTCGCCGCCGCCCTCTACGATCCCGTCTTCGTCACGGCGATCGTCGACTCCGCGACGTTCGGCCTCGCCCTGGTCTGCTTCGTGCTGCTGGTCGCGTGGCGCACCCCGCCCTGGATCGTCGTACTCGTCGGCGCGGCGGGCGGCATCGCACTCGCCGCGCTCTGATCCCCGCCGTCAGGCGATGCGGCTGCCCCTCGGCAGGCGACCGGCCGGCGTGCGCGTGCGCCGCCCCGCCCATAGGAGCACGCCCGCGGCGAGGACGATCTGGATGGCGAGCCCCGCGAACCAGCTCGGCACCGTCCGCGCGTGGATCTCTTCGGCCGTCTCACCCTGGTCCCACGACGCGCCGGCGCACTCGTCCCACTCGTTCCCCTCGGGAGGCAGCTGCATGACCCGCACCGCCACCGAGATCTGCCCGAAGGTGTCGACCGGGTAACCCTGGGGCGAGAAGGCGATGGGTGTCGCGTCGGCGAGGATCACGAAGGGATTGGCCGCCAGCATCCACCAGACGCCGTCGAAGCGCGGCACCTCGCGCGTCGTCTCCTCCCACTCACCGCAGGTGGGCGGATCCGTCGTCGGCATGCCCTGGAAGTCGTAGACGTACGACCGGTAACGGTCCGTGACCTCGGTGCGCACTGCGGCGCCACCCAGCCCGAAGGCGATGAGCGTGCCGATCGTGAGCGCCGCGACCACCAGATAGGTCGTCGCCACCGAGAACAGCGGCCGGTTCAGCACGCCCGACAGGCCCACGCCGAGCGCCGCGATCACGCCGATCTCGGCGACGAGCACTGCGACGGATGCTGCCACCACACCGATCGGCACCTCTCCGGCGATCGCCATGAAGGCGATGAACGGCACGGCGACGAGCGCGAAGGCGAGACCCGTCACCCACGCGGCGACGAACTTGCCGATCACGATCTGCGGCGTCGAGACGAGCGTGACCTGGACGGGGGCGAGGGTGGCCTGTTCGCGGTCGCCGTTGATCGCGTTGCCCGAGAGCGCCGGGCTGACGAGGGTCGCCAGCAGCAGAACCACATAGACGAGCACCGAGTACGCGCCGCGGAACTGCTCGGGCGATGACGAGAACACCATCCCCGCCAGCACGGCGACGAAGAACAGCAGCACGGCGAAGACGCCGAGCAGCACGTACCAGGCCACGCTTCGCACCCGCTGCCGCAGCTCGAGGCCCGCCACGGTCGCCACCCCGGTCAGAAACGGCATCATGGCGCGCTCCCCTCGTCGCCGAGATCGAGGAACGTGCGTTCGAGCTCGCCGGTCGCCGGGGCGAACTCGACGATCCGCTCCCCCGCGGCGATCAGTCGCGAGAGGGCCGACGCCGCCTCGTCCTCGGAGGCGAACGGCATCAGGATGTCGCGCCGGTCGACGCGCACCACTGCCGGATCCAGGTCCGGCAGCGCGGCGGCGACCCGCGCGAGCGCCGCGGACGTCTCGGCGCCGAACGTCTCGCCGGGCCCATCGAGCAGGCGCACCCGCCAATCGCGCGAGCGGGTCGCGGCGGCGGCGACCCGCTCGGCGCCCACGGTTTCACCGCGCAGCATGAACACCGCGTCGTCGGCGATCTCCTCGAGCTCGGCGAGCACATGGCTCGACACGAGGATCGTGCGCCCGTCAGCCGCGAGCCGGCGCAACAGGTGCCGCAGATCGATGCGGGCACGGGGGTCCAGTCCCGACGCGGGTTCGTCCAGCAGCAGCACGCGCGGGTCGTGCACGAGGGCTCGGGCAAGTCCCAACCGCTGCTTCTGCCCGCGCGAGAGCACCCGGGCCGGCGCATCGGCGAGCTCGTCGAGCCCCACCTGCCCGATGAGCGCCGCGGCGCGGGATGCTGCGGCCTCGCGCGGCATCCGGTACAGCCGCCCGGTGGTCACGAGCGTCTCCCGCACGGTGAGGGAGGGCCACGCGCCGAGCGCGTCGGGCATCCATCCGAGGCGCGCCCGCGCCCCGCCCGGATCGGCGACGGGATCGACGCCGTCGATGCGGATCGTGCCGCCATCGGGCCGGAGGAGCGAGGCGAGCATGAGCAGCAGCGTCGTCTTGCCCGAGCCGTTGGGCCCGACGAGCGCCGTCACGCGTCCCGGCAGCGCCTGCAGCGTCGCGTCGCGCACCGCATGCACGTCGGCGAATGAGCGGCGCACGGCGGTGGCCTCGATGCCGGGGGTCATGCGGCCAGCCTATGCACGTGCGCCCGCCGCCCTCGCACCCCGCGCCTCACGGCGGAAGAACTCGACCCCGAGATCGGCGTGGTCGACGAAGACGCCGTCGACGCCAGCATCCCGGATGAGCGCCCACTCGCCCTCATAGTCGCCGAAGGCCGCACCCCCGCCCCGACCCGTGAACCCCGTCGTGAGGAACGTATTCTCGGGGCGGCATGTCCACGTGTACACCTGAAGACCGCGGGCATGCGCGTCGGCGACGGAGAAGCCATGACCCGTGCGGGCGGTCTCGAGGATCATCCGGCGATCGACGCTCACGCCGTCGACGTCGCCCGCGAGCGCGTCCAGACCTGCGGGGTCGACGCTCTCGCGATACGTCGGCGCGGATGCACCGCGCGCCGCGACCAGGTCGAAGGGCCGGCCCGACGCCTCGATCAGATAGATGTACGTGCCGGGGATGCCGAGCGCGCGCAGCCGCGTCAGCGCGGTCGATTCGAAGGCCTCGAAGACGACGGGACCGGGCGGCGCGATCCACCCGCTCTCGGCGAGCTCCGTGGCGATGAGGGGGACCGGATCCAGCCCGATTCCGGCGAAGTACGTCGCGTGCTTGATCTCGAGCACGACGCCGATGGGTCGGCTCTGCTCGGCGCAGGCCGCGCGGACGAGGTCGAGCACGTCGCGCAGCCGCAGCACGGGTTGCCGATCGTCGAAGCTTGCACTCGTGCGGCGGATCTTGGGCAGCCGCTCGCGGCAGCGCAGGGTGCGCAGCTCGTCCCACGTGAAGTCCTCGGTGAACCACCCGGTCAGCGCCTGCCCGTCGACGACCTTCGTCGTCCGCCGATCGGCGAACTCCGGCCGCGTCGCGACATCCGTCGTTCCCGAGATCTCGTTCTCGTGCCGCACGACGAGCACGCCGTCGCGGCTGACCACGATGTCGGGCTCGACAGCATCCACGCCCATCGCCAGCGCGAGATGGTAGGACGAGCGGCTGTGCTCGGGGCGATACCCGGGCGCTCCGCGGTGGCCGATGACGAGCGGATGCCGGGGGGCCATGCGCTCCAGGGTATCCGCGGCCGGCGCGGCCCCTGACTTCGTGTGCCCACGGATCGGGGCCTCATAGTCCTCTCACAGCCCAACGCCGTGCTTCTGCGCCGCGAAGCGGATATCGTTGTTCAACAGCACATCGCTGTGACCCCGACAGCACTTGGAGTGTGAGCCAGGCCATGGCCCTCAACAACCCCGCGTTCAACAACCCGGCGTTCCAGGACCCGCGCGCCGTGCAGACCTACCCCGGCGGATCGCAGGCAGCGAACCTCGGCCGCTCGTCGCAGTTCGCCTCCGCCTCGCACGCGACGGTGGACGCCGGAGCGCAGGCGCAGATGGAGGGCATGTACGCCGCCCCCGCCGCCGGTGCGCACCAGACCGACCGCATGACCGTGGAGGACACCGCCGTCAAGACGGTGGCCCTCTTCGCGATCCTGCTCGTCACCGCCGCGATCGGCTGGGTGTGGACCCTCGGCGGCCTCACCATCACCGGTGACGCCAACCAGCCCGTCAACATCCTGCCGTGGATCATCGGCGCCCTCGGCGGCTTCGTCCTCTCGCTCGTCGTGATCTTCACGTCGCGCAAGAAGGTCCGCCCGGCCCTGATCTTCGCCTATGCCGCGTTCGAGGGACTCTTCGTCGGCGGCATCTCGGCGTTCTTCGAGGTGCAGTGGCCCGGCATCGTGATGCAGGCCACGCTCGCCACCCTCGCCGTCGTCGGCGTGACCCTCGCCCTGTTCGCCAGCGGCAAGGTGCGCGCGTCGAAGAAGGCCACCAAGATCTTCATGATCGCGATGATCGGATACCTGGTCTTCTCGCTCCTGAACGTGATCCTCATGTGGACGGGCGTCCTGCCCCAGGGCCAGGCCTTCGGCCTGCTCAGCCAGGAGGTCTTCGGCATCCCCCTCGGGCTGATCATCGGTGTGCTGGTCGTCATCATGGCGGCGTACTCGCTGGTGCTCGACTTCGACTCCATCCAGCAGGGCGTGCGCAACGGCGCTCCCCGGCAGTACGCCTGGCTCGGCGCCTTCGGCATCATGGTGACCGTCGTGTGGCTCTACATCGAGATCCTGCGCATCATCGCGATCGTGCGCGGCAGCGACTGACCCGCGGTTTCGTACCTCGAGAGGGGGTCGTCCTTCGGGACGGCCCCCTCTTCGCGTGGCTCGGGCTGCGGCGGGCGCCGCGGCGGCGCCGGCGCGGCACGGCACGGCACGGCACGGCACGGCACGGCACGGCACAGCGGACAACATTCCGGAGAAACGGCCGGCAACGCACACCCGAACCGCGAAAACACGCGGCGAGCGCGGCGTGAACGCCCCTTCGTTCCGGAATGTTGACCGCCGATGACCCCGGCGCCGATCGGTTCACCACGCGGCAGGCGCGGCACGGCGCGGCGCGGCGCGGCACGGCGCGGCGCGGCACGGCGCGGCGCGGCACGGCGGACAACATTCCGGAGAAACGGACCGCAGCACACAGCCGAACCGCGGAAACACAAGGCGCGCGGGGCGTGCACGCCCCATCGTTCCGGAATGTTGGCCGCCAAGCGCACCCAAAGCCCGTCGAACGGCGCGCAACGCTGGTCGACGCGCGCGCAACGTCCGTCGACCAGCGCGCAGCGCCGGACCCGCGCGCCGCCTAACGGCGCGTCACTCCCACTCGATGGTTCCCGGCGGCTTCGACGTCACGTCGAGCACGACCCGGTTGACCTCGCGCACCTCGTTGGTGATGCGGTTCGAGATCTTCGAGAGCACGTCGTACGGCAGGCGGGTCCAGTCGGCAGTCATCGCGTCTTCGGACGAGACGGGCCGCAGCACGATCGGGTGACCATAGGTGCGCCCATCGCCCTGCACACCGACCGAGCGTACGTCGGCGAGCAGCACGACGGGGCACTGCCAGATCTCGCTGTCGAGTCCGGCGCGCGTCAGCTCTTCGCGGGCGATGGCGTCGGCGTCACGCAGGATCTCGAGGCGGTCGGCGGTAACCTCACCGACGATGCGGATCCCGAGGCCCGGCCCCGGAAACGGCTGACGGGCGACGATCACCTCGGGCAGCCCGAGCTCGCGGCCGATGGCCCGCACCTCATCCTTGAACAGGGTGCGCAGCGGCTCGACGAGCTCGAACTGCAGATCCTCGGGGAGACCGCCGACGTTGTGGTGGGACTTGATGTTGGCCGTGCCCGAACCGCCGCCCGATTCGACGACGTCAGGGTAGAGCGTGCCCTGCACGAGGAAGCGGATCGGCTCGCCGTCGGCCGCGGCCTCGAGCACCAGATCGCGCTCGGCCGCCTCGAAGGCACGGATGAACTCGCGTCCGATGATCTTGCGCTTCTTCTCGGGATCCGAGACGCCCGCAAGCGCCGACAGAAACTGCTCGCGCGCGTCGACGGTCACCAGGCGCACACCCGTCGAGGCGACGTAGTCGGTCTCGACCTGCTCGCGCTCGTTCTTTCGCAGCAGACCGTGGTCGACGAAGATGCACACGAGCTGGTCGCCGACGGCCTCGTGGACGAGAGCCGCCGCAACTGCGGAGTCGACTCCGCCCGACAGACCGCAGATGACACGAGCCGAGCCGACCTGGTCACGGATGCGGGCGACCTGCTCGGCGATGACGTTTCCGCTGTTCCAGTCGGCCGGCAGACCTGCCGCGCGGTGCAGGAAGTTCTCGATCACGCGCTGACCGTGATCGGTGTGTTTGACCTCGGGGTGCCACTGCACCCCGTACATGCGGCGCGCGTCGCTGCCGAACGCGGCGACGGGGGTCGCGACGGTCGCGGCGAGCACATCGAATCCCTCGGGTGCGCGCGAGACCTGATCGCCGTGACTCATCCACACGTTCTGAGCGGCGGGCTGGCCCTCGAGCAGCACTCCCCCGGAGCCCACGACGGCAGCATCCGTCGCTCCGTACTCGCGCAGCCCCGTGTTGGCGACCTCGCCGCCGAGCGCCTGCGCCATGACCTGGAAGCCGTAGCAGATGCCGAGGGTCGGCACGTCGAGCTCGAACACGCCGGGGTCGAGCGTGGGCGCCCCCGGCTCGTACACCGACGAGGGGCCGCCCGACAGAATCAGACCGACGGGGTTCTTCGCGGCGATCTCGGCCGCGCTGGCGGTGTGCGGCACGATCTCGCTGTACACGCCGGCCTCGCGTACGCGCCGCGCGATCAGCTGCGCGTACTGCGCACCGAAGTCGACGACGAGGACGGGCCGCTGGGAGGTCTCTGTGGCTTCGGTCACCGGATGCTCTCGGACGAAGGGGCGGGGGTGGATGCCGTCGCCTCGGCGGCCGCGGCCGCTTCGCGCTCGGCGAGATAGGACTTGACCTCGCGGGCGACACGCACCTCGAGGAAGAACGACAGCAGGGGCACGATGCCGCCGAGCGCAAGCAGCAGGAAGCGCGGGAAAGGCCAGCGCATCAGGCTCCAGACGCGGAAGCACGCGAAGAGGTAGACGACGTAGAACCAGCCGTGGGCCACGAGGATGAACAGCGAGAGGTTGAACCCGTCACCGGTCGAGATCATCTCGCACGCGCTGCCGGGCAAAAACAGCGAGTACCACTGGCATTCGGGGCCGGGGATCGCGGTGGCGAACCAGAGCAGGCCCCCCGAGCCTCCGGCGAACAGCTCGACGTGCAGCGGGGTGTATTTCAGAACCATCTCGGCCACGAGCAGCAGCAGCCCGACGCCCGTGATGACCGAGGCGATCTGGTAGAACCTCAGCGCCCCGCGGATCTTCGGAAACGATGCGAGGCGGGGGGCGGGCATGATGCCCAGTCTACCCGCGGCGCGACCCCCGACCGCGGCGGTCACGCCGGCTCAGGATGCTGCGGCGGCGGCGTCCTCGAGAGCCTCGAGCTCCTTCTCCCACGCGTCGCGCGCGAGGCGGTACCAGAGGTAGAACGCGAACCCCGCGAACACCGCCCACTCGATCGCGTAGAAGATGTTGAGCCAGTTGACCGGCGACAGCTCTTCGGGGGCGGATGAGGTGATCGCGTCGAGCCCCACGTCGCCCGACGACTCCGGCGAGATGGCGGCGAGATACGGGCGGTACACCTCGAGCCCGTCGATGTCGTGCCAGCGCGCGAGCAACGCGGCGGGCGACATCCGGGTCATCTCCTGCGGGTTCGCACCGGCGGGGGGCAGGCCCGGGCCCTCGTCGGAGATGAGTCGGCCGCGTACCTCGACGGCGGCGTCGGGGGTCTCGGCCACGGCGTCCTCGAGCGCACCGGCCGCGGCGTCCGCGGCGTCGCGCGTGGGAACCCATCCGATGGCGACGGCGAGGGATGTCGGGGCCGCCGTGCCCGCGAGGCGCAGCTGACCGGTGACCCAGAACCCCTCGACGTCGTCGTTGAAGCGGGACGAGACGACGAGGAAGTCGCCCGGGACCCATGTGCCGACAGCATCCGTCAGCTGACCGACGAGCGGCTCGGCGAGGTACTCGCCCGGGGCGACGACGTCGGCGAGCTCTCGCACCTGCTCGGTCTGGCCGGGCGGCGGCGGATCGCTGTCGATCGCGCGCGCGAGCTGCCACTGCCCGAGCCAGGCGAACACTCCCGCGACGGCGAGGCACAGGGCGAGCATCGCCAGCCACCGCGGTCGCAGCATGACCTCGCGCAGCGTCGGCGGAAAGATCTGCTCGTCGGGATCCGGCGCGGGTGCGGGGTCGGTCACGGTGCCGGTCGTGGTCATCCCTGCCCGTAGGGGGCGACGACGACCTCGACGCGCTGGAACTCCTTGAGGTCGGAGTAGCCGGTCGTGGCCATCGACTTGCGCAGCGCCCCGATGAGGTTGGCGGTGCCGTCGGCCACCGGCGCGGGCCCGTACAGGATCTCTTCGAGAGGGCCGACCTGCTTGACGTGCACGCGACGCCCGCGCGGCAGCTTGGAGTGGTGCGCCTCGGGGCCCCAGTGGAACCCGTGGCCGGGCGCGTCGGTCGCGCGCGCGAGCGCGACGCCCAGCATGACGGCGTCGGCGCCCATCGCGAGCGCCTTGACGATGTCGCCCGAGGTGCCCACGCCGCCGTCGGCGATGACGTGCACGTAACGCCCGCCCGACTCGTCGAGGTAGTCGCGGCGCGCACCCGCGACGTCGGCGACGGCCGTGGCCATCGGAGCGTGGATGCCGAGGGTCGCACGGGTCGTCGACGCCGCTCCCCCGCCGAAGCCGACGAGCACGCCGGCGGCGCCCGTGCGCATGAGGTGCAGCGCGGCCGTGTAGGTCGCGGCGCCGCCCACGATGACGGGCACGTCGAGGTCGTAGATGAACTTCTTGAGGTTGAGGGGAGCCTGCGCCGAGGACACGTGCTCTGCCGAGACGGTGGTGCCGCGGATGACGAAGAGGTCGACGCCCGCCGCGACGACGGTCTCGTAGAGCTCCTGCGTGCGCTGCGGCGTCAGGGAGCCCGCGACGGTGACCCCACCCGCGCGGATCTCGGCCAGGCGCTGGCTCACCAGCTCGGGCTTGATGGGCTCGGCGTACAGCTCCTGCATGCGCCGCGTCGCGTCGGCGTCTTCGAGCGCCGCGATCTCGGCGAGGTGCGGCTCGGGGTCGTCGTACCGGGTCCACAGGCCCTCGAGGTCGAGCACGCCCAGTCCGCCGAGCTGGCCGAGCATGATCGCGGTGCGGGGGCTGACGACGGAGTCCATCGGGGCGCCGAGCACGGGGATGCCGAACTGGTAGGCGTCGATCGACCAGCCGGTCGAGACGTCTTCGGGGTTGCGGGTGCGGCGCGAGGGCACCACGGCGATGTCGTCGAACGTGTACGCGCGCCGCGCGCGCTTGGCACGCCCGATCTCGATCTCCATGCTCACCCGCCCAGCCTACCGGTCGCCCCCGACAGCGCCCTCGGCGCGCGGTCAGGCGGCTGAGTACCGCCCCGACGCGACCGCGCGGGCACGGGCCTTCGCGGCCTCCTCCTCGCGGTTCTTCGGCGGCACCGTGGCGACCAGGTCATCGAGCAGGTGCTGCGTGATGTGCGCGATCTCGTGCACGGCGCGATCGAAGGCCTCCTGGTTGGCCTTCGAGGGCTTCGTGGTTCCTGCGATCTTGCGCACGTACTGCAGGGCGGCGGCGTTGACCTCGTCGGCGGAGGCTGCCGGTTCGAAATTGTGGAGAGTGTGGATGCTGCGGCACATGCCGCCGAGGGTACGCCGCCCTGCGGGGCCGGTCCAGACCCGGCCCCTACGCGGCGCGCGAGTGCTGACGGCGGGCCAGCAGGGCGGAGAGCGGCCCGTTGAGGAAGTAGAGGAAGAACGCGTACGAGCCCAGCCACGGCGAGATCGCGGCGACGACCCCACCGATCAGCACGGCCGCGAGCCCTCCGATGCCCTGAGCGCGCGCATCGGTGACGTCCTCGCGCAGCAGGTGACCGCCGCGCGCCGACGCCCAGACCCACGACAGATAGCCCAGCAGCGTCGCGAGGAAGACGTTGATCGGAAACAGCATCCGCCCGGCGTAGAAGTCGGAGTAGTCGGCCGTGAGCGACGTCGTGAACGGGATCAGCACGATGAACAGCAGCCGCGCGTTGTTGATCCACAGCAGCGTGGCATCGACCCGCGAGATGTCGCGGAACTGCCGCGCGTGGATCACCCACAGCATGCTCAGCAGCCCGAAGCTGACCGCGAACGCGACGAAGCTCGGCATCATCGCCCCGAGCGCCGCCCACAGTTCGGCGTCGGTGGTCACCTCGCCGATGGTGGATGCTGTCAGATCCAGCACCAGCAGGGTGGCCGCGATCGCGAACACGGCATCGGTGTAGGCCTCGGTACGCGTCGTCGACATGACCGTCCGGTCTCGTCTGCGCTCTTCGGCCATGGGGTCAGATTAGCGAGCCCGCGTCCCGGACGGGTGAGCCTGCCGAGCGCCCCGGCTACTTCTTGTAGTTGGGCGCCTCGACGACGATCTGCACGTCGTGCGGGTGCGACTCCTTCAGACCCGCGGCGGTGATCCGCACGAAGCGGCCCTTCGCCTTCAGCTCGTCGATCGTGCGCGCACCGACGTAGAACATCGACTGTCGCAGCCCGCCGATGAGCTGGTAGGCCACGGCCGACACCGGACCGCGATAGGCGACCTGGCCCTCGATGCCCTCGGGGATGAGCTTGTCGTCGGAGGGCACGTCGGCCTGGAAGTAGCGGTCCTTCGAGTACGAGGTCTTCTTGCCTCGCGTCTGCATCGCCCCGAGCGATCCCATGCCGCGGTACTGCTTGAACTGCTTGCCGCCCTGGAAGACGATCTCGCCCGGCGACTCGTCGGTGCCCGCCAGGAGCGAGCCGAGCATGACGGTGTCGGCGCCCGCGACGAGGGCCTTGGCGATGTCGCCCGAGTACTGCAGGCCGCCGTCGGCGATGACGGGAACGCCCGCCGGCCGGGCGGCGAGCGACGCCTCGTAGACCGCGGTGACCTGCGGCACACCGACGTTGCCGCCGATGACGTCGATGTGGGAGAAGGAGGCGTCGGACTTCAGCCGGCGCACGATGTCGATGACCCCTGCCGACTGCCCGTTGGCGGTGTCGACGACGATGACGTCGACACCCGCGTCGCGCAGGGCCTCGGCGCGCTGCCACGCGTCGCCGAAGAATCCGATCGCCGCGCCGACGCGCAGGCGCCCCTGGTCGTCCTTGGTGGCGAGGGGGTACTTCTCGCTCTTGTCGAAGTCCTTGATCGTGATCAGGCCCGCGAGCTTGCCCTCGTCGTCGATGAGCGGCAGTTTCTCGACGCGGTGCTTGGCGAAGGTCGCGATCACGTCGTTCGCGCCGATGCCGACGGGGGCGGTGATGAGGCCGTCGCTGGTCATGACGTCGCGCACGCGCGTCGTCTGGCGCTCGAAGCCTGAGACGAAGCGCATGTCGCGGTTGGTGATGATGCCGACCAGCCGCCCGTCGTCATCGACGACCGGCAGCCCCGAGATGCGGTACTGGGCGCACAGCGCGTCGACCTCTTCGACGGTGGCGTCGGGTGTCGTCGTGATCGGGTCGGTGATCATGCCCGACTCGCTGCGCTTGACCCGGTCGACCTGCGAGGCCTGTTCCTCGATCGAGAGGTTGCGGTGCAGGATGCCGATCCCGCCCTCGCGCGCGATGGCGATCGCCATGCGGGCCTCGGTGACGGTGTCCATCGCACTGGAAAGCAGGGGGGTGGCGACGGTGATGCGTCGCGTGACCCGGGAGGAGGTGTCGGCCTCGCTCGGGATGACGTCGGTGTGGCCCGGAAGCAGCAGCACGTCGTCGTAGGTGAGGCCGACGAATCCGAACGGGTCGTGCTGGTCCATGGGGGCTCCTCCTGCGGGTGGGGGGCGAACCGGGTCGGCTGGGCAGGGTCCGATCCGTCCCTAGATTCTACGTCTGCACGACCTCTCGCATTCCCGCGCGCGAGCCCGTCGCATTCCCGCGCGCGAGCCCGTGATCCCGCGGCCTGAGAGGCCACGGCATCCCGTGTCAGCTCGGTTGCGATTCGGTATCACGTGCCGACGTGCGCAGACCGATCTGGCACCGAAACACCGCCGACACATTACGCTCGTACCGTCGTCCATCAAGGCGGATGCGACGCGACCATCCGCGGATGGCGCCCGGACTGGAGGATCTGTGAGTCCCACGACCGCGATGGCGAGGCGTTCCCGGGTGGGATCGATCCTTGCCCTAGGTGCGCTGCTCGGCGTCTTCCTCGCGATGATCTTGACCCTGGCCGCTGCTCCGGCGTCGGCCGCCGAAGACGACCCGTACCGCATCAGCGGCAACGTGCAGCTCGACGGCGAACCCCTCGAGGGCGTCCGGCTCGTCATCGACGGACCCGGCGGCGAGCAGGAGGTCGAGACGGATGCCGAGGGCCAATGGCGCGTCGGCGTCCCCGAACGCGGCGAGACCTACACCGTCACCCTCGATGAGGACACCCTGCCGGAGGGCATCGCCGTCGTCGACGAGGAGAGCGACACCCCGAACGAGAAGGAGGTGGAGGTCGGGGCCGGAGGGCGCGTGACCGTCAACTTCTTCATCGGCGAGGGTGAGCGCAACGTCACCTCGTTCGCCGACCAGCTCGTGGAGCGCATCGTGCAGGGGCTGAGCTTCGGTCTCATGCTGGGCCTGGCCGCCGTGGGCCTCTCGCTCGTGTTCGGCACCACCGGCATCTCCAACTTCGCCCACGGCGAAATGGTCACCTTCGGCGCGATCGCGGCCCTCGTGCTGGTCGGGCCGGCAAGCCTCGCGCTGCCCCTCTGGCTCGGGTTCCCTCTCGCCATCATCCTCAGCGCCGGGCTCGGGCTCGTGCTCGACATGATCCTGTGGCGACCGCTGCGAAGGCGCAGAGTCGGCGTCGTGCAGCTCATGATCGTCTCGATCGGCCTCTCGCTCGCGCTGCGATACGTCTTCCAGTTCTTCATCGGCGGCGGCACACTGCAGCTGCCGTACTCCTCGACGCCGCGCATCAACCTGTTCGGTTCGGTGCAGATGAGCGTGATCGACATGATCTCGATCGCGATCTCGATCGTCGTCATCGTCGCCTTCGCCCTCTGGCTGACCCGCTCGCGGCTCGGCAAGGCGACCCGGGCGATCTCCGACAACCCCTCGCTCGCGGCCGCCTCCGGCATCGACGTGGACTTCGTGGTGCGGGTGGTCTGGGTCGTGGCGGGTGGCCTGGCCGGACTCGCCGGAATCCTCTACGCGTACTTCCGCCCCGGCATCCGCTGGGACATGGGTGCGCAGGTGCTGCTGCTGATGTTCGCCGCCGTCATCCTCGGCGGACTCGGCACGGCCTACGGCGCCCTCGTCGGCGCCCTCATCGTCGGCATCCTGGTCGAGGTGTCGAGCCTGTGGATCCCCGCCGACCTGAAGTACGCCAGCGCGCTGTTCATCCTGATCGTGATCCTGCTGTTCCGACCGCAGGGCATCCTCGGCCGCCGCGAGAGAATAGGTTAAGCGCACCATGGACTGGCTCCAGATCCTCTCCAACTCGGCGTCGTCGATCATCAGCCCCGCCACGCTGGGCTACGCCCTCGCCGCCCTGGGCCTGGCCGTGCACTTCGGCTACACGGGCCTGATCAACATGGGCATCGCCGGCTTCATGGCCGTCGGCGCCTACGGCTACGCCATCTCG
>NZ_QFPF01000104.1 GCF_003248605.1 Microbacterium sp.
GCAGTTTGCGGCGCGGGATGATTTCGAGCGGTCTGTGGCGTCGGGGTGGGGTTCGTCGGATGTCGGTGGTGCGTGGTCGGTGTTGTATGGGGCGGCGTCGGCGGCGTCGGTGTCCGGCGGTAAGGGCACGGTGACGATTCCGGCGGGTAACACGCGCAATCTGGCGTTGCAGGGTGTGTCGGTGCGTGATGTGTCGTCGTCGGTGGAGTTCTCGGTGGGTTCGGCTCCGTCGTCGGGTAATTCGTATGTGGGGTTGGCTGCGCGGCAGAGCTCGTCGGCGGATTACACGACGCGTGCGTGGATGCGCAGCGATGGGTCGGTGTGGCTTGTTGCGCAGCGTTCGGGGACGGTGCTTGCGGCGCCGGCGTTGAACGGGGTGACGTGGGCTGCGGGTGATGTGTTCACGATGAAGACCGAGGTGTCGGGTGTGAATCCGACGACGATCCGGTCGAAGGTGTGGAAGGTGGGGTCGGCGGAGCCGGCGTCGTGGCAGGTGTCGGTGACGGATTCGACGGCGGGTCTGCAGCAGGCGGGCTTCGTGAGCGCGCACTATGCGCGGGCGGGTTCGGCGACCGGGTCGGGCACGGTGTCCTTCGACGGGTTCCGCGTCACCGACCTCCAAGCACCCGTCGGTTCCGCGTCACCGACCTCCAAGCACCCGTCGTGGAGCCCGATCCGGAGCCGGCTCCCGAACCGGAGCCCGAGCCCGAACCCGAGCCCGAACCGGAGCCCGAGCCCGAACCGGAGCCCGGGAACGTCGCTCCTGTCGCGTCGTTCTCATCGGCGGTGAGCGATCTGAGCGTGACGGTGGACGGTTCGGCGTCGTCGGACCCCGACGGCACGGTGGCCTCGTACGCCTGGAACTGGGGCGACGGCTCCGCCGCGGGGTCGGGGGCGACCGCGTCGCACACCTATGCGGCGGCGGGCACCTACACGGTGACCCTCACGGTCATCGACGACGACGGCGCGACACACACGGTCACGGCGCCCGTGACCGTCAGCGCGCCGGTCGTCGACCCGCCGGTCGAGCCCGAAGAGCCGCCCGCCGAGGCGTTCGCGGCACGGGATGACTTCGAGCGGTCCGTGGCGTCGGGGTGGGGTTCGTCGGATGTCGGCGGGGAGTGGTCGGTGCTGTACGGGGCGGCGTCGGCGGCGTCGGTCGCCGGCGGCAAGGGCACGGTGACCCTCAACGCGACCGAGACGCGCAACCTCATGCTCAACGCGGCGTCGGCACGGGACATCAGCCTGAGCGTCGACTTCTCGCTCGACGCCGACCCGGCCACCGGAAACGCGTACGCGGGTCTTGTTGCGCGGGCCACCTCGACCGACAACTACGCGGTGCGTACGTGGCTGCGCAGCGACGGGAGCGTGTGGCTCGTCGCGCAGCGGGGATCGACGGTGCTCGGGATATACCCGGTTCCCGGCATGGTCCGTGCCGCGGGCGACGTGTTCACGCTGAAGGCCGACGTCGTCGGGTCCGGCACCACCACCATCTCCGCGAAGATCTGGCGGGCCGGAACTCCGGAGCCCGAGGCGTGGCAGCTGAGCGTGACGGATTCGACCCCGGCGCTGCAGGCGGCTCTGCCCTACGGCGTGCACGCCAACCGCGCGGGTGGTGCGACGACACCCGGAGTCCTCACCTTCGACGCCTTCCGCGTCACGGCGCTGGGTTGATCCGGTCCGGGGCGGAGGTCCGCGCGATCTCCGCCCCGGCCGGGCGTAATAAGCTCGGCGGGTGAGTCGGGGCATGCGCGGCGGACGGGGTTCCGCATGAACGTCAGTGCGCTCCTGCTTGCGCTCACCGCCGTCGGCATCCTCATCCTGCTCGCGGTCGTCTTCCGGGTGAGTGCGCGATCGGCCTTCATCGTCTGGACCCTGACGCTCTTCTTCGTTCCGGTGTGGATCGGGGTCAACCTCGGATTCTTCTGGGCCGCGGTGACGGGGATCACCCTGCTCGCCGTCGTCACGGGTTGGCGCTCGGTCTCGCTCGCGCCCGCCGACGCCCTCGTCGCGGCCTTCGCGCTCCTGGCGCTCATCCTCTTCGGGCTGCGCATGGTGCCGTTGTCGTCGGCCGTGATCGCGGTCCTGGAATGGGTGCTGCCCTACGTCTGGGGGCGGTTGGTCCTGGCTCGCCTCCCGACCGCGTTCGTGACCCGCATCATCGCGGCGGTCGCCACCGCGGCTGCCGTCATCGCCATTCTGGAGTTCGCGTCGGGCACCAACGTCTTCCTCCTCCTTCCCGCCATGGGGGCATCCTTCGAGGAGTGGGGCAGACTCCAGCCGCGTGGCGGCTTCATCCGGGTGGAGGGCGCCTTCGGGCACTCGATCGCCCTCGGCGCAGCCCTGGCGATGTCGTCGGCCTTCGTGCTCGCGACCCGCTGGACGCTCACGGCCAAGCTCCTCTCCCTGGCCGTCATCTCCGCCGCGACCGTTGTGACCTTCAGCCGACTGGGCCTGCTGACCCTGGTGCTGACGGTGGCGCTGTCCGTCGTCACGCTGCCGGGGCTGACCCGCCGCACCCGCGGCGCGGTCATCGCGGTCGGCGCGATCGCCGCTCTCGTGGTCGTGCCGTTCGTGGGCGGGGTCTTCCTCGAAGCCGGCGACGAGGCCAGCGGCAGCGCCGACTACCGCTCCAGTCTGTGGATGCTGCTCTCGCAGGTGCAGATCATCGGGTCGGCGGGCGACTGGGCCGGTCTCACCGTGGGGGGCACCTACCTCGGTCAGTACGCCGATTCGATCGACAACGCGCTCCTCGTGATCGCGCTGCGCTTTGGCTGGATCCCCGTGCTCCTCGTGATCGCGGTGCTGGTGATGGTGGCTGTCAGCGTCGTGCGGCCCGGTCGCGCCAACCCGGCGTCGATCGCGGTCACCGCGCAGCTTCCGTCGCTGTTCGCGGTGGCTCTCATCACGCAGTACGGCATGTACCTGTGGTTTCTCGTGGGGCTCGCGATCGCGTGGCCGCGCCGCTCACCCGACGGGCACGCCGTAGAGCCTGTCGCGGTTGCGCAGGATGTAGACGGTGTACGGGATGATCTGGAACACCATCACGCTCGCGGCATTGGCCAGCAGCGGACCGTTCACCCCGAACACGGGCACCAGCACGTACGTCAGGGCCACGGTGCTCGCGGCCATGAGCAGCGAAGGGGCGACCTGGAACCGGATGCCGGGCCGGTCCATCATGAACATCCCGAGCGGGTAGAGCACGGCCTGCAGGGTGATCATGAGCCCGAACGCCAGGATGATGTCAGGCGTGATCTCGAGCTCGCCGTCCGAGATGATGCCGAACAGCCACGGACCGATCGCGAGGATCACGGCCGTGGCGGTGACGATCATCGCCCCGAACAGCCCTGACGCGAGGAAGGGCCCGCGGCGGATCGATCCGTTCGCCCGCGCCTTTGCGAAGTGCGGCCACAGGGTGACGCCCGCCGCCGCCACGAGCGCCTGCAGCGCGAAGAACACCTGGCCCGCGACACCGTACTGGGCGACCGCGACCCCGGTGGCGAGCTGGGCGAGGATGTAGCGCGGCAGCGCCATCGACAGCGGACTGGAGAGCAGCTGGGCCATCATCGGCCAGCCGACATCCATCACCTTCACGCCGGGATGCCTGCGCGGAGACAACAGCACGCGCAGGGCGCGCGGGATGAGAGGACCGCTGCTGCGGATCGCGACGAGCAGTCCGATGACCGCGACCGTGAAGGTCGCGAGGAACGATCCCAGCGCGAGGTAGGACTTGAGGGCCTCCGAGCCTGTCGCGAGGAATGCCCAGACGACGAAGAGGGCGAGGGGCGAGATCAGCCCCTGCAGCAGGATCACGACGGGGTTGCGGCCGAGACCGAGCAGCACGCGCTGCCAGATGCCGAGGCAGATCGTGAGGCAGAAGATCGACACGCACACGAACGCCGCGAGGCCCGCGTCGGGTACCTCCGCTCCGGAGCCGAGCACGACGTACCAGCCGCCGGTGAGCAGAAGGACCGTATTGACCACGGCGATGCCGCCGGCGAAGATCACCATGATCCGCATGACCGTGCGCACCTGGCGCTCGAGGTGTCGGTCGGCGCGGACGTCTTTGCTCGTCGCGATCCCGTTCACCACGACCGCGCCGGTGCCCAGGTCGCTGAACGAGACGAGGCTCGGCAGGGCCACGAGCAGCGAGAGGAAGGCGTAGTACTCCACCCCGCCCTGCGTGATGGCAAGACGTGCGGTGAGGATGCCGCACACCAGCGACACCGCCATCGTCCCGACGCGCGCGAGGGTCGACCAGAGAGCGATCACGGCACTCCCCCTGCTCCCGGATTCCGTGTGAACGGCGAGGGGTACTGTAACATCGGACGGGGGCCGAGACGGTCGCGGTGGGGGCTGCGGACCGGTCGAGGACGGCACCGATTCTGTTGCCCGTCCCCATCTCGAAGGACCGCCCAGTGAAGCCAGACTCGTCGGCGTGGACTCTTTCCACCGTCAGGGAGGCCATCCGCAAGTTCTGGCTCCTGATCGTCGGTCTGACGATCCTCGGCGGGGCGCTCGGCTACGGGCTCAGCTCGACGGTGACCCCGATCTATCAGAGCACCGCGACGCTCTACTTCGCGCTCAACCAGGGAAACAGCGCGTCCGACCTCGCTCAGGGGTCGACGTACACGCAGAACCAGATGCTCTCGTTCGCGCAGCTGGCGACGTCGTCCCGTGTCCTCGATCCGGTCATCGACGAACTCGAGCTCGATACGACGCCGCGCGTGCTCGCGCGATCGGTCGAGGTCACGATCCCTCAGGACACCGTCATCCTCCAGGTGCAGGCGTCGTCCACCGACCCCGATGAAGCCGCCGCGATCGCCAACGCCGTCTCCGACAGCCTCACGGACGTCGTGCGCGACGTCGCGCCCAAGGGTCCGGCGGGGGCTGCGACCATCACCGCCCAGGTCATCGACGAGGCCGTCGTCCCGCTGGTGCAGTCCATCCCCAACAAGCCCCGGGATGCTGCGCTGGGTGCCCTGCTGGGTCTTGTCGTCGGCGTGCTCGCCGCCCTGGCGATCACCCTCGGCGACACGAGGGTGCGCAACGAGACGGTGGTCGCGCAGGTCGTCGACGCGCCGCTGTTGGGCTCCGTCACCCGGACGCGTGGCGAGGGCGGGCTCGTGGTGGCGCGCGAGCCGCTGGGGCACACATCCGAGGAGTTCCGGCGGGTGCGTGCCGCGCTGTCGTACGCCAATGTCAGCGACAGCGCGCGGTGTCTCCTCGTCACCTCGTCGACCCCGAGCGAGGGCAAGTCCACGTTCTCGTCGAACCTCGCGCTGACGCTCGCCGGACTTCAGCACCGGGTGCTCCTCATCGACGCCGACCTGCGTCGGCCGCGCATCGCCGACTACTTCGGCGTCGAGGGCGCTGTGGGACTCACGACCGTCCTCGTCGGCGACGTGGACGTCGAGGTGGCGAAGATGACGTGGGGCAGCACCACGCTCGACCTGCTCACCTCCGGCAGCGTTCCGCCCAACCCGGCCGAGATCCTCACCTCCGACGCGATGCGCGAGCTCCTGCGCGAGGCATCGGCGGCCTACGACTACGTCGTGGTCGACTCGCCGCCGGTGATCAGCGTCGCCGATGCCACTCTGATCGCGCCGCTCATGGACGGCGTCGTGGTCGTCGTCGACGCGTCCCGCACGCGTCGCGCGCAGCTCGCCAACAGCGTGCGCATCCTGCAGGGATCGGGTGCGCGCATCCTCGGCGTGGTGCTGAACAAGGCCAAGGTCGCCCGGCGCCGACGCTCGTACTACGCGGAGGATGCCGCGGTCGAGGGTGACGCGCGGGGCTGAGTCTCCCGTCCGCCTCGCGCCGGTCACGATGCGAGGCGGCGTCGGACCGCCTCCACCGCGCGGGTCTTCGCCATGAGCGGTGCGTACCTGAGACGGAAGCGTCGGACGAAGGCGCGCGCCTCGCGCGGGGTCAGCAGGCCCCGCTCCGCCCAGAACGTTTCGATGCGTCGGCGCGTGTCGCGGTCGCCGCGCGCGAGCACGCGTCGGTGCACCGCGAACCACAGCGCGTCCTGCTCGTGCACCTCCGCGATCGTCGCCTCCACGCCGTCGAGGTGCGCGCGGCGCGGCCAGATGACGGGGGCGGGGATGGGACGGCCGTCGACCACCGGTCGTCCGGGCCGATGCAGCGCAGCCCAGCCGGAGTACAGGAAGAACTCCAGCAGGCCCGCGCGCTCGAACGCCTCGGCGAACCCCGTGCCCGCCGAGCTCTCGACGTCGTCGATCAGAGCGCGCACGACATTCGTGTCGACGACGAACGGCGTGGCGGTGGGGGGGAAGTCGGCGACGGCGGCGGAGATCGCGGCCTCGTCGGCGCCGAGATGGCGAAGCGTGCGCTCCAGCTCATCGCGGAGCGGATGTGCGAGGTAGGAATGGGTGCCGCCGCGGGGGATGCCATCCGCTCCGACGAAGTCGTCGACGCTGGCGTCCGCGATCAGGTGGTTCTTGGCGTCCAGGATGACCACATGGGAGGACTGCACGCGCCGCGCGATCAGGAGCTTGGCCGCCTGCTGGCTGCGCCACCCGTGGACCGCACCGCCGACGCCGAGATCCGCGGTGCGGACGTACGACACGAGGGGCTCGAGCGCGCCGTACTCGCGACCGATGCGCGTCCGCGACCGGCGGGAGAGTCCTCGAGCGGTGTTGTCGAGCACGACGATGGCCGACGCGGTGCCCGGCGCGAGGTGCGCGCGCAGCGAGCGCGCCTGCAGCTCGAGCAGCCCGATCTCGGCCTCGAAGACGACGGTGACGAATGCGAGAGTGGGGGTCGGTGACTCAGCGGGCTGCATGGTGGCTCGGCTGGCTCGACCACGCGCCCGTCGCCCGGCGTGCACGCCGCGCGACGTCGTGGACGCTGCGGCCATCGGCGAGTCGACGCGCCAGAGACTCGTAGTCGTCGGTCACCCGGTCCCAGCGGAAGACCTCGGACGCCCGCTCGCGTGCGCTGAGCCCGAGCTGCGCGACCCGCTCCGCGTCGGCCTCGACGCCCGCGAAGAGCGCCGTGAGGTCGCGCGCGGACTCGAAGAACCAGCCCTGCGAATCCAGCACCTCGCGATTGAAGGTCACGTCGTAGGCGACGACGGCGGCACCCGCGCCCATGGCACGCAGAAGCGACGGGTTCGTGCCGCCGACGGAATGTCCGTGCACGTAGGTGTACGCGTGCGCATACAGCGCGTCGAGGAGGTCCTGGTCATAGACGCCGCCGAGGAAGACGATGCGCGGATCGTCGGCTGCGGCATCCCGCACGAGGCGTGTGTACTCGGCGCTGTAGGGCGCCGATCCGACGACGACGAGCGGCAGGCGCGCGGTGCCGCGACGGTAGCCCTCCACGATCTCGAGCAGGTGGTTCTCGGGCTCGAACCGGGCGACGACGAGGTGGTAGCCGCCCGGCTCGAGGCCCAGACCGCGCACGCCCTCGTCGGGCATCTCACCGAGGATCGGGGCGCCGTAGCGGATGAGCTCGGTCGGCACGCCGAACTGGTGCGTGTAGTACTCCGCGATGCCGGGCGCGTCTGAGATGAGGGCATCCGCCGTGCGCACGCCGAACTCCTCGGCCCACCGGTAGTAGGCCTTGCCGCGCGCGCCCCACTTGGAGCGCTTCCACTCCAGACCGTCCATGTGCAGTGCGGTCGGGATGCCGCGCGCGCGCAGCACCGGCAGGAAGGGTGCATTGGCGGCGTTGAAGACGAACGCCGCGTCGGGGCGCCGACCGAAAACGGTGTGCAGGGTCGACAGGCCCGTGTGGCTGAGCGTCTCGAGCTGCTTCTGGTGCAGCGCCGGCAGATGCACGAGATCCATGCCGAGATAGGTGCGCTCGCGGGTCTCGGATCCGCGCGTGTAGACCGTCACGCGGTGCCCGCGGTCGACCAGGCGCCGCCCCACCTCCTCGATCGCGGTCTCGAACCCGCCGTATGCCGCCGGCACGCCGCGCGTGCCCACCATGGCGATCGAGAGCGTCCGCTGCGCGGTGGATGCCGGGGCCTTGGCCGCGGTCATGATGTCAGTGTGTTCGAGGACCATCAGTAGGCACCCTTCGGATCGATCATGACCTGGGCGGTGCGCCACATGATCATGAGGTCGTTCATCACGGACCAGTTCTCGACGTAGCGCAGGTCGAGCCGCACGCTGTCGTCCCAGGAGAGGTCGCTGCGACCGCTCACCTGCCACGGCCCGGTGATTCCCGGCTTGATGTAGAGACGGCGGTAGACGGTGCCGTCGTATGAGGTGACCTCGTGGGGGAGCGGAGGTCGGGGTCCGACGATGCTCATGTCGCCGACGAGGACGTTCCAGAACTGGGGCAGCTCGTCGATCGAGTGGCGGCGCAGGAACCGCCCCATCCGTGTGACCCGGGGGTCTGCCTTGAGCTTGAACAGCGGTCCTGCGCCCTCGTTCGCGGCCTGCAGTGCGGCCAGCTCCGCGTCGGTCGAATCGCGCATCGAGCGGAACTTCAGCATCCGGAACTCGCGGCCGTCGCGGCCGACGCGCGTCTGCCGGAAGAAGACCGAACCGGGGGAGTCGAGCACGATCGCGAGCGCCAGAACCGGTAGCAGCGGCAGCAGGACGAGCAGGGCCGTCGCCGCCACCGCGACATCGAGGGCGCGCTTGAGCAGGTGCTGGCCGCCCTCGTAGACGGGGATGCGCACATGGATCAGCGGAAGACCGTCGACCGGGCGGAACGAGACCCGGGGGCCGGCGACATCCGTCAGGCGGCTCGAGAGCACGAGTTCCGCCGCGCGTCCCTCGAGCTGCCAGCTGAGGCGCCGCACGTAGTCGGGGTCGTCGGAGGGCTGGCTGGCGACGATGATGGTGTCGGCATCCAGCTCCTGAGCGACCGTCGCGACCGTGTGGGTGGTCGCGACGACCTCGTGACGACGTCCATCGACGATGATCGGCTCGGGCGAGCCGTCGGCGGTCGCGGTGCCCACGACGACGTAGCCCAGGAGGGCGTCCTGCTGGAGGCGCCCCACCACGTAGGCGATGTCGTCGGGCTCGCCGACGATGATGGCCCGCGATGCGTAGTGACCGAACCGGCGCTGGCGTACCAGCCACTTGCGCCAGGCCCAGCGGCCGACGAGCAGGGCGACGAGTCCGATCGGCATCGCGAAGATCAGCTGGACGCGCATGCCCTGCCACT
>NZ_QFPF01000021.1 GCF_003248605.1 Microbacterium sp.
GATCGAGGGCCGCATGGTGATGGATCTCGACGCGATCGCGACCGCCTTCGACGACGGCGCCGGGATGCTGGTGCTCTGCAATCCGCACAACCCGCTCGGCACCGTCTTCACCCGCGACGAGCTCGACGCCGTCGCCCGCCTCGTCGACGCCAAGAACGGACGCGTGTTCTCGGACGAGATCCACGCGCCCCTCGTCTACGCTCCCGCCCGGCACATCCCCTACGCCTCGATCTCGGACGCCGCGGCCGCACACACGATCACCGCGACCTCCGCATCCAAGGCCTGGAACCTGGCGGGCCTGAAGTGTGCGCAGGTCATCCTCTCGAACGACGCCGACGTGACGGTCTGGGCCAAACTCGGCATGTGGGCAGGACACGGCACCTCGACACTCGGCGTCGTCGCCGGCGTCGCCGCCTACACCGCCGGCGGCCCGTGGCTCGATCAGGTGATCGACTACCTCGATGCGAACCGCCGCGAACTCATCACCCTGCTCGCCGAACACGCACCCCGCGCTCGCGTGACGATGCCGGAGGGCACCTACATCACCCTGATCGACATGCGCGACTACGGGCTGGAGGGCGATCTCGGCGCGTGGTTCCGCGAGCACGCGGGCGTCGCGATGACCGACGGCGCCGCCTGCGGCGAAGCAGCCATCGGCCACGTGCGATTCGTCTTCGCGATGCCGCGCCCGCTGCTGCGCGAGGCGATCACGCGCATCGGCGCGGCGCTCGCGCAACCGCGCTGACCCGCAGACGTCTCCCGCAGCCCGCTCGATCAGCGCGCCGGGATCGCCGTGCGCGTCAGCTCCTCCGACAGACGCCACACCCGCTTCGCGTCGGTCTCGCTGCGCAGAGGCGCATACGTCGTGTGCTCGGCGGGGGCACCGCCCAGATGACCGAGCCCGCGCGGACCGTACAGCACACCGGGCTTCGCCGTCGGATCGGTCGCGGCCATCAGCGCCGGCAGGGCCGCCGTCTCGACGGTGCCGGCAAGGATGCCGCGCGCCGACATCGCCCGGATGATCCGCACCTGCGGGGTGTCGCCACCACGCCCCAGCTCCGGGCGCGCCGCCAGCAGGCTCGTCGGCGCCACACCGGGGTGCGACAGATTGCTCGTGATGCCCCACCCCTGCGCACGGCTGACGCGCTCGAGCTCGAGCCCGAACAGCCCGAACGCGATCTTGGACTGCACATACGCCCGCTGACCGTTGTAGCTGCGCTCCCAGTTCGTGTCGTCCCAGTTGATCGAACCGCGCCGCGCCGCGATGCTCACCTGCGACGTGACCCGCGCACGGCCCGCGCGCAGCAGCGGCAGCAGGTGCGAGACCAGCGCAAAATGCCCGAGGTAATTCGTGCCGAACTGCAGCTCGAACCCGTCGGCCGTGACCTGGCGCTCGGGCGGCGTCATGACACCCGCGTTGTTGATCAGGATGTGGATGGGATCCCCCTCGGCGCGCAGCGTCTCGCCGAGGGCTGCGACCGAGTCGAGCGACGAGAGATCGAGCGCACGCAGCGACACATTCGCGTGCGGCTGCGCGCCCCGGATCCGCTCAATCGCTGCCTCACCCTTGCGCACATTGCGCACGGGCAGAACGACCTCAGCGCCCGCCGCCGCCAGGCGGGCCGCGATCACCGATCCCATGCCATCGCTGGCGCCGGTCACGACGGCGCGCTTTCCGGTGAGGTCGGGAACGGGGTGATCGATCGAAGTGCGGGCCATGGTGTGCTCCTGGTGTGTCGGGGGGCGGGGTGCGGGTCGGTGGCTTCGCGGTGCCCGATCGATCCTGCGCGCTCGATCCCGCAGCATCCACGGCCTGTTGATCCCAGGCTCGCGCGGCCACGGGTGAGCGGGCGTGGGGCAGGGTAGAACCGAGACGACGGGGGATGCTGTGATCGATCGAGCGGGACTCGCCGAATTCCTGCGCAGCCGGCGCGAGGCGCTGCAACCCGAGGACGTGGGACTTCACCGCGGCCCGCGCCGCCGCACCGACGGACTGCGTCGCGAGGAGGTCGCAGCTCTCAGCCACATGTCCGCCGACTACTACTCGCGTCTCGAACGCGAGCGCGGACCCCAGCCCTCCCCCCAGATGATCGCCTCGATCGCGCAGGGCCTGCACCTCACGCTCGACGAACGCGACCACCTCTTCCGCCTGGCGGGGCACAACCCGCCCGCCCGCGGCGCGTTCAGCGCCCACGTTCCGCCCGGGATGCTGCGCATCCTCGACCGACTGACCGACACGCCCGCCGAGATCGTCACGGAACTCGGCGAGACGCTGCGCCAGAGCCCCCTCGGCGTCGCGCTCACCGGCGACCTGACCCGCTACGAAGGCGCGGCGCGCAGCGTCGGATACCGGTGGTTCACCGACGCGGACGTGCGCCGGCTGTACCCGGCGGAGGATCACGACTTCATGTCGCGCCTGTACGCGTCTGGACTGCGCGAGATCTCGACCCTGCGAGGGCCCGGATCACGCGCGGCGCACTACGTCGATCTGCTGCTCGAACAGAGCCCCGAGTTCGAGCGGTACTGGCGCGAGCACGAGGTGGGCGTGCGCCCGCACGACATCAAGAGATTCGTGCACCCCGAGGTCGGTGCACTCGAACTGAGCTGTCAGCGACTCGTCGACCCCGCCGAGTCGCACTCGCTCCTGGTCTACACCGCCGCCCCCGGCAGCGAGAGCCACGAGAAGCTGCGCATGCTCGCCGTCATCGGGGCCGGCGTCGGCTAGGGCGGCTCAGCTGACTGTTCACCTCGCGTTCGCTTACGAGTCCAGCAGTCTCGTAATTGCACGTCACCCGCGCGGGTTTGCATACCGATGGTCTTGAAATCATCGGAAAGGACCCCCGCCATGTCCCGTGTCATGTCCCGCTCCACCCGCTCCTCCCTCCGCCTGCTCGCCCTCACCGGCGCCGCCGCCATCGCCCTCACCGGCTGCCAGGCCGCCACCGCCGACGCATCCGGCGACGCATCCGGTGAGGCCGCAGCATCCGACGCCCCCATCACGATCGCGACCATCCCGCTCGGCGACGACCCGAGCGTCGAGAACCCCGCCGACGCGCTCGCGCGGCTGATCGCCGAGGAGACCGGACGCGAGGTCGAGGTCACCGACGTGCCCGACTACCTCAGCGTCGTCGAGGCGATTCGCGCCGACCACGTCGACATCGGCATCATGAGCGGCTTTCCCTCGGCCCTCGCCGTGAACACGGGCGAGGTCGACGCGCTCGTCGCCTGGGCGGCCGACGACACCCCCGTCTCGACCTGCGTCGTGCTCGCCGACTCCCCCATCGAGACCCTCGAAGACCTCGAGGGCACCACGGTCGCCTTCGCCGATCAAGCCTCGAGCTCGGGCTATTTCATGCCCGTGCACATGCTGCACGAGGCCGGCCTCGAGAACGGCGTCGACTACGAGGGCGTCTTCTCGGGCGGCCACGAGGGCAGCTTCATCGCGCTGCAGCAGGGACAGGTGGATGCTGCATGCACCGCCGTCATGCTCACCGAGCTGGGTGCACCCTACTTCCCGTTCGCGGACGGCGAGTGGCGCGGGGTCGGCGAGAGCGCCTCGATGCCGGTCTCGGGGAGCGTCCTCGTGCGCCCCTCGCTCGACGCCGAGACCCGCACGCTGCTCGAGGAGGCGATCCCCGCCGTCTTCTCCGAGGAGAACGCCGAGGCGCTGGGCGCGTACGGTGAGGGCTTCATCGGCCAGGAGATCATGATCGCCCCCGACGCGAGCATCTTCGACGGGTTCGTCGACATCGCCGCCGTCGCGGGCGTCCAGCTCGAGGACCTGCGCTGATGACGGCGCTCGCCCCGGCGGTGCGCGCGCCCCAAGGCCCGCCCTCGACCGGTCCCGTCGTGGACGTGCAGGACCTCTCTGTCGCCTACGCCGACACGAGCGTGCTCGAGGGAGTGGACCTCCAGCTGCACCCGGGCGAGATGGTCGCCCTCCTCGGCGCCTCCGGCTCGGGAAAGTCCACCCTGATGCGCAGCCTCACCGGATTCGCACCCATCACGGCCGGCCGCATCACGGTCGCCGGCCGTGATGTCGCCTCCCTCCGCCCGCGAGAGATGCGGACCCTGCGCTCCGACGTCGGACAGATCTTCCAGCAGTTCAACCTCATCCCCCGCATGAGCATGCTCACGAACGTGCTGACCGGGGGCCTTCACCGCGCCGGGCCGTACAACCTGGTCGGCGGCTTCGGGCGCGAGCAGCGCACCCGAGCCCTGGAGCTGCTCGACCGGGTCGGCATCGCCCACAAGGCGACCGCACCCGCCCGCTCGCTCAGCGGCGGGCAGCAGCAGCGCGTCGCGATCGCCCGCGCCCTCATGCAGCGGCCGCGCGTGATCCTCGCCGACGAACCCGTCGCGTCGCTCGATCCCAGACTGGCCGACTCGGTGCTCGCTCTGCTGCGCGAGATCGCCGAAAACGACGGCATCCCGGTGCTGGTCAGCCTGCACGTGCTGCCGCTCGCGCTTGGCCACAGCGACCGCATCGTGGGCCTGCGCCACGGCGAGGTGCGGGTCGCAGCCCCCACGACCGAACTCGACGCCGAGAGCCTCGCGGTGCTGTACGACGACACCGAAGGGGGACACGACCATGACGACCACATCTTCTGAGCGCCCGCCGCGCACCCGCGAGCGCACGCCCGCGACCCTCGACCCGGCCGAGCGCCACCGCCTCGAGCGCGCGATGCGGCTGCCGCGCACCCGGTTCCTCCTCGGCATCCCGATCGCGATCCTCGTGCTGCTGTGGTCGTTCCAGGGCGCGGAGTTCAACGTCGGCAAGCTCGCCGAGGGCGCCGTCAACATGTCGGAGTTCATGAGCCGGCTCTTCCCGCCGGATTTCAGCGACTTCGGCACCATCGTGGCGCTGCTCATCGAGACCCTCCAGATGGCGATCGTGGGTACCGTGCTCGGCGCGGTCCTCTCGCTCGTGGTCGCGTTCGGCGCGTCGTCGAATCTCGCGCCCACCTGGCTCTACTACTGCTCCCGGTGGGTCATGAACATCATCCGCGCGGTGCCCGACCTGGTCTTCGCGCTCATGTTCGTCTCGGCCGTCGGCCTCGGCCCCTTCGCCGGAATCCTCGCCATGACCCTCGGTTCGATCGGCTCGATCGGCAAGGTCTTCGCCGAGGCCATGGAATCCGTCGACCCCGGCCCTCTGACCGCGATGGAGGCGGTCGGCGCCTCCAAACGCCAGGTGATCCAGTACGGCGTGCTGCCGCAGGCGGCACCCCTGCTCGTGTCGTACACGCTGCTGCTGTTCGAGGGCAACGTGCGCGGGGCGACGATCCTCGGCCTCGTCGGCGCCGGCGGCATCGGCCTCGAGCTGACCACCGCCATGCGCATGTACGACTACGGGCACCTGAGCGCCATCATCATCTGCATCATCGTGCTCGTCACGGCCATCGACCAGGGCAGCGCCCTCATCAGAAAGCGAATCACATGACCACCATCGACATCACCCTGAGCGCTCCCGTCAACCTGCGCGACCTCGGCGGCATCCCCGTCGCCGGCGGCACCCTGCGCCCGGGGCTGGCCGTGCGCGCCGACGACCTCTCGATGATCACCGAGGCGGATGCCGTCACCCTCACCGAGCGCGGACTCTCGAGCGTCATCGACCTCCGCTCGAGCGGCGAGGTCGCCCTCACCGGCCGCGGGCCGCTCGCGGGGCTTCCCGTCGCCTACCACCACCTGCCGCTCATGGCCGACATCGGCGAGGGGATGCCGCGCGAGGGCCTGCGCGCCTTCACCCACGAGGCGATGGGCCGGATGTACGTGCGCATGGTCGAGGGCGCGGCGCCGCAGCTCGCGACCGCTCTCACCGTCATCGCGCTCGCGCCCGGCGCGACCGCGTTCCACTGCGCCGCCGGACGCGACCGCACCGGCGTCGTGGCCGCGCTCCTGCTGCTCGCCCTCGGCGCCACCGACGACGACATCGTCGAGGACTACGCCCGCACCGAGCCGAACATGTCGGCCATCAACGAGCGCATGCGCCCCGTCATGGGCGTGCTGCTCGGGCGGCTCGGATTCGACCTCGACGAGATGACCGCGCTGCAGTCCGGCCTGGGCGAGGCGGCGATGGCGATCTCGATGCGCGTCCTGCTCGGCGAGCTGCGCGAACGCCACGGCGACCCGCTCGCGCCCGTGCGCGCTGCCGGCCTCGGCGACGAGACGATCGCGCGCCTGCGGGCGCGGGCGGTCGGCGCATGAGCGCGGGCGCGGCGATCGCCCCGCGCCGCCCCGGTCGTCCCCGCGACGAAGACATCGACGGACAGATCCTCGACGCCGCACTGGCGCTCATCGACGCCGGCGAGCCCGTTACGGTGAGCCGTGTCGTCGCCGGCTCCGGTGTCAGCCGCGCCGCCCTGTACCGGCGCTGGCCCTCGCTCACGCAGCTGATCGCCGCCGCACTCGACCAGGGCCGCGTCGTGCCCGGCCCGCTCGACCTCGGCGACGACGAGGCGAGCGTCAAGGCGGCGGTCCTCGGGGCGCTCTTCGGCGATCCCGAGACCGCGCTCGCCGGCTACCCGGAGCAGCGCTTCCGCCAGCGGATCGCGCTCGCGATGGCGGACCGCGGACTGCAGCGCGCCTACTGGACCAGCCACGTATCCCGGCGCCGGGTCAGCCTCGAAGCAGCCCTGCGCACGGCGATCGAGCGCGGCATCCTGCGTCCCGAGCTCGATCCCGCCGCCTGCTTCGATCTGCTCGCGGGCGTGGTCTACTACCAGATCGTCGTGCGCGGCGACAGCTTCAGCGACCCGGCGATGCGAGACCGATGCCGCGCCGGGTTCGAGGTGGCGTGGGAGGGTATGGTGCGGCGTAGGTAGGGCGCCGCAGCGATGCAGGGAGATCACGAATGACGGACACGCGCGCGCACGACCCGGCTCTCGGAGCCGTCTCGATCGGGATCGCGGCCGCGGCGGGCCCGGAGGTCGCCGCCCGGATCGCGCCCGCCGCGCAGGACGCCGGATTCCGTGCGCTGTGGGTCAACGACACCCCCGGACACGACGCCCTCGAGGTGCTCGCCGCGGCCGCCACCGTCACGAAGCACCTGGTGCTCGCGACAGGCGTCGTGCCGGTGGATCGACGCCCACCCGCCTCGATCCTGCGCACGGTGCGCGACCTGGGCCTGCCCGAGGATCGACTCGTGCTCGGCATCGGCTCGGGCGCCCTGCGCCGCGGCGCGCTCGAGTCCGTCGACGATGCCGCGCGGGCGCTGCGATCAGCGACTGTGGCCGAGGTCTACGTCGGCGCCCTCGGCCCCCGCATGCGCGCACTCGCGGCACGGGCCGCACACGGCGCCCTGCTGAGCTGGCTGACCCCCGAGGCCGCACGCGAACAGACCGAACCGCTCGCCGCGGCGGGCTCCCGATCCGCCCTCTACGTGCGTACCGCGTGGGACGCCGACGCGAACGATCGGCTCGACGACGAGGCCCACCGTTACGCGGCGATCCCCTCCTACGCCGCCCACTTCGGCCGGCTCGGCATCACCGCACTCGACACGGTGATCCGGGGCGGGGATGCTGCGGCTCCGCGCCGCGTGCAGCGTTATCGCGCCGCCGTCGACGAGGTGGTGCTGCGCGCCATCGTCGCCGACGACACCCCGGACGCCTACCTGCGTTCTGTGCACCGCGCGGCGGAGGTCGTCGCGGGGTAGCGGGCCTCAGACCGAGCGAAGGGCCTCGTCGCGGCGACGGGCGGCGATCGCCTCGATGCGGTGCGCAAGCGCCCGCGGCTCATCGACCGCCGCGGGGTTCACAGCGCACCAGAGCGCCCAGTCCGTGCTTGCCACGTGGAACACCGCCGTGCGCAGGTCGGTGTACTCCTTCTTGA
The DNA here is from genome assembly GCF_003248605.1 of Microbacterium sp. Taxonomy (GTDB): domain Bacteria; phylum Actinomycetota; class Actinomycetes; order Actinomycetales; family Microbacteriaceae; genus Microbacterium. Next base: position 7,831 of record NZ_QFPF01000021.1, read on the forward strand.
CCTGAGCGCCGACCTCGTCGGTGCCGTCGCCGAAGATCGTGCCCGCACTCACGAGCTGCTCACCGTCGAGGTAGACGCGGGCGCGCGTGTACGCGTCTATCGGGTGCGCGGCCGCGGCCTGCCATACACGATCCTCGTACACCTCGATCGGGTGCGTCACCGAAGGATCCGAGCGCAGCGGCTCGGACCGGCGCCACCCCTCGAGGGAGACCACACCGAGCTTGCGTGGCTCGACCACTCCCGCGGCGCGCCGGGCTGTGGCCAGCCGCATCCGCGCACTCTCGACCGCCTTGCGTCCGCCGCGGGAGGTGGCGAACCGATCGAGGTCGTCGATGAGCGCCGCCTCGCCCGGGATGTCGCGGGCGAGGGCCGCCGCCACGATGCGCTCGATGCGGCGCTCGAGCTCGGCGTCGGAACCCTCCGGGAGCGCGCCCTGCGGAATCAGGTGCGCCGACGGATCGTACGGTGTGGTGTGCGCGGTCCAGGCATCGCCGTCCCACCAGCGCAACGCCTGCGCGCCGTCGTGCTCCGGGTACCAGCCCGGGGGCGTCGTGGCGAAGTTTTCGGGCATGGCCGACCCCAATCGATCCTCACTCCCCCGCGCACACATTAGCGGTTCGGCCCCTCGCGCCGGATACCCCTGAGGGGTACCATGGTCGCTAGATGATACCCCCATGGGGTACCAAGAGCGAATGAGGTATCGACATGAACACCACACGCAGGACACGACCCTTCGCCGCCCTGGCGCTGAGCCTCACCCTCATCGGCGGGCTCGCCGGATGCGTCGCGGATCCGGCGGACCCCGGAATGCCGGGGATGCCCGGAATGAGCCAAATCGACCCGACACCCGCCGCCTCGGCGTCCGACGCCGACATGGCCGACCGGATGTTCGTGATGATGATGATCCCCCACCACGAGCAGGCGATCGAGATGAGCGACTTCATCCTCGACGACCCCGACATCGACGACCGCGTACGAGATCTCGCGCAACGCATCAAGGATGCGCAGGCACCCGAGATCACGCTGATGCAGAGCTGGCTGGAGGACTGGGGCATGGGCGGGATGCCCGACACGGATGACATGCCAGGGATGGGCGACGGGATGGGCGACGGGATGCTGTCGCAGGAGGAGTTGGAGGCACTCGGCGAGGCATCGGGCCCGACCGCCGCCCGACTCTTCCTCGAGCAGATGATCGCGCATCACGAGGGAGCGATCGACATGGCAGAACAGGAGCTGGAGAACGGCACCGACCCCGACGTGCTCGAGCTCGCTCGCACGATCGTCGCCACACAGACCGAGGAGATCACCCTCATGCGCGAGATTCTCGCCGACCTTTAGGGAATAGGTCGGGGGTCCAGACCGCTAACCGCATATACCCCTAGGGGGTATAACTCGAGGAGGCGAATGATGAACGACAGCGCAAATCACACGCACACCGGCTCGCACACGGACGGGGTGCACGACGGCACCCCCGAGCACCAGCACCAGCACCAGCACCAGCACCAGCACCACGGCGCCGACCACGTCGCCGTGTTCCGACGGCTGTTCTGGGCCAACCTGGCCCTCGGCATCCCCGTCGTCACCTTCTCGGGCATGTTCGCGACGCTGATCGGCTACGACCTGCCCGATTTCTTCGGCACTCAGTGGATCGCTCCCGTGCTCGGCACCGTGATGTACCTGTGGGGCGGACGCCCGTTCCTCGTCGGCGCGATCGCCGAGCTGCGTGAGCGCACCCCCGGCATGATGCTCCTGATCGGCCTGGCCATCACGGTCGCCTTCATCGCGTCCTGGGGAGCGAGCCTCGGCATCCTCCATCACGAACTCGAGTTCTGGTGGGAGCTCGCGCTGCTCATCATCATCATGCTTCTCGGCCACTGGCTCGAGATGCGCTCCCTCGCCCAGACCACCTCGGCGCTGGATTCGCTCGCCGCCCTCCTGCCCGACGAGGCCGAGCGCGTCGAGGGCGACGCGGTCGTCACGGTCCACCCCGCCGATCTGAGAGTGGGCGACGTCGTCGTGGTCCGCCCCGGCGGCAGCGTGCCGGCGGACGGCCGCGTCGTCGACGGACGCGCCGACATGGACGAGTCCATGGTGACGGGAGAGTCCCGTCCCGTGACACGCGAGGTGGGCGACACCGTCACGGCGGGCACCGTCGCCACGGATTCCGGCCTGCGCGTCGAGGTCACCGCCACCGGCGACGACACCGCCCTCGCCGGCATCCAGCGACTGGTCACCGAGGCGCAGAACTCGACCTCGCGCGCCCAGCGCCTGGCGGATCGCGCCGCCGCGTGGCTGTTCTGGTTTGCGCTGACCGCGGCCGCCCTGACGGCGGTGGTGTGGACCCTCGTCGGCGATCCCGACGCCGCCGTCATCCGCACGATCACCGTCCTCGTCATCGCGTGCCCGCACGCCCTGGGACTTGCCATCCCCCTCGTCGTCTCGATCGCCACCGAGCGCGCGGCCCGCGCCGGCGTGCTCGTCAAGGACCGCCTCGCTCTCGAGAGCATGCGCACCGTCGACACGGTGCTCTTCGACAAGACCGGCACCCTCACCCGCGGCGAGCCGACCGTGACGGCGACGCAGGCGGTCCCGGGCAGCAACGTCGACCTCGTGCTCGCACTGGCTGCCGCCGCCGAGGCCGACAGCGAGCACCCCCTCGCCCGGGCGATCGTGCGAGCCGCGACGGATCGTGAGGTCTCCGTGCCCCGTGCCTCGGCCTTCACCTCCTCCCCCGCCGTCGGCGTCACCGCGACGGTCGACCGCCACGAGATCCGGGTGGGCGGGCCACGACTGCTCGCCGAGATCGACGCGCACGAGATGGATGCCGCCGCCCGCTGGCACGCAGAGGGGTCGATCGTGCTGCACGTCGTGCGCGACGGCGTCGTGATCGGAGCCCTGCGACTGGCCGACGAGGTGCGTCCCGAGTCGCGCGAGGCGGTGGATGCGCTGCACCGCCGCGGGATCGAGGTCGTCATGATCACGGGCGATGCCCGCGCCGTCGCCGAGTCGGTCGGCGACGAGCTCGGCATCGACCGCGTGTTCGCGGGCGTGCGCCCCGAGGACAAGGCGGCGAAGGTCGCGGCGCTGCAGGCCGAGGGCCGGAGAGTCGCCATGATCGGCGACGGCGTCAACGACGCGCCCGCGCTCGCGCAGGCCGATGTGGGCATCGCGATCGGCGCGGGCACCGACGTCGCGATCGCCTCGGCCGGGGTGATCCTCGCCGGATCCGACCCCCGGGCCGTGGTCTCGGTCATCGAGCTCTCACGCGCGAGCTACCGCAAGATGCGGCAGAACCTCTGGTGGGCGGCGGGCTACAACCTGCTGTCGGTACCCCTGGCGGCGGGCGTCCTGGCGCCGATCGGATTTGTCCTGCCGATGTCGGTGGGCGCCATCCTGATGTCGCTGTCGACGATCGTCGTCGCCCTCAACGCGCAGCTGCTGCGCCGGCTCGACCTGCGGCCCCAGGCCGTCATCGGCTGAGGCGAGCGCGCGGAGAGCGGACCACCCGAAGGCCGCTCTCCGCGCGCAGATCGTCGCCGGCGCTCAGCCCCCCGGTGTTCGCGCCGCGTCGATCTCCCCGTCCCAGTGAAGCGGCCCCCGCCCCGGACCGGCGTTCCGTTCGTCCGATCCGGAAAAAACGGGCATGCCCGAACTGGTATGAATACATGCACATGACGCTGATCGACCGGGGGGCTCAACCGCCATGTCAGATTCACTCGACGGTTCGGGTTCGCACGAGGCCATCGACGACACGCTCGCGACCCTCTCCGCCGACCTGCGCGCGCTGCGCTTGAAAGCGGGCAACCCCACCCTGTCGGCACTCGCGCACCAGACGGGCATCTCCAAGACGGTGCTGTCGGAGGCGTTCGCCGGGCGGCGACTGCCCTCTGCGCGCACCGTCGACGGCATCGTCGACGCGTGCGGCGGTGAGTCCGCAGCGTGGGTGGCGCGTCGCGACCGCCTGGCCGCCGCGCAGAACGGCCGGGCCGCAGCATCCACCCTCGACGCCGCGCCCACGACGGACGCGCCCGTCGGCACGGCCGTCCCCGCCCCCACCCGCGGCCGCGGCCGCGAGCCACGCCGCGTGCGCCTGAGCGTCGCGATCGCCGCCGCGTTCACCTGCCTGATCCTGGGCGTCGCGGGCACCGTCGGCACCCTCGAACTGCTGCAGCCGCGCGGGCAGGGGGCGTCGGCCGCGGCGCCGACCGACAGCGCGACGCCCGGAACGCACGGCGCCTCCGCTCCGCGCATCGCGGTGAAGACGGGCTCGGACCCCGCCTTCACGGAGTGCGTCGACGACGCCGCCGTCGCCGCAGCCGAGACCCGCGCCGAGAACACCCTGCTCGAGATCATCTGGTCGGATGCCTGCCAGGCAGGCTGGGCGCGCATCACCCGATACGACGGTCTGGCCGCGGGCAACGTCGTCTCGGCGAGCATCTACCGGCAGCTCGCCCCGGGCGCCGACGACCGTCAGAGCACCTCCGAGCCCGAAGCCCAGGGCGCCTACACGACGCTGCTCGTACGCCCCACCCCGGACACGAAGATCTGCGCGGTCGGCGCGATCACGATCGACGGCCGCACGATCGACCTCGGCGAACCCATGTGCCTTTAGGCCGCGGTTCGGCAACGGGCCCCGGACGCGCTACGGTTTTGCTCGGGCGTCAGGGGGACGCCGCAGAGGGGGATCTGCATGTCCGGGGAACGAATCGGAATCATCGGCGGGGGAATCGTCGGCATCGCACTCGCGCGCGAACTCGCGCAGGCGGGCGCCGGCGAGGTGACGGTGCTCGAGAAGGAGGCGCGGCTCGCCGCGCACCAGACCGGTCACAACTCCGGCGTCGTGCACGCCGGCCTCTACTACAAGCCCGGATCGCTCAAGGCGACCCTCTGCGCCGCGGGCCGTGTCTCCATCCGCGAATTCTGCGAGGAGAAGGGCCTGCCCTACCGCGAGGTCGGCAAGCTGGTCGTCGCCGTCGACGAGAGCGAGCTGGGCGCCCTCGCCGAGATCGAGCGCCGCTCGATCGAGAACAAGGTGCCCGACCTCGTGCGCATCGACGACGTCGAACGCCTCCGAGAGATCGAGCCGCATGTCGCCGGCGTCGCCGCCGTCCACTCTCCGCACACGGCCGCCGTCGACTACGCGGCCATCACCGAGGCCATGGCGCAGGACGTCCGCGCCGCCGGAGGACACATCCTCCTGCACAGCGAGGTCACCGGCATCCATCTCGAGAACGGCACCGTGCGGGTGATCACCCCCTCGGGGGAACACGTCTTCGACCGGGTCATCGCGTGCTCGGGCCTGCAGTCCGACGTCGTCGCCAGACTCGTCGGCGCCGATCCGTCGCCGAAGATCCTGCCCTTCCGCGGGGAGTACTGGGAGCTCGCTCCCGAACGCGGCGACCTCGTGCGCGGCATGATCTACCCGGTGCCCGACCCGCGGTTCCCGTTCCTCGGAGTGCACTTCACCCGCGGCGTCTACGACGACATCCACATCGGCCCCAACGCCGTCCCCGCCCTCGCCCGCGAGGGCTACGGCTGGCTGCGTGTCTCACCGAAGGACACGATCGAGTCGCTGCGCTGGCCCGGGGCCTGGCCGCTGGCCAAGCAGCACTGGCGCATGGGAGTCGATGAGATCAGCGGATCGCTGATCAAGCCGCTTTACTACCGCAAGGCGCGGCGCTTCATCCCCGAACTGAGGATGAGCGACCTCACCGCGAAGACCTCCGCGGGCGTGCGCGCGCAGGCCTGGGGGCGAGGCGGCGAGCTGCTCGATGACTTCGCCGTCGATCAGGTGGGCCCCGTGACCCTTCTGCGCAACGCGCCCTCGCCGGCAGCGACCAGTTCGATCGCCATCGCCCAGTACGTCATCGAGCACTATCTCGACCCGGCGAAGGTCAGCTGAGCAGCCGCAGCACTCGCGCGAGGGTCGCCTGATCTTCGCGGCTGATGCCCTCCAGGGCGAGGGCCTCGAGACGCGCCAGTTCGGTCATGGCCGCATCCACCCTCGACTCGCCCTCGGCGGTGATGCGCACGAGGACACCCCGACCATCGAGCGGATTGGGTCTGCGCTCGACCAGGCCGCGGGTCGACAGCTTGCCCAGGCGGGTCGTCATGGCAGCGCTGCCGATCATCGTCGCCTCGATCAGCTGCGCCGCACTCAGCTCCGTGCCCGCACGGCGGAGGGCGGCGAGCACGTCGAACTCCCAGACGGCCAGCCCCGCCGAGCCGAACGCCGCGGCACGCAGGCGCGTCAGACGGTGGGAGGCGCGACGCAGGCGCGACATGACATCGAGGGGGGTGAGGTCGACCTCGGGCAGCAGCTGCGACCACGCGTCGATGATCAGATCGACCTCGTCGTCACGCGCGCCGGAACCCATGAATCGACCGTAACGCGCGATTGCGGCACCGAGTGCACGACCTGTCGCCCAATGCACGACCTACACGCGCGAGATTTGTCGTGCGCTCGACGACACCTCGTGCACTCGACGCCGAGGGTCTCGCGATCAAGGCACGAGGAGACCGGCGGAGGCGAGAAACCGGGCGGGCTCGAGCCGGATCACGACGCGCCGCGGATTCACACGCGGGGCGCGATACCTCATCGTGTACAGCGCAACGGCATGGGCGACGGCATCCTGCTCCCGCTCGATCACGGCGTGCCCCGCGATGCTCAGCCAACGCGCCCCCTCGACCTGCGCCACCGTGGCCCGCGGGTCGCGTTCGATGTTGCGCACCTTCTGGTTGCCGTCGCTCGTGATGATGCGCACGACGCCATCGGACAGGGTGAAGCCCACCGCCACGGCGTGGATCAGACCCGACGGCGCGATCGTCGACAGCGTCGCGAGATGGCGTTCGGCGGCGAAGGTCTCGCCGTCCGGGGTCAGGGCACGGAGAGTGGGCACGTCGCCCACCGTAGCGCGCTTAGAATCACCGGGTGCCTGCCGCGACCGTCGTCCTCCCCTGGCGCCCGGCGTCCTCGCGCATCGCGGCCTTCGAGTCCGTGATCGCCTGGTACGCGCGCCAACTGCCCGAACTGCGGGTGCTCACCCTCGACTCCCCCGACCCCGTCTTCAACCTGGCGCTGTGCCGCAATCTGGCGGTCGCGGCTCAGGCCGACCCCGACGACGTGGTCGTGCTCGGCGACGCCGACACCCTCCCCGAACCCGAGCCGCTCCGCCAAGCCATCGCCGCCGCGCGCACGTCGGGACTCGTGCACCTGCCCTACACCGCGTACCACTGGCTGGGCGCCGCGGGATCGGCGCAGTTCGCCGCCGGCGTCGCGCCCGAGCGGTGCGACCACGAGCTCGTGCGCGGGGCCTGCTCGGGCGTCTACGTCACGACCCGCCGCACGTGGGAGCGCCACGGCGGGCAGGATCCCCGCTTCCGCGGCTGGGGCTACGAGGACGCCGCCTGGAACCTCGCCCACACCACGATCCTCGGCGCTGCGCCGCAGCGGCACGAGGGACGCGTCTACGCCCTCCACCACGTCGCCGAGACCCGCGCCGGCACCCTGTTCGACGCCAACGCGGCGCTGATGCGACGCTACGAGGCGGCGTCGGGGGATGCCGCCGCGATGGCCTCGCTCGTCAGCGAGCGGTAGGCGCGCTCGGGCCCGGGCACATCGCGCTGATCGGCGGCGATGGCCGACAGCATCCGCGTATCGATACCCTCGCGCGTCAGCAGCGCGTCGATCGCGGCGGTGAGCTGCGCGACGGTGGCGCTGTTGGGGGCGAGGGCGACCCCCACCCCCGTGCGCTCGATCGCGGCGGCACCGGCGAACTGATCGGTCGAGAAGGGCAGGACGAGCAGCGGCACACCCGCCCCGAGCGCCTCGGTGACCGAGTTGTTGCCGCCGTGCGTCACGGCCGCCGCGGCCGCACCGAGCAGGCGCACCTGCGGCAGGTACGCGCGCACGAGCCAGTCCGCGGGCACGGGTCCGACGTCCGACGGCGCGGTCGATCCCGTCGCGACGGCGGCGCGCACGCCGAGGCCGCGCAGCGCGTCGCAGACGCGGCGCAGCACATCGCCGCGCACCGAGAGGAAGCTGCCGAAGCTGACGTAGACGAACGGCTCGCCCGCGGCCAGCCACCCGTCGACGTCGGCATCGGCGGGCTCCTCGCGCCTGGTCGAGCCGAGGAACTCGGCACCCGCCGCGGTGGATGCCGGGGCCAGCTCCCGCGGATAGTTGTAGAGCACCCGCGGCCCATGCTCGGCGAACGCCGACGGCGACCCGGCGGCCCGGGGGTCGAGGGCCGTCGCCGTGCGGTTCCATTCGGCCGTGAAGTTCGCCGACACCCGTTCGCAGACCGCGCGCAGCGCCGCGAGCTCATCGGGGCGCGGCGCGAACGCGGCGGGCCACGCGGGCGGGTATCCGTACAGCTCATCTCCCACCGGCAGCGCGCTCGGATGCCCGAGCACGACGTCGGCGTAATCGTGCCCGGCGACGTCGAGCGCGAGGCGGGCACTGAAGGCGAGGTGGTCGATCAGGATGCTGTCGGGTCGCACGTCGTCGATGATCCGCAGCGTCGCCCGGCCCGCCGTCACGGGGTCCCACATGAGGTCGGTCAGGCGCTCGTTCGCCTGATAGAGCAGCGTCGGCACCATCCCCTCGCGGGTCGCATCGAAGAATCCGCGCAGCGAGTCCGCCTCCTCATCGGGCTGATCGTCAGCGCGGATGACGCCGGGGTTGGATCCGCGGCCCAGCTGCAGGTGCACCCGCTCGAACCCGAACGAGGCGACGATCGCATCCGTCGAGGGGCCGGTCGCGACGACGACCCGCTCGCCGCGCTCCCGCCACGCCGTTGCGAGGGTGACCAGCGGCAGCAGGTGCGATGCGTAATCGGGGCTGATGACCAGAAGAGTCACCGTCTCGCCTCCTTCACGAGGTCGTCTCCACGACCGCGCGCAGCTCGGCCTCGTCGCGGGCGACTCGTCCGTAGACACCGTCCAGTGCCGTCGCCATCCGCTGGATCGTGAACCGCTCGCGCACCATCGCCCGCGCCCGCTCGGCACGCGCGTCGTCGGTCTCGGCGTCCGCGGTGCCGAGGGCGGCATCCAGAGCCGCCGAGAGCGCTTCGACATCCCACGTCTCGGTCAGCTCGCCCGTGACCGCGTGCTCGACGTACGTCGCCGGCCCGCCGCCGTCGGGGGCGACGACGTAGAGCCCCGCGGCCATCGCCTCGAGCAGCGCGATGCCGAACTCCTCCTTGATGCTCGCGCAGGCGTAGACGCCGCGCGGGGCGACGAACCCCGGCAGGCCCGTGCGCGCGGCGGCGAGCCAGCGCGCGGTGATGTCGTTGGGTCGGTGTCCGGGAAGGATCAGGCCCGCTTCGGCGCGACGGTGAGCGGGCACGAGCTTCTCGATGCGCTCGAGCTGCTCGCGCTCGTCGAGCGAGGGATGCTCGAGGTCCCCGCCGACGATGAGTAGGTTGGCCCGCTCGGCGCAGCCCGCGCGGGACCAGGCCTCCACCAGCGCCGCCATCCCCTTGACCCGGTGCAGCCGCCCGACGCTGACGACGAGCGGCAGCCCCCGGCGATGCGGCGCAAGATCCGCCACGCGCGCCTGCAGTTCCGCGATCGCGCGCACGGCGGGCGCGCCGCCGGCGGCGGCGGTCGCATCGGCGAGCGCCGCCTCGATCGTGACGAGATCCACACCCTCGGGCACGATCGAGTGCCGTTCGGCGTGCGCCGCCATGTCGATGCCGACGAGGCGGCGGATGTCGTCCTCGAGTCGGGGCCGCGGAAAGAACACCGTGTGCGCGGCATTGGCCGCCAGGCTCTGCACGAGACGCGTGCGGAACCAGAAGTGCTCGAGAAGATCGATGTCGCCGAAATCGGCACGCGTGATGCGGCCGGCCCGGTCGAGCGACTCGATCACGCCGTGCGGATCGGGGGCGACGGTGAAGACCACCGGGATGCCGAGCTCGCGCGCGACGTCCGCGGCGGCGAGGCTGCCGACATCGGCCATGCGCAGGTGCAGCAGGTCGACCCCGCCCGCGGCTCGGAGCACCCGGCGGATGCCGCGGCGCACAGTCACGCGCAGGGGCCACGCCGCGGCCGAGGGCACGGGGTCGCGCAGCAGCGGGATCCGGCCGTACACGTGCCCCTCGTCGGCGTCGCGCAGAGCGGACAGATCCGAGGTCGCGGTGACGATCGCGCCGCGGGAGAGCGTGATCACGCGGCGCACGGTGGGCGAGGGGTCGGCCGAGAGCGCGTCGCCCAGACGCACGAGCAGCGTCGCGATGCCGCCGTTGTCGCCCGCGCCGGCGGCGCTCAGGCGCGGGTCGATGTCGGCGTGCAGGAACAGCTGCGCGATCGTGAGCCCCTCGGTGCGCACGGCCTCGGCGGGCGCGGGCACCTCGAGGTCGCGCAGGGCGAGACCCGCGACATCACCGATGACGCCGCCCTCCTCGACCAGCCCCTCGAGGGCGGTGACAAGGCTCCGGGCGCGGGCGCGCTGGCCGAGCGCCGCGATCGCCGCGATGCGCGCGGCGTCGTGCTCGCCGTCGTCGACGGCGACGCGCAGCAGCGGCGCGGTCGCGATCGCGGCGCGAACGAGTCCCAGGGTTTCGACGAGCCGTCCGCGCGCGCCCGGCTCCGCCACACCCAGCAGCGCACCCTCGACGCCGACCACGAGCAGCTCGGGCACGGCTGCCGACCACTGCTCGAGCGAGCGCTGGGCGAGCATGCCGGTGAAGCCGCCCGCGGCGACGAGCGACAGCATCCGCCCGATCGCCTCGGGCCTCGGAAGCCCCGCGCCCAGCGCCCACGCGGTGTGCTCGCGCACGAAGGTGCGAGGGTCATCGAGCAGGCGCACGAGCGAGCGGGCCGCCTCGCCGTCGTTGATCTCGGCGAGCGCGTGGACGGCGGCGATGACGACGAGCTGATCGTCGCCGTGGATCGCGCGGTCGAGCACCCGCAGGGTGCGCACGCCGGGATCGCGGCCCGCCTCGAAGGCGAGGTCGTCGGCCAGGCGCAGGGCGTCGACGATGGTGGGCGCCTGCGCCACCGCGTCGAGAGAGGTCTGGATGCCCACGTTCGCTCCTTGTCGCCGGGCGCGATACGGGGTGGTCTCCCGGGCGCGCGGCATGATGATAGTCCGACCATATGGCCGTTGTACGGTGAAGGGCCCGGCCTTGACATCGGGTTTTCTCACCAGGAGTCCTTGTATGCACATCATCGCCATCGGCGACATCGGCGTCACGGATCAGATGATGCACATCGGCGACGAGGCGATGTTCGAGGCCCTGGTCGACGAGATGCGCGCCCGGGGTGCCACCGCGATCACGGGGCTCAGCGCGGCACCGCGCGAATCCGCCGTGCGGTACGGCATCGACGCCCTGCCGCGTATCGGGTTCGCGCCCGCGCGGGCCGCCGGCGCGGAGCGGTTCGCGGCGGTCGTGCGCGCCATCGACGCCGGCGGCGGGCTGAGCGCCGACGATCCGTTCTGGGCGGTGCGGGATGCTGTCGCCTCGGCCACCGGCGTCGTCATCGCGGGTGGCGGCAACATGGCCTCCACCTGGCCGCTGCACATCTTCGAACGCGCGGCCCTCGCGCGTATCGCCGCGGCGGCGGGGGTTCCGCTCGTCGTCACGGGTCAGACGCTCGGCCCCGAGCTCACGCCGCCGGACCGCGTCGTGCTCGGCGAGGCACTGCGTTCGGCGAGAGTCGTCGGGCTGCGCGAGGAGGCGTCGGGGCGCCTGGCCGCCGAGCTCGGCGTGCCGGGCGATCGGGCGCGGGTCACACTCGACGACGCGTCGTTCCTCGGGTGGGACGACCCGTCGGGTGATTCGGCGGGCGGCGCGGGCGCGGCGGGGTACACGCTCGTGAGCCTCTCGACCCACCTCGGCGGACGCGACCGCCGCGCGATCGTCCGCGGCCTTGCGCACCTGCTCGATCGGCACGCCGATGAGACCGGGCAATCGACGCGATTCCACGCGCACTGGGGTTCGCTCCGGTCGGGCGAGAGCCGCGGCGATGCGATCCTGCACGACGAGGTGCGCGCGCAGATGCGCACGCCGTCCGATGTCGTGCCGACGGGTGATCCGCGCGCAGCCGCGCGCCTGGCCCGCGGCGCCTCGCTGCTCGTCTCCGGCCGCTACCACCCCGTCGTCTTCGCCGCGCCCGCAGGGGTCCCGGTGCTCGCACTCTCGGCCGACGACTACACGCGCGTCAAGCTCGACGGCGCCCTCGGCCGCTGGGGCCAGCACAGCGTCCGAGACCTCGACGAGATCGCGGACGCCGGCACGGGCGCGGCAGGCGCGGGCATGGATGCTGCCGCCGACGCCCTGCGCGGCATCCATTCGTCGGCGGCGCAGACGCGCGCCGCCGCCGCCCGACTCCGGCCGGGCGCGCGCGCCGCCGCAGCCGACTGGTGGGAGCGCGTCGCCGAAGCCCTCGCGCCCTAGCTTCGCGAGAGTCGAGCGACCGGATCAGCGCGGGCAGGTCATGAGGGGCTTCGGCCCCGACCGGTCGAACGTGTGCTCGCTCATCGGCGCCCCGCACAGCGGACACGCACGGTCGGTGCGCGAGGGCTCGGGTTCACTCTCGTAGGGGCCGACCGCGGCGGGACCCGCGACCCGGATCAGGCGGGAGTTGAACCAGGCGTACCAGCCTCCGGCCTCGCGCACCCGCTCTCTGAAAGTGCTCATGATGTCAGGTGCTGGATGCCGATTCCGATGACGTAGATCGCCGCGCCGGCCCCGATCAGCAGCAGCGTGAGCGTCACGAACGCGAGCGCGAGGCCGTCGATCGGCAGCTCGCCCGTGCCGGTCAACCCCTCGTGCGCCCGCCGGTAGCGCGCCGAGGCGCGGATGTATCCCGCGGCCGCGGCCGCCACGCCGGCGACACCGAGCACCGCCGCGACGACGCCGATCGCCTCGCCCGCAAAGCGCACCACCACGGCGCTGGCCACCGCGAGCGCAAGACAGGTGCGACGCCACGCCAGCAGGGTCCGCTCGGGCTGCAGCCCGGGGTCGAACGGGATCCGCGAGGGCGTGGTCACCTGCGCCGCCCCCTCACCAGAAGAATCCGAGCGTCAACAGCACGACCCCGAGCACGACGCCGACGATGATGACGAGCCCCGTGCTAGGTGCGGGAAGCGCCTGGTTCTCACGGAGGGCACGCTCGGTGCGCAGCCACCCGACCCACGCCTGGACGGCGGCCAGCACCCCCAGCAGCACGAAGACGACCGCCGATGCGAGCCGGAACCCGGGCGAGATCGGAACCTGCAGCGCCTCCAGCGCCACCCCCGCCGCGAGCAGCGCGAGCGATGTGCGCACCCACGCCAGGAAGGTGCGCTCGTTGGCAAGACTGAACCGCGGATCCGGCTCGGATCCGCGCGAATACAGCGATCTGGGGAAGCGATTCGTCATGGGCTCACCCCCGACCCTAGCGGGACCATAGGGTGAAGTCGTGTCCTCCGAAGCGCACTCCGGTCCCTCGATCGCCGCTCCCGCCTGCGGGTCGGAGCCCGGAGCGTGCGGCTGCGGGGCACCGTCACGGTCGGGCCTGCTGAACATCGACACGACGCGCACGAGCCGGGCACCGGCATCCATCCCCGGCGCGGGACGCCACACGATCGCCCAGGCGCAGGTGCCCGCCGGAACCTTCGTGATGGGCGACTCGTCGGGCCACCGCAACCCCGGCGACGGCGAGGTGCCGCTGCACGAGGTCACGCTCGCGGCGTTCGAGATCGACGCCACGACCGTCACCAACGACGACTTCGCGCGGTTCGTCGCCGACACCGGATACCGCACGGAGGCTGAGACGTTCGGATACTCCGCGGTCTTCCACCTCGCCCTCGCCGCCCCGCAGGACGACATCCTCGGCCAGCCGCCCGGCACGCCGTGGTGGTTCGGTGTCCGCGGCGCCGACTGGGCCCACCCGGGTGGGCGGAAGTCCTCGATCGAGGGCATGGGCGATCACCCCGTCGTGCACGTCTCGCACACCGATGCCCTCGCCTACTGCGCGTGGGCCGGCCGGCGCCTGCCCACCGAGGCCGAGTGGGAGTACGCGGCGCGCGGCGGAATCACCTCGGCGACCTATCCGTGGGGAGACGACGAACCGGATGCCGGGGGCACATGGCGCGCGAACATCTGGCAGGGCGAGTTCCCCCGCACGAACACGCTCGAGGACGGCTTCCTCACCACCGCGCCGGTGCGCTCGTTCGCCCCCAACGGCTACGGGCTGTGGCAGAGCGTGGGCAACGTGTGGGAATGGTGCGCTGACTGGTTCGACCCGAACTACTACGCATCCTCGCCCGGTACCGATCCGCGGGGCCCCGCGCACGGCGAATCCCGCATCCTGCGCGGCGGCAGCTACCTCTGCCACATCTCGTACTGCAACCGCTACCGCAACTCGGCGCGCTCGCAGAACACGCCCGACTCCTCGATGGGCAACGCCGGATTCCGCACCGTCGGCGTGTGACGAGCGCACGCCCCCGGCGTGGTCACCAGATGACGCCGCCGCCGATGGAGATCCCGCCCCACGTCAGAGCGATGAAGATGCCGGCGAAGACGACGGGCGCGATGCCCTTGCCGCTGCGCGCGAGCCCCTTGAGCAGGGCGATGACGGCCAGGATCGCCGCGATGATCGACAGACCGCCGCCCAGAATCAGCCCGATGAACAGCGGAATGGGCATGAGGATCAGGCCCGCCAAGGCGACCCAGAATGCAAACCAGGCAGTCGAGTTCGAGCGGCGTGCGGCAACGTCTGACATGGGATCGATACTCTCAGACTTCTGCGGCCCGTACGCGCACCGGGCTGAGGACACTTCGAGCCGTTCGAGGGCATCGTTCCCCGGCGCCGTCGTCACCGAATCGCTCCCCCATCGCTTCAAAGAGCTCCCCGCCGTCGCGCTCTACCCGCACGCCACGTACACGCAGACCCGCAGAGTGACCGACGTCCTCACCCGACCTGGCCACCAACCCTGAGGAGAGAGTCGAGCACACCGACACCGCGAGCAGCGGGGTTGGCTCACCTCGATGCCCTCGCAACGCGTCTCGATGAGGCTCGTTCGCGTGAGCGTATGGGGGATCTGCGGGGGGCGATCCGCGGGAACCACGCGAAAGCCCCCGGAATCACAGGAATCTCGGGGGCCTAGCTTGGCGGAGACGGAGGGATTTGAAATCGCGCCGATGGCAACCGAGTCGAACCGAAACCGCGTGATCCCGCGGTTTCTGACCTCGCGATAGGTCTTCTCGATCAGGTGGGTTGGGCTTGATTCGTGGCAGAAACGTGGCGGCTGGCATGGATCAGTCCTGGCCTGCCGGGTTCGACTCGATGATGGCAAGCAGTCGCTCAGTCTGCACGAAGAAGCGAGCAGCGTCGGGACCGATCGCGTGACACACGCTGCGCATGTCCCGCCTCACTCTGCGGAGGTCGTACCGATGCAATGGCTCGAGATGGGCGACACGGTTTCGGAGTCCATGCACGTTCGCCACTCGGCTCACGACGCTGTCTGCTGACCAGGTACCCGGCCACGCGGGGAACGCGTTCCTGATGGCCACAGCCCACAGCTTCTGCTTCGACTTGTTCGCTTTCGACGGAAGAATGTACCGCCATGTCCCGAGCGACATCTGTGCGAGGACGTCATCATGACAGAGCGGACGCCCGTGCTCAGCGGCGATCCGTCGCGCCCGGGTGACCGCGTTCGCCAGTTCCGTCTGGTTGAGCGCGCGCAGAAGGTACGGGTGGGGTCTCAGCGCCCAGTCAGGCGTGCCGGCCATCGCGTCGTTCCAGATGCGAAGCTCACGATCGATGGCATTGCGCAGGATGAGCTCGAAGACGTGAATCGCCTCCATCGCCGCGCCCGCAGCGTGCACGTTCCATTCGAACAGCTCGTGCGCTCGTGCAAGATCACCGCCGGTGTCGACGAGAAGCCGCCGCAACCGTGGACCCCCGATGAATCGGGAACTCACAGGCTCGAGCGGCGACACACACGCTAGACTAGACGTACAAACACCGGACGCTCTGCGGATCGGTGCTTACTCATAAGGGGCCCGGCGCAAGCCGAGGCCCCTTATTCTTTGCGTCGAGATCGACGATTTCGACCTCGGGATCAGAGCACGACTCAGCACACCCCAGCCTCGCGAGCGCATAGCTCCAGGGGATGCGTTCCTGCTCGAGGCGGATGTTCCCCTCTGCGCTCAGCGTCTGCAGCGTCGCGCGTTCACCTGACGTAAGGAACTCGCACACGCCGACGTTCGGTTCGGGATCGATTCCCCAAAGGTCTCGATGATCGAACAGTGTCACAGACTCCATCAACGCTGAGGTTGCTTCGACTCCCCTAGCCCGGAGTCTGTTGAGAATGGCGAATCCATGGGAGTCGAGGTCGCCCCAGTAGGTGACTGTCCGCGCCCAGGGGAGGCGAGCGACGAGATCGACGCGATGGCCTCCGCCGTGCACGGCGATCGCGCCGGGCACATTCGGCATTGCGAGCACTGTGGCGAGGTTCTCGAAGACGAAGACTCGCTGAGGCTGCAACGGGATCCCTGCAAGGTCGTCGACGGGCGCCGACATGTCGCTGAGCCCTCGGAACGAGAGCGATGGGTCAAGCACGCGGATCCGCACCAGCGGTGACGGCTCGCGAAGGCCCAGACCGGATGCGCCGGTTCCCGCTCGATGCAGTGCCTCCACAAGTCCCCTGCGGGCTTCGATCCATTTGGTGTGGATGCCGCGGATCGGCAGTTCTCGGATCAGGAGACCAGATGCCGGGTTCTTGCGCACCCAAGTCAGCACATCGACGAGCCTGTCGAAATCGACACCATCGAGGTCGGCGACCGCGCGGGCATGGGTGCGGAGCACGTCGCCGGCGTCGGGACCGGTCATCCCTCTCAACTTGTCGAGTCGCGCCACCAGAAGTCTCCACCGATCCGCCTCGCCCGCAACTTGAGCGATCACGTCCGGACCGTGTAGGACCGCGCGAACCGGCACCTCCTGCGTTCCGATGCGCGACCAACTTCGGACGACCCACTCGAGTTCGATTCCCGAGCCTTCGCCGACGCCGCGCCAGGCGTCGACCCACTCTCGAACGAGATTGAGGTCGCTGAGCGCCTCCCGCTCCGTTGGCGGACGCAGTGGGACGTCGAGCACGATAGCGGTCTGTTGCTCGGCCGCCCACGTGCGCGCGTCGCGGTCGAAGAGCTTCTTCGCTCGCGCGCGCAGATCGGCTGGGGTGACGAGTGTGGTCACGCGCGAGACTCCGCGCGTGGCGTTGCGGTGACCTCTGGCTGATCGACGGAGAAGACCACGTTTGCCAGCCCTGACGCGCGGCGGTCGGGGTTCGAGACCGACGTGATCGCTCCGACGTAGGGCTCGAGGGTCTGGAGCAGCTTCTGAGGTGTCGCGAGGATCATGTGGAACCCGAACTCTCGGAAGACCTCCATGGCGTTGCGCGTGTATCGGCTGTCAGCTTTGTCGAACGCCTCGTCAAGCACGATCGAACCGAACCGCGGGACCTCGTCCTCTTCCTCGGTGAGCTGGTAGCGCAGCGCGGCGGCGAGGCAGAAGATGACGAGCTTCTGCCTCTGCCCGCCTGACAACCCCTCGGATGAGTCGTACACCCGCATGACCCTGCCGGTCACGTCCTTCTCGCGCGCGAGGAAGCTCACATGAAGCCTTGTGTCGAGCACACGGTTGCGCCAGTCGAGATCGACGCGATCCTTGGAGCCTAACCGTCCGATCACGCGCTGCAGCACGGCAAAGCGCTGCTCCGCGCCGGCAGCCGACTCGTCGGCCCAGTTACCTTCGACGATGCGACGCAGGTCGGAGAGGAACTCGTCGACCTCGGGGGTCCGTGTCGTCTTCACATCGATCTCGAGGAAACGATCCACTCCCTCGAACGGGGATCTTCCCAGTGAGGCGTTGACGGGGAGGACGCGTTCTCGGATGAGCCCAGGGGCGTCGCGGAGGTCACTGAGCAAGTGGGCGACGACATCCTGCGATCGCTCCCGCAACAGCTTGCGGAACTCGGTCTCCTTCTCGGGCAGGCCGCGGGCAAGAATCCCCTCCCGAAGTTCCCGGTACCCGTAGCGGTCGCCGATCTCGGCAGTCAGCTCAGCGGCTGCCGCAGGCCATCCGAGCCGGAATTCCGCCGCATGCCCGGCGAAACGGGCTTCAGCGTCCGCAGCACGGCTGGCGGCAGCATCCTTATCCTTCGAGAGCGCCGACTGCACTCTTCGTGCGACCTCGTCCACCGTCTCCAAGCTGATGGAGCGCCGCTCGGCACGGAGCCGACCTTCGAGAGAATCGGCAACCCGCTCATCCACCGGATCGTGTGGGGCGGCATCGAGTTCCGCGATCTGCGCAGCGATTCCGTCGACGTAGCTGCGAGCCACCGCACGGCCCTCCAGAGCGCGCAAATGGTGCTGATTGGTGTCCATCAGCCGCTGCGTTGCACGTTCAGCGACGTCCTGGGCGTCACGGAGGGATCCCGACTCATTGGTGAGCTCCCGGAGCTCGTCAAGCCGAGCCGCCTTGACCGCGGCCGCGGACGCGACATCCACTCGGTCCCAGGTGAACTGCGAAACGCGTGCGAAGACGTCGCGCCGCGTCACCGCATCCTGATGGGCTGCGTCTGCCTCGGCATCCCGTGCGGCCGCCTCATCCATCGCCGCCATGGCTTGGCGACGACGCTCCAGCAACGCCTCGAGCCGGGCTTCTGTATCACCGCCCAGCACCCATCGAGTCGCGTCTTCGACGTCGTGGCGGTCGTCTTTCTCGTACCTGCGCGAGTTGCGCTTGACGAGACCACCGATCGTGACCCCACGTTCGACGTCGTCCAGATCGTCGGGGTGCGAGACGCAGGCATAGTCGAACTCGGTGGCGATGCGCTTGCGAACATACGCCGCGAAGGGCCCGTCGCTCACCACGAGACGATGCACCAAGGACCGGGAATCCTTCGGGCGACGCGGCTCCTCGACTGAGTGCGGAACCGCCTCGATGACGAGCCGAACGCCAAGTGACCGCGACTCGGCGGCACGCCGGGCCGGCGCAAGGTGCTCGTCGCGTACGAGGAGGGTCGTTGCGAACGGGGCAAGCACTCGCTCAGCTGCGCCGCGCCAAGCGGAGTGCTGCTCGACGACCGAGATGAGTTCGCCGGCGAACGGCAGTGCCGAGACAGGCACGCCGATGGCGTCCGCGACGAATCGCCGAACTCGCAGAAGCTTCTCGTCGAGGTTGCTCCGGTGATCCCTCAGCGACTGAATCTGCTTCGTCACATCGTCCAGCGCCTTGCGCGACCGACTCGCGGCGTCGCGCACGTCAAATGGCACCGCGGGGATGTCGTGAGCAGCCTCCCCGACAGCCGCCGCGAGGAGCTCCGCGAACTGAGCCGAGTCCTCGGGCATCGGCGCTCCGATGCGCGCCAGCTCGGCGGCGAGCTGTGCCCGGTACTTCCTGGCGACGTCCTCGTCGCGCTGCGCACTCTCGATCCGCTCCTGCAACAGCTCCACGCGCGCACCGCCCTCGTCCCGCACCCGCGCCTTCGCGTTCTCCAACGCTTCGCCCGCCAATCGCTGCTCTCGCGCGGCATCGCTCAGCTCGCCTTCTGCGCGCGCCAGTGCGGCCCGTGCGGGGCCGGCCGCCTCTCGCGCCAGCCGAAGTTTGAGCGTCGCGGTGAAGGGCTCGACCGCATCGTGCAGCCCCGAGATCCCCGCCATCTCGACGCCCGCCAGGTCGAACGCCGTGATCGCCTCGTCGACCTTGCGAAGCGCGTCGACCTGTTTGCGCAAGTCGACCACGTGCTTGTGCGCGGCATCCAGCTCCGTGAACTGTTCGACTGCGGTCTCGGCGCGTGAGAATGTCAGCGGCTGATCGAGCATGAACCCTCGAAACAGTGCGTCGAGGGTTCCGAGGTTCTTAGCGGACTGCGTCTTGTGAAGAAGCTGGAGCGTCGCCTCCCCGCGGAAGCCGAAGTGTCGGACGACGCGCTCATGGAAGCGACCGTGCCGCCCTCCGGTCGTGATGAGCGCATCGGGGAAGGCCTTCGACATGCGGCGTGCATCGATGCCGCCTTCGACGTGCGGCTTCACGTCGAGAAGCTCCACTTGACCGCGCACGAAGATTCGCGCGTCCTTCAATGCCGACGGGTCGGTGCGCGATCCAGGCGCGTGGAACACACGCAACAGGACGACCGGTTCGTCGCGGAGGTTCTCATAGCGCAGCAGGATACCGCCCCAGGTCGCCTTCGACCGAAGATATGTCGTCGTGGCCCGATCGGCGTTCTCGTCCGCTTCTTTGCTCCATGCCCCACGCACATAGCTCATCAGCGTCCGATCGCTCTGCCGGGAAGTGCCATCCTGGGCTGCCGCGTTGAGTCGAAGCCACCGATCGGGGGTGAGGACTGCGGCGATCGCATCGAGCAGCGACGACTTGCCCGATCCGGACGCCCCGGTGAAGAGGTGCCCGGCGCGTGCGACGTCGATCGCGATGTGTCCTGCGAACGTGCCCCAGTTGACCAGTTCGATCTGGGCAAGCCGCCACTGGCCGGGCCTGGTCTGATCGATCTCAGGCTCATCGGAAGGGAAAGTCAGCATTGTCATTCGGCCTGACCCTCGGTGTCCATAGGTAGCTCGGCACGTTCTCCTTCGCCCTCGCGGGCGATTCGCTGGTACTCCGCGGTGATCGCGCGGATCTGGTCAGCATCGACGAGAAGGCGGAGCACGGGCGAGATCTCCGCGCGATCGTCGCCGACCGCGTGCAGCACGCGGAGTTTGTTTTGCATCTTGTTCCACGACGAGTTGACTCGACTGGCGAAGTCCTTCTCGTCCCGATCAGCGGTGCGGAACACAGCAAGCCGCTCGAACACTTCCGCCTGCCCGACGATCACGCGCCCCCGGCCCTCCTCGCTCAGCAGTGTCTGCCGCAAGACAAGCAGCATCGCGGTATCCAGAAATGTCAGCGCCTCCGACCTCACCGCCTTCGGTGCATCGTCGGACGGTGCGTTGCGGACGAACGCGAACTCGTTGTCACGATCGATCACCAGTTCGAGGAAGAGGTCAGCGAGACGGGAGCGGATCAGACCCTCGTCGGTGAGGAGCACTGCCCACAGTTGCGCCTCCCGTGCGCCGGAGAGATACGGGCCGCGCACCAGACGCAGCAGCACACGTCTGGTGCGATCCGGAAGTTCACCCGAGTCGCCGCGCCAGAGGCCGGCGTGTTCGTCGGTTGCGGCATCCGCTGTCGTCGATTCGATCATGTCACCGCTCCTGTGAATCGGTGCGCGGCGATGATCGCCGCGCGCGCAACTCCGTCGGCGCGCTGCCACGAGAGCACCTCCGGCTCATCGTCGACGGTGCCCTGCTCGGCTGCGATCGAGAGCAGCCCGATCACGCTGCCGACCCCCTGCGTCGCGGGGTAGCGAGCGAGGACGTCCGCGACGGTGCACGACGGAGCCTCGGCAAGCAGATCGTTCACGTTGCGGGTCAGTTCGTCGAAGTCGATCTCGGTCTCCCGAGCGATCGCCCGCAACTCCTTGAGGCTCGCGAGGGACATCGTCTGCGTGACGACCTCCTCCGTAGCGGCGAACTCGGCCGGATCGTGAAGGTCGATGGCACCGACGCTCGATAGTGTCACGGCCGACAGATCTAGAGAAAGCGACGTCGGGTGCCACGGACGCGTGTGCGCGGCGGCTTCGACCCCCGCGTGCTGAGCCTCGCGCAGTAGAGTCCGTAGCACCCGGTCTCGCTGGTAGTCCTGCGACTGCACGTAGCGGCGCAGTGCCCGGGCGAACAACGTGATGACGTCATGAATTTCAGCGCTTCGACCCTTGAGCGTCGAAAGGAACGAGCGCAGCGCCCGGCGCTCGTCCGACGTGAGGTTGCGAGCGAATCCGCGGTCGAGAATGCGACGGATATCGGCCTCGAACGCGGCACCAAGCGCGGGGTCCAGCACGAGCTGTGCGAAAGCAGCGAAGCTGCGCCCGGCATCCGAGTCGGAGATGTGGTCGATTCCACGGAACACCTCATCGACGACCGAAGCCTGAGACACGTCGGACTCGACGATCTTCGTCCTCAGCGAAGTGTTGAGCGCCTCGAACTCGGCGCGGACCCGTGCAAAATCGTCGGGTACGTCCGCTGCTTGCCCCAGCACGTCTCGGACGCGTTCGAGCGCCCGGTCCTCGTCAATCGTGGCTTCGTCACCCGAGCGCAGGTTTTCGATCCGCCGCTCAATCCCCTCGATCTCTTCCTCGAGCAGCGCAATGCGCGCTGACACGTCGGGATCGGTGTCGATCGCGAGGCGATGTACTTGAGCTGCGAGACTCGCGAGACGCGACTCGGTAGCGCTCGATCGCGGGGCAGCGCGGCCCTGCAGAAAGCGGATTCCGGCGATCGCGTCAGGGGACAGCTCGAGCGTCTCACCGCGGGCTTCCGAGGACGGCCGACGCACCAGAAACCCCGCGTAGCGCCACTCCCCGCAATAGCCCTTCGCACTCAGCGGCAAGGACACCCCTTGCGCGCGGAGCCGCTCGAGATCGGCATCGATCCGTTCATACAGTTCCTCGGCGTCGACCCGGCGCTCGTCTCCACCAAGATGGACGCCGAGGAGACCGGCGATCACCGGCGCACTGTCCGCACGGAGAAGCTTCCACGCAGCATCGCGTTCAACAAGCTGGGCGAGCTCGAGGACGCGGGCGACGGCGGGCACGGGTCCATTCTGAAGGACGGCACCGA
>NZ_QFPF01000105.1 GCF_003248605.1 Microbacterium sp.
TCCACGTGAACTGGTCGAGGAAGTTGCCCGATGAACTCGAGAATACATTCCCTTCAGCAAAATCCCAGACCATCGGGATGGCTTGGCGGGCGAAGAGATGCCCGATTCCTTCGTTCTTTGTGTCGCTTCGCCAACTGCATAACCGGTTGCTGTAGTCAGTTTGCTTTGAGACGCCGAACGCAAGGTACGTAGCGATCGCGTCGGCGTATGCAATAGCGCCCGTTCCGCCGTCCTCCAAGCGATCCCCAGCCGAAAGCCCAGCTGCTTGAGCGTCTGACAGCGCCTTCTCTCGCGCCTCGCCGACCAAGTCGCTCAATGTAGTCAGCGCCACAAGCTGACGATTGGTGAACAGATCTGCCCAGGTGTTGAGGCCGTAGTTGGGCGTCTTGAAATCTCGTGGGTTCTTCGGAAGGTTGCCTTCCGGCACATCGGCTGGTCGCTCCACCGCCGCCACTTTGGTGTGTTCTGGAGTCGGCGTCACGTACACGCGTCCGCGTTTCGCCTCGCCCACGACCGCCATGAGGTGTACCCCCATCCGCCCAGCGCGACCCTCTTCGCGGATGTAGTTGAGTGACATGGGTGTGCCATCGCTGATCGCGACCGCGCCTTGGCGGCCGATTGTCCCATCGTCGTCGCCTCTCGGCCCGTCCGCATCGTGACGCACTTCGTAGCGCACCGCACCGTCGACAACTTCGGCATGGATCCAGGACTCTTTGCCCTTCTTCTTACTCAGCCACCATGAGCGCACGAGCGGTACATCGATCGGGTTCGCCGGGTTGGGGCTCTTGACCGTGCGGGCCCAGATCCACGCGATGACAGTGTGCTCAGTGCCACCTTCCGCCGTCACCTTGGGATAGAGGTGCCCGATCCGTCTCTCGGCCTCGTCGCGCATCCACTCGCCATAGCGGCGAACGTCCTCGGCGAGCCCCTCCGCACGACGCCACCCCATCCGAGTGCTCGAGGCATTCGGGAACACAGGTGCCCTTCCGGAGAACCTAGTCGGGATCTCGATGAGAGCCTTGTTGATTAGCACTGCCAGCGGGTTCAGATCGCTGGCGTGAGCCTCCAACCCGAGTCGCTGCGCTTCGAGTGGGATCGCGCCGCCACCTGCGAATGGATCTAGTACCGCGGGAAGCTGGCCATCATTCGACTTGCGGATCTCGCTACGCGCCTGCTCGAGGAGCTTCTCATCGTTGCTGTTCTCCCAGGCAACGAGCCTCGTCATCAGTGCATGCAAACGGGCGCGCTCCACATCCTGCTCCTCGACGGTGGGGAACTCTTCCGGGCGTGACGATGGATCGTCAACGAGCTGCGCGAACAGGACCGCGCGTGCTGCCGCGAGCGGGCGCCGCGCCCAGTAGATGTGTAGCGTCGACGGGTGCCCATGCCGGATCGACTTCTCGCGCGACGCCTCGGCGTTGATGGCTTCGAGTGGCAGAGATGTCTCGATGAGCTTCTTCTTGGGTGTCGCGTTCACTAGTGCATCTCTCATGGCTAGGGTGGTCGGCTCGATCGGGCTGATCATCGCGGCGGGCCTCCGCGGTCCCAGTAGTCGCGCCACTCCTCGTTGTACGAGCGGGTTGTCGCGGACGGCTCGATGTGGGTGAATGCGTCGAGCACGTAGCGGAGTCGGTCCCGCTTCTCGCCATCCGGCGAGACGAGCACGAGGGCGAGTCGGTGGCGGTCGCCTTGCGTCTGGGCGAAGGTGACTTCGTTTGTCGTGATGGTGAAGGTGTCGGATCCCTCGATCCGGCCCTTCACTTCGATGTAGTGGATGCGCCCGTCGGCATCGAAAGACTGGATGTCGTAGCCCGGGTTGTTCCGGGGCATCTCGCGTGGCGTGCGGCCGAGTGCATGTTCAGCGGCAAGGACGGCCTCGACTGCTCGGCGTTCGACGAGTTCGGTCTCGCGCGCGAAGGTCTTGGGTGTGGCAGTCTCGTCGCCGACCGACAGCTGCTGGCTCGGCACAACGAGCGCTGACCCACGGACGACCGCGGGCAACGCGACGAGTTGCGTGCTTTCGTCGAGCGCGCGGAGCCGCTTCTCGAGTCGTTCGTCGAGTTGGCGTGCTCGTTGGAGCGCGGCTTCTGCGCGGATGCGGCCGATGGTCCCGGCGCGTTCGAGAGCTTCGAGGCGGTTGTGCTCGCGATCCCAGTGGTTGATCTCGGCGAGCAGTCGCTCTTTGACCTGCACGCGGGTGCGGTCGACGTCTACTAGGAGCTGAGCGCTGAGCTCCTCCATGCGGGGGGCGAGTCCGTCGCGGTATGCCCACGCGCGGATGGATCGTTCGTGGTCGCTCTTCGCCCATTCGGCGTCAAGGACCTCCGCGATTGCATCGGCCTCGTCGGGGTCTGGTGCGTCGTAGTCGAGGTACGGGGGCGCGGCTGCCAACGTCACGTCGCCTGCGGTGTCGAGGACGGGGTAATCGAAGTGGTGCGAGACAGTGTCGGGGTCGGGTGTGGCGTTCTGGATACGCTGCTCGACCGCGTAAAGCAGCCCCGTGCGATCGGACTGCTGTTCGCGACGGTCGACAAACACCGTCCCGCGCTTGAGCACTGGCCCCAGGTCTTCGATGGTGAGGTCGATGACCGCTTGCAGCAGCGGGTGGCCGGGGGCGAGGAGCGCCGCCTCCGTCTGATTCTCGGGGCGAACGAGTGAGGTCTCGAACGTGGCTCTTTCGTACCGCTCCGGCACGGGCGCCCACCGGTTGAGTCTGCGTGCCGTGTCGATGACGCGCTGCGGTACCCGCGTGATCTCGTATCGACCCTTCTCGCGCCGACGGATGCGGCCGCCGAGGCGTTCGAAGGCGGGGAGGAAGAATGCCGCGATGTATCCGGGCTGCAGGCGTCGCTCGCGGGCCTTCTCCATCCGCTCACAGATCTCTTCGAGGTTGAGTGAGGAGTACATCTCGGGGTGCAGGGCGCGTTCGGCGACCATGGTGTCGAGCCCTTGGGCGACGCTCGCGTCGATGACGCGGTCGAGCTCGGCCTTGCGTTCGGGCTCGTCACCGTACCGGATCGCTTCGATCAGCAGTTCACGGAGCGACTTCTCCTGGAAAGCATCCGCATCGCCGAGGACGTTGAAGAGATTGCCGTTGTACGCGATCGACATCTGGTCGATCTTCGACAGCAACCGGGTGAACACGTCCCCTTCGCGAGTGTCTTTCGCGACCATGTTCCACAGGTGGCACACTTCGCGCTGGCCAATGCGGTGGATGCGGCCGAAGCGCTGCTCGATCCGGTTGGGGTTCCATGGAAGGTCGTAGTTGACCATGAGATGCGCGCGTTGCAGGTTGAGGCCTTCACCCGCGGCATCCGTCGCCAACAGCACGACGGTATTTCGGTCGTATGTGAACTGCTCGCGCGCCGCTTTGCGATCTTCGCGGCGGGTGCCACCGTGAATGGTGATGACTGACTCGGGGCGTCCCAGCTGTGTCGTGATCTTCTGCCGCAGGTAGTCCAGTGTGTCCTTGTGCTCGGTGAAGATGATGATCTTGCGCGGCTCGCCGGAGTCGTCGTGGACGAGGAGCTGCTCGTCGAGGATCGCGCGCAGCTGCACCCACTTCTTATCGTCGTCGAGCAGTCGAACTCGACGGGCGACACGGATGAGGTCTTCGAGGATCGCGATCTCCGCGCGGAGCTCTCCGATCGACTCCGCGGCGGTGGCGAGGTCCACGACTTCGTCGACGCGCGCTTCGAACTGTGCGCGCTCCTCCTCGGCGACCTCCTCGTCGAGGTCGTCGAACAGGTCGGGATCGAAGCTCGGAATCGTGTTGGACGCGTCCTCGAAGTCGAGAGTCACGCGGCCCGTCGACCACTCGTCGATGGTCGCGGTCATCGAGGTGCTGTACCGTGCCTCGTCGGTCGCGCGCTGCCATTCGCGCAGACGCGTCTCAAGTCTCACCTGGCGTCGCTCAAGCGATCGGAGGATCGCTTCGGGGCTCGAGGCGAGGCGTCTCTGCAGAACGGTGAGTGCGAACCCCACGTTGTTGCCGCGCTTCTTGTCGCCCGACTGCGCGAGGCGTTCCGCGCGGCCCATCTCGGTGCGGACGTAGCCGGTGACGAGTTCGTACAGTTCGCGTTCTGCGTCGCTGAGCTCGTACTCGACCGTGTAGGCGCGGCGTTCCGGGAACAGTGGTTTGCCCTCGAAGGTGAGGAGCTCCTCCTTCACCATTCGGCGCATCAGTCCACGCGTGTCGGTCCGATGAACGCCGGCGCGGAACTGTCCCTCGAACCGATCCCGGTCCAGCAGCGACATGAACAGCTGGAAGTCCTCTTCCTTCCCGGCGTGCGGTGTCGCGGTCATCAGGAGGACGTTGTGGGCGGTCTCAGCGAGCAGTCGGCCGAGCCGGAACCGCTTCGTCTCGTCGACTTGACCCGCCCAGGAGGAGTAATGCGCCGACATGCGGTGCGCCTCGTCTACAACGACCGCGTCCCACGTCACGTCGGAGAGCTGCTCGATCAGGTCGTCGCTGCGGGAAAGCTGGTCCATCCGTGCGATCAGGAACGGGTGCTCGGCGAACACGTTGCGGCCCTCCGCGTCGTCGACCATCTGGCGGTTGAAGATCTCGAACGAGAGATCGAACTTCTGCGACAGCTCTTCACGCCACTGCTCCACCAGGCCGCCGGGAGCGACGATCAGCGCACGCTCGCAATCGGCACGGAGGATGAGCTCCTTCAGATAGAGGCCGGCCATGATCGTCTTGCCGGCGCCGGGGTCGTCGGCGAGCAGGAACCGCAGCGGAATTCGTGGGAGGAGCTCTTCGTAGACCGCGCGGATCTGGTGTGGCAGTGGGTCGACGTCCGAACTATTCACCGCCGCCATCGGGTCGTAGAGCGCGGCGTACTTGATGCGCAGCGCCTCGGCCGCAAGCCGGAACTCGTGAGGGTCGCCGTCGAACGCGGGTGCGTTACCCAGCTCCGTGACTAGTTCCAGCTTGCCGGCATCCGCATCGGTGACCATGCGTTCACCGGTGCGGCCGGAGTCGTCACGGAAGAAAATCTCGACGAGTGCATCATCCAGCGGCGTCACGCCGACGAGCGTCACCGACTGCCCGGGCATGACGCCACGCAGGCGTTGCCCAGCGCGCAGCGAGGCGAGCGTCACCGCAGGTTCATCCACGTGGTTCCTCCCCTGGAAAATGGCAAGTCGATCAGGATACGTCGCGCCGCCGACATCTCGGCCGGCAGAGTCAATCCGGCGATCCGGCATCCCCCTTGCGCACCCAGTCGTCGACCTCGCTCGCCTGGAACTTCCACAGACGCCCGACCTTGTGCGCCGGCATCCCCTTCTCGGAGATCCAGGCGTAGACCGTGTCTTTGGTCACGCCCAAGTGCTCAGCGATGTCGTCGGCAGAGAGCCACGGCTCGGACATTCACGCCCCCATGCGGATTGAGCCGGATGTATCCGGGTATGGCCGATCCTATCGGGAACCCTGACCGTCGTCGCCTTTGACTTGCTCGACGTCGTCGACGGCGGCCAGCAGTTCTTCGAGGTGCATGTGAAGTTCGTCGAAGGCCTGCATGAAGAACATCAAGTCCATGCTCGATGGCGGCGTGTCGTCCAGGTCGGCGATGACCTCCCGTGCCTCGCGGACTGCAGTCTGCAGCCGCGTCTCGATTTCAGGCAAGCCGCGGATCCAGGCGTCGATCACGCTGAACGGGATCGGCGCGAAGTCGTGAGCGTCGACGCCCACGTGGAACTGATGACCGTTCGGGCCGTGGTCGCGCGCGTGGGTGTGCCCGTGGAGGAGCGGGATGCCGTCGTCCCAGCGGGGGCGATGTGATGTGTGACGATCGGTGGGCTGGCTGTCGCCAGCGTAGGGATAGTGCGAGGCGATGATCCTGTACCCGTGGCGGGTTCCCTCGATGACCTCCGGGAGGATCTCCCAGCCCGCCGCTTCGTACATGGGCAGGAATCGCTCGATGGCTCTCTTCGACTGCGTCGCGGGCGAGACGCGGTCGTGGTTGCCGGGGACGAGGAGTCGGCGTCCGTGCAGGTGCGCGGTGAGCGGAAGGGATTCAGCGATCGCTCCGAGCGCGAGATCTCCCAGGTGCAGCACGACGGAGTCAGGAGCGACAACGTCGTTCCATCGGCCAATCAGCGCGGCATCCATCTCCGCGACGGTTGAGAAGGGACGGTCGGCGAGCTCGCTGATGCGGGCATGACTGAAGTGGGTGTCAGAGGTCACGAAGTCGACTTGGTCGAAGTCGAACCAGGGGTACTCACGCATCGCCAGGATCCGGGGCGTCGGGATCCATCTCGAAGGCTCGAAGCAGCGCTCGTTCGAGGTCGCTGACCGGCTCCGGCGGCATCCCAGCGATCTCGTCACGCAGCTGACCGAGAGCGGCCTCGATCGCGGTCCGATGCTCGTCGCGCCAGGCGCGAACGCTCGGATCGCGCAGGACTCCGTCGTCACGACTGCCCGGATAGTCGAGCAGGAGCTCGGTCTCGATCGCCGACGCCATTGCGCGTGCATCGACTGCGCTGGTCATGCGGAGAACCGAGAGGTGGGTCGCGGCGTCCGAGCCCGACACCTCGACGAGGTAGCGCTGGATATCGCCATCCTCGCCGTGCGTGGTAGCGACGAGCGAGACCGTGACCGTACGGCCTGCGATTGAGATCTCGCGCATGCTTCCTCCTCGACGTAGAACCGGCCAACCTATCAGGCGGTGATGGATCAGTCAGTCTCCGGCTCGGGATAGATTCGTCCCGGCCGTACGACGTCGTCGTGTCCGGGGATGAAGGCGATCGCGCCCAGTCGGGTCCAGTAGCTGATCAGCCAGCGTTGGATGAGCTCGGTCTGTTCGCGGCGTTCGAGGAGTGTCCGTCCCGGGTCTTCGATGACGTCGCCCCACGCGATGCTCGTGAACATCGCGTTCAAGAGTTCGGTGCACGACGGCCCAGTGCCATGTGTGTCCCACCATGCGATCGTCAACCTGCCGGCTTGGGCTGCGGTGCTGGATCCGGCGGGCTCCTCGATCGTTCCGATCAGGGCGGTGAGGTAGGGATCTTCCACCGCCATGACGAACGACTCCTGGTTGAGTTCCGCAGCGCCCATACAGTGCAGAATGCCATACAGATTAGGCCTCTCTTGGTAGTCGCGGACTGTCACCCGCAACGCCGAAGTGCCTCAGCGGATCGTGAGGTCGGGCGTCGCGCTGGGCAAGAGGTCCGTGAGCTGAACGTCGAGCACCTGAGCTACCGCCAGCAGAGTCTTGACGGTCGGATTCGCGGGAGTTCCGGGCTTCGACTCGCCCTTCTCGAGCTTCTGGTACGTGTAGCGGCTCAGGTTGGACTCGTACGCCACACGGTCCTGGCTGTACCCGACACGCGCTCGCTCCCGCTGGATGTTCTGGCCGAGCTCGCGAGCGTAGTGGTCCCACGCATCAGGCGAGGTCGCGGGAGAAGGCACCCCTCAAGCGTCACGATTAGGCCTCTGCAGTAAGGCCTAATCTGTATGGCAATCTCGATGGCTCTATGATCCGGCTCGGACACAAAGACGCCCTCCACGAGGGAGGGCGTCGGGCCACGGTTGGGATGAACAACCGGGCGGGGTGTATCCACACTATACACACGATCGCTGGTAGGAAGGTGATCACCTCGTGCACCGATTTGGAGTCGTCTGTTGTCAGCCTCACCCGTTCCTGGACCGCCGCACGAGCGCCTCATCGTCTACATCGACGGCTTCAACTTCTATCACGGCATGCACGACAAGTTCGGACGCTCGACGCTCTGGATCGACTTCGTCGCACTCGCGCAGAGCCTGCGCCCACGCAGCCACATCGTCGCGGTGAAGTACTTCACCGCACCTGTGCTGGGCGATGCGGGCGCGGCCAGTCGTCAGGCCTACCATCAGGCAGCCGTCGCTGCGCGTCACACCAACGTCTTCAGCGTCACGCAGGGCCGATATCAAGCGAAGACCGTGACGTGCTTCAACTGTCGCGCAACGCGTACGGTGCACGAGGAGAAGGAGACCGACGTCAACATCGCCGTTGCTCTTGTGGGCGACGCCGCTGCGAACGCGATGGACTCGGCACTGATCATCAGCGCCGACAGCGATCTTGCGCCCGCGGTCAGGGCGGCCAAACAATTCCGCCCGCACATGTTCATCGGCGCCGCCTTCCCACCCAAGCGGTTCTCGAGCGAACTCAAGCAGCTGATGCCCGCGTCGTCGCAGATCGGTCGCGACAAGATCCGCCAGGCTCTTCTGCCCGAGAGCTTCACCGTCGGCGCGACCACGTACACCCGACCTCCGAAGTGGCGATGATGCGAGCGAGGTAGCCCCCGTCACGTGCGGCGTGAGTCCGCGTTCGGGCGCTTCATCGGAGTGATGTTGCGGCTCGGGTCGTCGCCACGCAGCAACTGGTTCTCGACGTGCAGCTCGGCGATGGCGGTCGCGGCGATCGTCAGCTGTGCTTCGAGGCTGCTCACTCGCTCGCGGAGCTGTTTGATCTGGGCTGCACGATCGGCCAGCGAGCTTCGCAACGACTCGATCTC
>NZ_QFPF01000106.1 GCF_003248605.1 Microbacterium sp.
CGTGGATGCGGTCGCGATCAGTGTCGCAGCTTGAGTAAACAGCGCTGGCTCCGGCTTCGGGGCACCGGGTTCAGCCGGTGCGACGATGGGTGGTGAGCGTCATCCACGGCGTGCACATCTCTGTGTTGTGGTCAGACGGTGTTGGCTCAGAAGAGGTCGAATAATCGACGACGTCTGTTCGACTGTGTCTTCACGAACGGCAGTTCAGTGCACGGCCCAGGGGAACATCACAACCCTACCAAGGATCACGGGTGCTCACGAATCCGACGCGGTCGTGGCGCCCTCCGGCGGCGAATCGTCATCGCCCGGAAGCCGGACGTCGCTCGCGTACGGCAGGCGCATGCGGAGCAGGACGACGACATCCACCGCGAGCGCCGCCATGATCGCGGCGACGAGGGAGACGAAGAAGACCCCCGGGACCAGCCACGGCGCGCCGCGCACTACGAGCAGCACGACGATGAAGACGATGAGCTTGAGGATCCACCCGCCGAGCACGACGCCGAAGAAGATCGGCACATACAGCTCGTCTCCGAACCAGCGATTGGCCACCAGGATGCTGATGGCCGTGATCGCGAGGAAGATCGCGGCCACGAGCACGCCGACCAGTCCACTGATGAGCCCCTCGGATCCCGAGACCGCGAACCCGATGCCGGCGGCGGCCAGCGCGAGCAGGGCCGTCACGATTCCTCCCCAGCGGAGGGCCGCCGCGAGGATCGGAGTGCTCGAGGGGCGGCGGGCGGGAGTGGGGCGGGGCGGGTTCGTCATGGCAGCTCCTCGACGGGGGTCAGGATCTCCTCGGGGGAGCGTGTCGGCTGGGACCGGCGTGCGCGCCGGGAAGGCAGGAAGGTGATCGTGAGGCAGGCGGCCGCGCCGACGACGCCGAACGCGATGCCCAACCCGTACATCTCGGGGTAGAGGAACATCAGCAGCACGGCGATCGCGATGATCGAGGTCCACGCGTAGAAGATCAACACGGCGTCGCGGTCGGAGTGTCCCATGTCGAGCATCCGGTGGTGCAGGTGCTTGCGGTCGGGCGAGAACGGCGATTTTCCTGCACGGACGCGACGCAGGACGGCCAGTCCGAAATCGAGCAGGGGCAACAGCACGACGACGACGGGCAGCAGGATCGGGATGAAGGCACCCAGCAGCTGGGAACGGCCGATGTTCTCGGGATCGAGGACGCTGGGGTCGAGGGCTCCCGTGATCGCGATGGCCGACGTCGCCATCAGAAGCCCCATCATGAGCGCACCGGCGTCGCCCATGAAGAGCTTCGCGGGGCTCCAGTTCAGCGGCAGGAACCCCACGCACGCACCGACCAGGGCCGCGGCGATGAAGGTCGCGAGCGAGAAGTTGCTCGTCGCGAACTCTCGCAGCAGGAGGTACGAGTACACGAAGAAGATGCCGTTGGCGATCAGGCCGACACCCGCGACGAGCCCGTCGAGTCCATCGATGAAGTTGACGGCGTTCATGACGACCACGATCGCGAACACGGTGAGCACGAAGCTGACCCACGGCGAACCCACGACGATGCCGCCGATGGGCAGCGAGTAGATCTGCAGCTCCCCCGGACCCGCGATGATGCCTGCTGCGAGGAACTGCGCACCGAGCTTGATCATCCAGTCCAGGTCCCAGAGGTCGTCCGCGACACCGACCAGGACGATGAGCAGAGTCGCCCCGAGGATCGCGAGCACCTGCCGCGGATCGACCCAGAACGCGTCGAAGTATCCGTTCGCCTTCGAGACCGCGAACGCCGCCGCGACTCCCAGGAACATCGCGATGCCACCGAGTCGGGGTGTCGGCGTCTTGTGCACGTCGCGCTCGCGGATGCCGGGATACAGCTTGTAGCGCATGCTCAGCTGCCAGACCGCCCACGACAGTGCGAGGGTCACGAACCCGGCGAAGAGGATGGTGAAGACGTACTGCTTCACGAAGCGTCGTCCGCTACGAGTGTGTCGCCGAGGATCTCACGCAGATCGGCCGCGGCGACGGCGCCCTGACGGAGGATTCGCGCTCCGCCGCCGGAGCGTGCGACGAGCCCGGTCGCATCGACGATCGTCGAGGCGACCCCCGTGCGCGAGGGGCCGTCGTCGAGGTAGACGGCAACCGATGAGCCCAGCATGTCGTGCGCGTCGATCATCGACGTCGCCGCGGGATGGCCCGTGAGGTTGGCGCTGGACACGGCGAGCGGTCCCGTCTCCTGCAGCAGCTCCAGGGCCACGCGATGATCCGGCATGCGCACCGCGACGGTGCCGTGGGTCTCACCCAGATCCCATGCGAGCGACGGCTGGGAGGGCAGCACGACGGTCAGGCCACCCGGCCAGAATCGCTCGACCAGTGCCTCGACCTGCTCGGGCACCTCGGCGACCAGTGCCCTCAGCATCCCCGCGCCGGCGACGAGGACCGGCGGCGGAGACTGGCGCCCGCGCCCCTTGGCTGCGAGCAGGCGCGCGACGGCCGCGGCGTTGAAGGCGTCTGCGGCGATGCCGTACACGGTGTCGGTGGGAAGGACGACGAGCTCGCCCCGACCGATCGACGAGCGCGCGTGGCGCATGCCCGAGAGCAGCTGCGCCTCGTCGCGGCAGTCGAAGAGGGAGGACATAGCGGGTCAAGTCTACGGCGAAGCCCCCGCGCGCTTCGTCGACGCGACGGTGACCGCAGCCAGGGCGCGGCCGTTACGGACGCAGAGCCGTCGTGGTGCGGTCGCGCATCGTCAGATCGGGATGCGTCGCCGTCGCACGCCACCCGTCGGCGGCGAGCAGTTCGCGGATCGGAGCGCCCTGCCACTCGCCGTGCTCGATGACGAGCACTCCTCCGGGGCGCGCAAGACGCAGCGCCGCCCGGCTGATCACGCGCACCACGTCGAGGCCGTCCTCGCCGCCGTAGAGCGCTGCCGGCGGATCGTAGAAGCGCACCTCGGGATCGCGCGGGATCGCGGCGTCGGGCACGTAGGGAGGATTGGAGACGACGACATCGACGCCGCCATCCAGCTCCGGCAGGGCGGTGGCGAGGTCGCCGAAGACGATGCGCGCATTGTCGGCGCCGACACGGGCGGCGTTCTCGCGAGCCCAGATGTACGCCTCGACGGACTTCTCGACCGCGTGCACCTCGGCGTGCGGCACCTCTGTGGCCAGGGCGAGGGCGATCGCCCCGCTTCCGGTGCCGAGATCGACGGCGACGGGGCGGGGGGATGCCGAGGCCCGCAGCGCGTCGATCGCCAGCTGAGCGACGGATTCGGTCTCGGGCCTGGGCACGAAGACGCCGGGACCGACGGAGAGCGTCAGATGCCGAAAGGGCGCCGTGCCGGTGAGGTGCTGAAGCGGCTCGCGCGCGCATCGACGGTCGATGAGACGATCCAGCAGCGCGGCCTGGGCGGGACGCACGGCATCGCCACGCACCGCCGCGGCCTGAACTCCCCCGCGGGAGAGCCCCAGCACATGCGCGGCGAGCATCTCGGCGTCGACGTCGGGATCGGGCACGTGGGCTGCGCTCAGGCGGTCCGCGGCACGGCGCACGGCGGTGCGCAGCGAGGGCGCGGAGACGTCGCTGATCACGGAGGTGTCGGGGGCAGCCATGGGCCCGTCCAGCCTACGTCGCCCGGGCCACGGGTCTCGAAAGGGCGGAAGAGCCGATATCGGATCGTCACAAAGCGCTCGGGGCGAGGCCTCGGGGCGTCACATTCGGGCCCCGATGGGACGAGCTCGCCTAGGCTTTGAACGGCGTGCCGATGACGCGCGCCCCCGACGTCCCTTCGTGAAAGGCAGCCCATGGCCGGCATCCACCCCGACATCACCTCCGCCTTCGGCAACACCCCTCTCGTGCGCCTGAACCGCGTGGCCGAGGGGGTCGAGGCGAACATCCTGGCGAAGCTGGAGTTCTACAACCCCGCATCCAGTGTCAAGGACCGCCTCGGCATCGCGATCGTGGACGCCGCGGAGGCATCGGGCGAGCTCACCCCGGGCGGCACAATCGTCGAGGCGACGAGCGGCAACACCGGCATCGCGCTCGCGATGGTGGGGGCTGCCCGCGGGTACAAGGTGATCCTCACGATGCCGGCGTCGATGTCGAAGGAGCGCCGGACGCTCCTCAAGGCGTTCGGGGCCGAGCTCGTGCTCACCGACCCGACCAAGGGCATGAAGCACGCCGTCGAAGAGGCGGAGCGCATCGCCGCCGAGACACCCGGTGCGGTCCTCGCGAAGCAGTTCGCGAATGAGGCCAACCCCGCCATCCACCGCAAGACCACGGCGGAGGAGATCCTGCGCGATACCGACGGCACGGTCGACTACTTCGTCGCCGGCATCGGCACCGGCGGCACGATCACGGGCGTCGGCCAGGTACTCAAGGAGCGGGTCCCCGGCGTGAAGGTGATCGCGGTGGAGCCCAAGGACTCCCCCATCCTCACCGAGGGACACCCCGGGCCGCACAAGATCCAGGGCATCGGCCCGAACTTCATCCCGGCGATCCTCGACCGCGACGTCATCGACGAGGTGATCGACGTGGAGTTCGACGACGCGATCGCGCTGGCGCGCGAGACGGCGGCGAAGGACGGCATCCTCGTCGGGATGTCCTCGGGCGCCGCGATCTGGGCGGCCCTCGAGATCGCCCGGCGCCCGGAGGCCGCGGGCAAGAACATCGTCGTCATCATCCCCTCGTTCGGCGAGCGGTACCTCTCGACGGCCCTGTACGCGCACCTCAGCGAGGACTGAGCCGATGGGTCTGCGCGCCGCGTGGTCGCACGTCCGTGAGGACGTCGCGGCCGCGCGGCTGCGCGATCCCGCCGCGCGCGGCGGCGCCGAGATCGCGCTGCTTTATCCGGGACTGCACGCGATCTGGGCGCACCGCGTGTGGCACGCCCTGTGGCGACGGCGCGTGCGCTTCGTCGCGCGCGCGGGGTCGCAGATCACCAGGGCGCTCACCGGGATCGAGATCCACCCCGGCGCGCAGATCGGCCGGCGCTTCTTCATCGATCACGGCATGGGCGTCGTCATCGGCGAGACGGCCGAGGTCGGCGACGACGTCATGCTGTACCACGGCGTCACCCTGGGCGGTCGTACGCGCGACTCGGGCAAGCGCCACCCCACACTCGGCGACGGCGTCGCCGTCGGCGCGGGCGCGAAGATCCTCGGACCGGTCGTGATCGGCGCCGGTTCCGTCGTCGGCGCGAATGCCGTGGTCACCCGCGACGCCCCGGCCGCGTCGGTACTCGTCGGCATTCCGGCCAAGGCGCGGGCGCGACGGGCCGGCGAAGACACGCGCGCGCTCCTGACCACGCCCGAGTACCAGATCTGACACGGATCGCGAGACGCGGAGCGTGAGCTGCGCTGTGGTGGCGCGACGCCTCAGCGCAGGACGATGCCGAGGCGGCGGCCCGCGAGTGCGTGATCGCGCAGGTGCAGCAGCATGGCGATCGCCATGACCGCGAGCCCGGCGATCTCGAGCGTCTCCTCGAATCCGGCGAGGATCCACACCAGCGGGTCGAACTCGTCGCGCAGGAACGACTCCACCTCGGCCCCCGCACTGGCGCTGATCACCTCGACGCCGAGTGCACCGCCGACGTACAGGGCTCCGGCGACGATGACCAGGCGGCGCGTGAGCACCGGCAGGCGCACGACGAAGCGCACCAGGAAGGGCGCGGCGACGAGCAGGGCGATGCCCACGGGGATGACCCATGCGTACCAGAGCGGACCGCCCGTGATGCCGAGCAGGTTGCGCGTGGTGTACATGAGGCTCTCGTGCAGCGCGGCGCCCTCGTCGAGCGAGAGATAGGCGAAGACGATCGCCAGGATCATCCAGATCCGCCGTTCCCGCCCTCGGGCGGTCGCCAGCGAGGTCGTGGCCAGCAGCAGCGCGATGGCCATGAGCAGCATCATGTTGTACCAGGTCGGGATGCTGGTCTCGGCATCCATGTCGAAGGCGCCCACCAGTCGCCCCTCGTAGGTGAGCACGCCGAGCTGCGCGAGCAGGTGGACCGCGAGGTGCGCAAAAGGCAGTGCGGCGGTGATGATGGCGATGACCATCGCCACGGTGCGCACCCGCACCGTGATGCCCAGCGGCGGCACGTCCGTCTCCGGCACGGTGATGAACGTTCTGCGATGCACGGTGCCGGTCATGGCGTCCCCTATCCCCAGTGGTGACGCCGCTCCCCCGAGCGGAGGTTGTTCACCTCCCCGTCACCTGGAGTACACCATAGCGTCATCCGATGGTCGCGGGCGACTCCGCGGGGGCGGCCGGAGTGTGGTGGCAGCATGCGGGGACGCCGAGTCCGCGCAGAGCGAAGAATCCCGCGTCATCGACCTGACCGGATGCCGCAGCGAACGCGTCGAGGTCGATGCGCGCCCCGCCGAGCCACGTGCCCGATATCCCGATCGCCCCGATCGTCTCGGGCGCGACGGCGAACGGATCGGCGTCGAGGGCGACGAGGTCGGCGAGCTTGCCGACCTCGAGTGAACCGACGTCGCCCTCGGTCCCCAGCGCGTAGGCGGCGTTGATCGTCTGAGCGGCAAGCGCCTCGTCGAGCGTGGTCGCCTGCCCCGGACCACGCACCGTGCCGCTCGAGGTACGCCGGGTCACGGCCGTCTGGATGTTCAGAAGAGGCGTGGGCGGGCTCACGCTGCCGTCGTTGTGGAAGGACGGGTGCACCCCGGCGTCGAAGGCGTCGCGGAACCGCTGCCACGTGGCTCCGATGGCCGGATCGAACATCTGCCCGTCGAGGAGGTCGCCCCAGTAGTAGAACTGAAAGGGCCCCATCGAGGCGACGACGCCGAGGTCGGCCATGCGGCGGAACTGATCGCGACGGGCGCCGCCGATGTGTTCGACACGCCACCGGTGGTCGGTGTCCGTCAACCCGTGCTTGTCGAGTGCCCGGCTGAAGGCGTCGAGGACGATGTCGAGCCCGATGTCGCCGTTGACGTGGAAGGCCATCTGCCACCCTTCTGCCGCGTGCGCATCCAGCAGCGCGTCGAGCTGGGTGCGCGTGTAGTTCATCGGCTTCTGCCCCGTCACCCCCGCGGGGATGCCTGCCGCGCGCGTGGCGGGTGTATCGAGATAGGGCTCGCTCATCGCGATGTTGCCCACCCACGGAGACCCGTCGGCCCAGAGCTTGATGCCCTGCTTGTGCAGCATCGTCGAGGGGATGTGCGAGGTGAAGGGTTCGCCGCAGTCGGCCTCGGTGGACATGTGGTAGAGCGTGATGCGCAGGGGTGAGCTCGGCAGCGACGCGAGCGTCTCGTAGGCCTGCTTGAGCGGAGTCTTGTACGTCAGCTCGGATGTCGAGGTGATCCCCGCGGACGACATCATCATGTAGTACTCCACGGCACCCTGCATCGGCCTGCCGCCGGCGGCGATCGCATCCAGGACGGGCGCCGCCAAGGCCATCGCCGCAGGAACCTCCGTGGCCCGGCCGTCGAGGCTGCCGTCCGGCTTTCGGCCGAAGAATCCGCCCACCGGATCCGCCGGCGGGCTCTCGATCCAGCCGAGCTCGCGTATGACGGCCGACGTCACATACGAGGTGTGCCCGGAGTTGCCGAAGACGAGCACGAGGCGGTCGCCGAAGATCTCGTCGAGGACGTCCGCGGTCGGCTCGTCGTGCTGCTGCAGGAGACCGTCGAAGCCGAAGAACGACAACGGGGCCGCCGCGTCCGTCTCGGCGATGGCCCTGCGGAAGACCGCGACCACGTCCTCCCACGTCGGGCAGAACCACGGTGCGATCCAGTACGCGGGATGCATCGTCGCCATGCCGCTGAGGACCGGATGCGAGTGCGAATCGATGAAGCCGGGCAGCAGGCACGCAGCGCCCGTGTCCTCCACCGGCGCGCCGGGCAGGGCGGCTCTGCACTCGGCCACGGTTCCGACGGCGACGATGCGCCCGTCGGCGACCGCGAGGGCATCCGCCCGCGGGGTCTCGGGGTTCATCGTGATGATGGTCTCGGCGGTGAGGATGCGCGCGCTGGGCATTCTGCTCCTGGGGGGACTGAGCGGGTGACACGGCGACTCGACCACATCGGCGACGGTTGCGCCCGGCGACCCGCCGGGAACGTGCATTCCCGCCGGGGAATGTCACCTGCTCACGCGTCGGCGCGTCTGGCGTCCTTGCGCTCGTCCACACGACGCTTGAGGAAGATCAGAGGCAGCAGGACGGTCGCGAGCGCCGTGACGAGCCAGACGATGACCGGCGCGAGCACCCAGGAGAGCGCGTCCGTGATGCGCAGGCCGCCGATGGGCAGCAGCACGACGACGAGCAGGGCGACGAGCGTGGAGACGATGCCGATGCCCCCGAGCAGTGCCGGGGCGTAGCGGCGCGCCATCGTCGCGATCCACGGCGCGAGCACGCTCTGCAGGATGGCGAAGATCACCACGGCGATGACGAAGCCCCACCAGTCTGCCCAGACGATCTGGAAGCCCGGCAGCAGGAGGTCGGCGGCGACGAGCCCGAGCGCAGCCGAGAGCACGAACACGAGCGTGCGGAAGAGGAACATGATCACGCTCGTGACCCTACCGCGG
>NZ_QFPF01000107.1 GCF_003248605.1 Microbacterium sp.
AGCCCGTTCGCCGTGCCGAGGACGGCCCCGTCACCCCGACGTGGTGTTCGACCGCACGACTTCTCTACGCGGACCGGGTCCCGCGCACGTATGGGCCGCGGCAGCGACCACGGCGCCGCAAGCAGTGCCGCGCCGCCTTCCGGAGGAGCGGTCACGTCGATGGCACGATCCTCGTCGCAATCGTGGTGGTTGCGCTGCTGTGGACCACCGTGATGCTGGCGTTGGTGGTGGGCGCATGACCTCCTCGGCCGGCATCCGCAGGGGAGTGGCTCTGCGCCGCCCGACGGTGCGCGTGTGCGCGTGGATCGCCGTCCGGGAGACCGTCGGTCTGCTGCTGCCGAGGAGGTGGCGGTGATGGCGCCCCGCGGCCCGGATGAGGCGTACTGCCGCGACTGCGGCGACCCGATCATGTGGCGCGACACCACCGCCGGCAAGCGCATCGCACTCGATGCGTCGTGCGACCCGGCCGGCGTGGTCCGGCTGGTAGGCGGCCGGGCGGAGACGCTGGGCCCACACGATGCCGCAGAGCGACGCGCGGCAGGCGAGTTGCTGTTCAAACCGCACGTGGTGTCGTGTCCCGCCAAACACCCGCGGGGAGGCGTCGGGATGCCGCCGGCGATCCGCGACCGCATCCAGCGCAGGAAAGACCCGGCTGAGCGGATTCGCATCGAGATGGCTAAGCGGGGCAGCCGGAGACGAGGTCTGGGGGGACGCGAATGAGGCAGGACGAAGCCAACGCCGACGCCTGGTGGGACAACCTCCCGCCGGTGAGGCGAGTGCAGGTGCACCACTGGATCACCCAGCGGGGCAAGCAGCCGCCAGAGGAGGTCCCGGGCCAGTTGGAGCTGGTGCCGGTGGAGGGCGGAAGAGAGGACGAGGAAATGACGAAAACGAACAAGGACGTGGCAGGCGTGCGCACCGTCGCCGCCCGCCCGATCGGAGGTGTGTCGTGAATCCGCAGGAAGCAAAGGACGCCCTTGCCCGCATGGATACGTGGCAGGGCATGAGCAACGACGAGACCCACGAGCTGCTGCGTCAGTCGCTGACGTTCATCGCTTCGATGAAGACCCAGTACGCCCTTCGCTACATCCCCAGCGGCACGGAGGAGTTCGACACCGGCTGCTGGTATTCGACGCGGTGGGAAGCCTGCGATCAGCTGACGGCAGTGCTCGAAGAAGATCCACTGGTCGCCCGCATTGTCTGCCAGCAGGTGTCGCCGCTGGAGACGGTGACCACCGCGGTGCGTGGGGGTGTCGCGTGATGCCCCAGAAAGTGACGCTGACGCCGTGGGCGATGCTCGTCGCCGCCGGCGCGTCAGAAGAGGATGCGACCTGGTTGGTGATGCAGCTTCCCATCATCGGGTACGGCGATGTCCCCGCTATCGCGGAGGTCATTGCCCGCGCA
Source organism: Microbacterium sp. (assembly GCF_003248605.1). Classification (GTDB taxonomy): domain Bacteria; phylum Actinomycetota; class Actinomycetes; order Actinomycetales; family Microbacteriaceae; genus Microbacterium. Next base: position 1,405 of record NZ_QFPF01000107.1, read on the forward strand.
ACGTCGGCGGGACGCTGCTCGGCGTGTGACCTGATGCATCTGCGGATGGCGCCGGGCGTGCGGCAGTCGCCTGCGGCTGCGGTTCTTGCTGAGCTGCAGCCGGGGGCCACGATCGAGCAGCTGCGTGCAGCTCTGGATGAGGCGGAGCAAGTCCGCCTGGCCGAGTTGGGGGTGTTCGCGCGATGACGGAGCCGAAGATCCGCTTTGCAGGCGTTGCCGCTGTCGTCGCCGCCGCGTGTGGGGCCGGCATCGTCGCCGCGTGCCTGATGTGGATGACGCTTGCCGGCCCCGACGCCACGACAGGGCCGCCGCCGGCGTCGACCACGGCGACGGTCACCGAGACGATCACCGCCACCACGACCACGACGACGGCGACCGTGCACCACACGCACGCGACGTCGTGCCCGCCGTCGCCGAGCAAGGACTACTAGGAGCCCACCATGACTGACCAGACCATTCCCGCCGACGCCGTGCGGGACATCATCGCTGCCTACCGCGATGGTGCGAGCCACCGGGGCGGGATGATCCTCGACGCCCTGAAAGACCTGCTCCCCGCCCCGCCGCGCCCGACGCTGGCGGACATGACCGAGGAAGAGCGTGCAGCGTGCCAATGGATGCAGGCCGAGGTTCATGATATGCCCAGGCTCCGCGAAGGCGTGCTCGTCCGTACCGACCAAGACTGCGGGTATGTCCTGGACAGCAAGGGAGAGACCTGGTTCGTCGACCACGCGAAAGTAACCCCCCGCCCTGGCCTCCCCCGCATGGAATGGCCCGGAGACCAGAAGCCCGAGGAAGTGACCCCGGTGAAGGTCGGCGACGTGATCGAATCCGCCGACGACCCCCGACTCGCCGCACTCCCGGCAGGCAGCATCCTGGTAGACCGCGACGGCGGCGCTTTCGAGGTCACCAAGGCCGACACCGGCGAATGGGGCGGTATCGGCTACGTGCCTTCGCAGGGCACGGGCACCAAATGGGGCCCGTGGACGGTGCGCCGCATCGGAAAGGAGGCCGACCAGTGACCCCCGACCAGGCACGCGCCCTACTCGACGGCACCACACCCGGCCCGTGGCGACTCCAAGAGGTCAAGGGACACCCGCACCTCCGCCACATCACCACCGGGACGGGGCACAGCGGAGACCCCACCGCCGCCGTATGCATCCCCGTGGATGTGACCAGCAGGGAAGGCGCAGCCAACATGGCCGCGAAAGCGGCCGTCCCTTCGATGCTCGCCACACTCGCCGGAATGCACACCGAATACGCCATTGCATACCTCGACCGGGACGGAAACATCACCCTGATGGACGAGGGATACGAGACGCTAGCCGCCGCGCAACGTCGGAGGGATCAGCTCTTGGCGAAGGTCCGCCCGTACACCCGAATCATGCGCCGACCCGTCGGCGAATGGGAGGAAGCATGACCAACCCTGTTGACCGCGCCGCCGAAATCATCAGTCTCGCCACACGTGGGGCGCACACCACCGACGGTCACCCCATGAAAATGAGCGACCACACCGCCCAAATCATCGCCGAAGCGCTCGCAGACGACGGGCTGCTGATGCCCGACCTGCCCGAGCCGGACGGGAACGACGCAGACGGGCTGCCCTACTGGGGAGAAGGCGACTACAACACCTCGCTCACCTGGCACCCCTGCGACCGTTTCATTCTACGGGATGAACGCCCACCGCTGATCCACTCCCCGATTTCCCCCTGGATGCACCCGGACGAACTTGAGGCGGAGGCCCTACGCGCACTCGCAGCCGCCCGCGCCGCACGACAAGCACTGGAGGCCACCGAATGACCCTGCCGTTCCAGGGAACCCCGCCCACCCGCGCCCACGCCGATGACGCCGGACTCGACCTCACCGCCGCCGAAACCCTGGTAATCCCCAGCGGCCAACGCCGCACCGTCCGACTCGGCACCGCCGTATCCATCCCCACCGGACACGTCGGCCTGCTGTGCCCCCGCTCCGGCCTCGCCGCCCGGCACGGCATCACCACCCTCACCGTCCCCGGGATCATCGACGCCGGCTACCGAGGCGAGCTCAAGATCGTGCTGTACAACACCGACCCCGCCCCCTACCAGGTACGGGCAGGCGACCGCATCGCCCAGTTGGTGATCGTCCCCTTCACACACCTGGCCCCCGTGGCCCAGCCACTCACCACCACCGACCGTGGGGCAGCAGGGTTCGGCTCCACCGGCACCTAGAAAGGACACCATGACCCACCCCGTCGACCGGGCCGCCGCCATCATCGCCCAGGAATGGGCCACCTTCTCCACCCGCGACCTGTGCGGCCACGAGATCAGCCTCGCCCGGGCCCTGTACCACGCCGGGATGCTCGCCGCCGATGCCGACCTCCCCGACAAGTGGGACACCTGGCGCGACCGCTACACAGCACAACGCAAACGCGCCGCCGACCTGGAGCACCTGGTGAGGGTGAAGAAGGCTGAGAACATCGCGCTGAAGAAGACGATGCATGCACTCATCGTGGCCATCGACTCTGATGATCCCCCGACCATCAATGATGAATCTCTGACGGAGGAACAATGACCGAAGACGACGATGACCGCACCGACCACCACGAACCCCCACTCTGCTCACGCAACCCCGCCCTGTTCGACAGCCGGGCCGAAGGTGAGCCACACAAACACGTCGCCGCACGCCACCGTCTCGCCGTCCTCACCTGTCGGGCGTGTCCCGCGCTCGCCGCGTGCAAGCAGTACTTGCTTGACTGCGAGACCCGCGGCGCCCGTGTCGACGGGGTCGTCGCCGGCCGCCAATGGCGCCGACTCCGCGACCGCGTGCCGGAGATCCGCGCCTGCGCAGATTGTGGCACTGCCATCGTCAAGCGGGGCACCCCGAACATCGATCGGCTTCGCCCCGACGGGACGCTCATGGCCAAACACGCGGGCCGCGGACTGTGCGCCGCCTGCTATGACCGCCACCGCCAACACGGCACGCTCGAACGTTTTCCGCGCCTGACCCGCCCCGACGCACGCGAAAGGGGAGCCGCATGACCGTGCACCGCGTCCACGGCAACTGCCGCGACCCCTAAGCCCCCGCCCCCGCCAGCCACCGCGCCACGACCAGCAGATGGAGACCACTATGCCGCCGCTTGCAGACCGATTCCACGTCGGGCAGCCCCGTTCCGGGAGTGATGCCTGATGGCGTGGGTGAAGTGGTCGGATACGGCGAACTCGCATCGGTGCTTCATGAAGCTCGCGGAGGTTGCAGCGGAGTCGGGAGATGCCCGCCTCGAAACCGAGGTCAAGGGCGCCGTGTTCTCGCTAGCCCAGTGGTCGGCGCAGACCTGGTCCGACTACGTGATCCCGTGGGGCGTGGCCATCAAGATTTTGGGGATGGGCCGGGCCCGTCCGCTGGTCGACGTCATGGTCGACGTCGGCCTGCTTATCGACTGCTCGACTGAGGAGGAGAAGCTCTACAAGCTCATCGAGGATGAGCAGGGCCTGTTCCACATCATCAAGCGGTCCGACAAGCTCATGGGCGCCAAGCGCAAGCGCGACCGTAACCGCGGCGCGCTGGTGGTGCCGGTGTTGCTGCGCGATGGCGCGGCCTGCCGGTATACCGGTGAGCCTGTCAATTTCAAGTCCACGAATTCCGACGACGGTGGCACCTTCGACCACCGCGCACCGGATGAGGAGACGACGCCGGACAACTACGTCGTCGCTTCCCGCGGGGCGAACATCGCCCGTGGTGAGGTCCCGGACCCGGATCGGCAGTTGCCGTTGATGGATCCGCCGGACTCTCCGGTGTACGACGATTGGATTCTCGAGAAGCTGGCGACGTGGCCGTCGATTACGGCCCGCGTCGCCAAGCAGATGGGCATCCCGAACCCTTTGGAAACTCCGAAGAGTTCGGTCGAGGCCCCCGCCGAACCGGGCACCGCCCGGCGCACGGCCCCCGCCGAACCGGCAGCCAGCCGGCGTACGGCCACCACTGACCATCCGACCAGTCCTATGGACCCCTCTGACAGCCAGCCAGGGTGGGGTCCGCGATCCTCCGCGCCGCCCGCGCGAGAGTCGAGCGCCAACAAGGACAAGGGCGACCCCGCCCGCAGCCTCCCCGCCAGCAAGGCTGAAACCCCAGCCCCTTCGACCCCAGTGCTTCGCGCTCCCGCCGGCAACCAGCCGCCCGGTGAACCCCGCCCCGCCACCGCTGAGTCTTCGCCCAGCGGCCGGGGTGGCAACAAGCACTCCCGCCGACGTCGCCGATCCCGGCGCCGCCGGTAACCCCGCAGCCCGGCTCCTCAAAAGCGAAGCGAGCCTGCCGGACATCAAGCGCGCGACATGGTCACGCGCTGATGTTCGCGTACCCAACTCCGCCCCGAACCGTTATGCCAAAACAACCTTTTCCCGTCTAGGCGGGGGAGGGGCAAAAGCCTAGGCACCGGGTCGGGTCGGGTCGGGACGGGCCGGGTCGGGGAGACCTGTACACCCACCCACCTGAATCACTGGAAGCGAAGGAAGCATGGAGTTCTATCTGACCGAAGTTGAGCAGGACCTGCTGGGTAGGGATCTCCACACGCTGGAGGTCCTGGGGCCGCGGCTCGAGGACATGTTGGTGCCGTCGACGCCTGCGTCCGGGACGAATGCGGGGCGGCCGGCGAAGCGAGGTGGTTCGCGACCGCCGGTCGTGGTTCACGTCCTGGAGGTGAAGCTCGACGCGGGCCAGGTGCTGGCGAAGCTGGCCACGCGTCTGGTGATGACGGTTGGCCGCGCCGAGGTTGGGTCGCCGGGGTCCAACGAGCTCGCGGTCGTGGCGTCGTGGTTGCACCGGCATGTGCTCGTGATCGCGGCCCAGCCGTGGGCGCGGGAGCGTGCGCTTGAGGTGGCCCGTGTGGCCCGGCGGGTGGCTGATCTGGTGGACCCGCCCCCGCCCGTCGAGACTCCACCCCCTCCCCGTACGATAGGCCCCCACCCCCCTCTCGATGAGTCCCCCTCCCCATCAGGTGGCCGCCTCCCGTGGGCTCCCGGGCGAGCACAGGGGACGAACGAGGATGGGACGTTCGGCGTCCGCTGGGAACGCGCGGGCTTTGCGTTCGGATCGTCGCGTCAGGTCGAGGAAGCCGCGCGACTGCTCGGCGAGCCGGTGAGTCGCACGACCATCCGAAAGTGGGCCCGCGAAGGTCACGTGGTCGCACACCTGCAGGAAGACGGCACGTATCTCTACTCGCTGGCCGAGGTACTCGACTACGCGCGGCGCTGGCGACTGCAGCTCGATGAGGAGACGTCATGACCGACGGTGCCGTCCGCTCATGCCGTGGCCGACGGCTGGCCACACACCTGGCAGTAGCTGGCGTGATCAGTCACGCACGGCGTGGCCAGCCAGACGTTGCGCGGTGGCCGAACAAGGCAGGAATGCGTGGCGCTGCGGCCAGGCTTCAGAGGCTCCGGAAACCGAAGAGAGACACGACACGGTGCGGCACTCCGACCTGCGGTTTCCACCTCGTGTGCTACGCTGCGCTTAATCGTCGCGTGAACCCAGAAACGGTCACGCGACGTTCGTCATTAAACAGCAGGTCATCGGCATGACCACAGCGAGAGGAGTGTCGATGGCTGGCTGGCAATCCAACTCTCGCGGTCCCCGGTCGCGCGGATTCCCGGAGGCCGTCCGACTGGCGATCCTCCTCCGGGACCGGCACCAGTGCCAGCTGGCCTACCGCGGCTGCACCGGCGCGGCCACCGACGCCGACCACATCATTCCGGTCTGCGAAGGCGGCGACGACGAGATGTCCAATGGGCAGGCAGTCTGCCCGGCCTGCCACAAGATCAAGACCCAGGCCGAAGCCACCCGCGCCCGTCGGCGCCGCACCCGCCGACCGACCCCGCGCCACCCCGGACTTCGCGCCGGCTGAGGGGTGGGGGAGGACCCTCGCCCCGATCCCAGGCCGGGGCGGAGGGCATTGGCTCTCGAAAACGGTACGGGTTAGAAGTTTTTGCAGGTCAGTACGTATTCCAGCCTGTGCGGGCCGCTGACGCGATGCCGTGACCTGCGGCAACGTTGAACCCGTTTCGGTCGCTTCTGACGCCTCTGCGGGGCCTGTGTGGAACAGGCCCCACTGAAGATCATTCATGCAGGTCAGGGGTTCCTTTCGTAACGAATCACGAGTATGATGGAAAGCATGAGGAGCACATGCGAGACCTGCGGAGAGGCCCTGCCGATCCAGCGCGCCGGGCGGCCGCCGAAGTACTGCTCCTCGCCGTGCCGCCAGGCCGGATACCGGGCCCGCAAGCGCCGCCAGCTGCCCCCTGAGATGGTCGCCGCCGGCCGGTGGGTGGCCGCCGATGGCAAGCGCCCGATGACCGCTGACGGCCGCGCAGCGTCCTCGACTGACCCGTCGACGTGGGGCCCGCGCGCCGACGTCGCAGAAGGGCCGAACGGCTTCATGCTCGGCGCGGGCTTCGCCTGCATCGACCTCGACGGCTGCGTGGGCGCCGACGGCCGGGTAGAGCCGTGGGCCCGGGCGATCCTCGCAACGGTGCCCGACGCCTTCGTCGAACGCTCGGTCAGCGGCCGGGGCCTGCACATCTTCGGCCTACTTCCCGAGGGACCGGGCCGCAACCTCGGCCGCGCCGAGTATTACTCCAAGTCCCGATTCATCCGCGTCACCGGCAACGTCCACCGACAAGGTGTGCTCGTCGCACTGTCGCCGGCCATCGCCGAAATCCACCGCCAGCACGCAGCTGGCCACATTCCCCAGCGCCGAGGCACTGCCCGAAGGAGGGCGGCCGCCGCGGCGTAATGACCGTCGAGGAGGTGCCCCATGCCAGGACCTATCCCGAAGCGCTCCGACCAGCGGCGCCGCCGCAACAAGGACGACGGACCGACCCCACTGCGGGCCGCTGGCTCCGGGGCGGTGAAGCCCCCGGCCGAGGATCGGTCGTGGCATCCGGCGGCGAAGCGCTGGTTCCGCGCCCTCAAGCACTCCGGGCAGACCGTTTTCTACGAACCGTCCGACTGGGCGTACGCGCAGCTGGCCGCTGATCTGCTCACTGCGGAGATGGCAATGGAGAAGCCGCGCGCGGCGACG
>NZ_QFPF01000108.1 GCF_003248605.1 Microbacterium sp.
TCGTCGCCGTCACCGCGTGCGCCACCGGCATCGCCCACACCTTCATGGCCGCGGACGCGCTGACCGCCGCGGGCAAGAAGAGCGGGGTGGACCTCGTGGTCGAGCCCCAGGGTTCGAGCGGATACCAGGCGCTGCCCGCCGACGTCATCGCCGCGGCCGACGCCGTGATCTTCGCGGTCGACGTCGACGTACGGGAGCCGCAGCGCTTCGCCGGCAAGCCGGTCGTGCGCACGAGCGTCAAGCGGGGCATCGACTCGCCCGACAAGTTGATCGCCGAGGCCGTCGCGGCCGCGAAGGATCCGAAGGCCGAGCGCGTCTCCGGCACGGCGCAGGCCGCCACGAGCGCCGCCGCGACCGAATCGGTGGGCGCGCGCATCAAGCGCTGGCTGCTCACGGGCGTGTCGTACATGATCCCGTTCGTCGCCGGCGGCGGACTGCTGATCGCGCTCGGCTTCCTGCTCGGCGGCTACGAGGTCACCGCGAACGCGGCGACCGTGATCATCCAGAATTCGCTGTGGGACCTGCCCACCGAGGACATCACCTCGCCGCTCGGGCCGCTGGGGCAGTATCTGGGCTCTGTCGCCTTCATGATCGGCGCCACATCGATGGGGTTCCTCGTGCCGGTGCTCGCGGGCTTCATCGCCTTCGCGATCGCCGACCGGCCGGGTATCGCACCGGGTTTCGTCGCGGGTGCGGTGGCCGTGCTCATGAACGCGGGCTTCATCGGCGGCCTCATCGGCGGTGTGCTCGCCGGCTTCATCGCCTGGTGGCTGGGGCGCCTGCCCGCCCCGCGCTGGCTGCGCGGCCTGATGCCGGTCGTCATCATCCCGCTGATCGGATCGATCGTCGCGTCGGGCCTGATGATCCTCTTCCTCGGCCGTCCGATCGCGCAGCTCATGGTGGGCCTGACCGACTGGCTGAACAGCCTGACGGGCGCGTCGATCATCGGACTGGGCGTGATCCTCGGCCTCATGATGTGCATCGACCTCGGCGGACCGGTCAACAAGGTGGCCTACACCTTCGCCACGACGGGTCTGGCCGCCGCCTCGACGAGCGACATCTACGGCACGCCCTTCCTCATCATGGCCGCGGTCATGGCCGCCGGCATGGTGCCCCCGTTGGCGATGGCACTCGCGTCCACCGTCATGGCGCGCGGCCTGTTCAACCCCGTCGAGCGTGAGAACGGCAAGGCCGCATGGCTGCTGGGCGCCGCGTTCATCTCGGAGGGCGCGATCCCGTTCGCGGCGGTCGACCCGCTGCGCGTCATCCCCGCCTCGATGGTGGGCGGTGCCGTCACCGGCGCGCTCAGCATGGCCTTCGGCGTCTCGTCCCTGGCCCCGCACGGCGGCATCTTCGTGTTCTTCGCGATCAATCCGTTCTGGGGCTTCGTCGTCTCGATCGTCGCGGGCGTCGTCGTCTCGGCCCTCGTGGTCGTCGCCCTCAAGAAGTGGGTGCACAAGAAGGGCGCGGCCGAAGAGGCGTCGCTGACACCGGCCGGCGTGCCCGTCGCCGCCTGAGCGACAACGACGAAGAGTGGATGCTGCGGACCCGTGCGGGCTGCGGCATCCACTCTTGTGCGTGTGCGGTGCGCGGCTCAGATGTCGAGCGTGTCCATCGGGTCGAGCGGGATGAACTCGCCGCCGCCCTGCGCCGTGGCCCACTGCAGGCGCGCGCGGTGCATGTCGCGGCCGATGACGGACACCGTCATATCGTGCGTGCCGAAGGCGCGGCGGGGCGCGACGGCGAGGACGAAGTCCATCGCGTCGCCGATCTTGAGCCAGGGGGCCCCGAGGGGTGCGGCCAGGACGTTGACCTCGACGCCCTCGGGGACGGTGTAGGAGTCCCCCGGGTAGTAGAGGGTGTCGTTGACGAGCACGCCGACGTTCTGCACCTGCGGCAGGGACTCGTGGATGATCGCGTGCTCGCCGCCGAAGAAGCGCAGCGTGAAGGGCCCGATCTCGACCGTGTCGCCCGACTCGACGACGGTGACGCCGTGGTCCGACGCCGCCCCGGCCACCCCCGCGGGACCGTAGATGGGCACATCGGGCGAGGCGCGTCGGATGCGATCGAGCTGCTCGGGTGTCCAGTGATCGGGGTGCTCGTGAGTGAGGACGACGGCCACGACGTGCGACATCTCGGGGAACGGGGTGCTGAAGGCGCCCGGGTCGATGATGAGCCCTTTGCCTTCGTGCTCGAGGAGGAGGGCGGCGTGTTCGTGCTTGGTCAGGCGCATGAATGAAGTCAATCGCCCGGACAGGGCGTCGGCAAGCCGACCGCCGCGGACCGGCGCCGATTTGTCGAGTGCTCCGAGGTCATGGCATACTTGAACGGTTGTCGACGCGGCCCCATCGTATAGCGGCCTAGTACGCCGCCCTCTCACGGCGGTAACGCGGGTTCGAATCCCGCTGGGGTCACAACACATGAAAAGCCCATCCTTTCGGATGGGCTTTTCGCATTCCGCGGGCGTGCGCCCCGCCCGGCGCCGGTCCCGCTATCCGGGTCGCAGGCGACGCGAACCCACATTTTTGCAGCGAGCCACCACGCGACGAATGGTGGCTCGCTGCAAAAATGTGGGTTCGGTGAATCAGGCGCGGCCGAACGAAGCGCAAGCCTGGGAATTCCCCGCGAGCGACCCTCAACGACATATCGGTGAGTATCGTTGACGTCATCTCGACCGATGAGGAGATCATCATGAACGGATCGTTCGACGCATTCAACGGGTTCGGCTTCGGCCAAGGCGGCGGAAAGCCCGGCGCCGGAATCTGGGAGGCGATGGAACAGCTGCGCGACGAGTTCGAGCGCCGAGTCGGCCCCAAGGTCGGCGTCCGCATGGGCCGCGGTGACGTGCGTGCGGCCGTGCTCGCCCTGCTCGCCGAGTCGCCGATGCACGGCTACCAGATCATCCACGAGATCGAGGAGCGCAGCGGCGGATCGTGGAAGCCGAGCCCCGGTTCCGTGTACCCGACGCTGCAGCTGCTCGCCGACGAGGGTCTCATCACGGCCGAAGAGGCGAACGGGCGCAAGACCTACGCGCTCACCGAGGCGGGCCAGGCCGAAGTCGATGCATCGGCCGACAAGCCTGCGCCGTGGCAGAGCGGCGCGCGCCCCGACACCGCCGGCCGGATGGCCGCGCTGCCCAAGGCTGGTGTCGAGCTCGCGCAGGCCGCCGCCCAGGTCGCCCGCACGGGCACGCCGGAGCAGGTGCAGGAGGCCGTCGCCGTGCTCGATGAGGCGCGCCGCCGGCTGTACTCGATCCTCGCCCAAGACTGACCCGGTGCCCCCGGCACGTCGGCGTCGCGGAGACAGGATGCCCGACGCCCGCAACACGCGCGCCCGCTACCGTCGTATCCTGCGCTTCGCCGCCCGCTACCTGGTGCAGACGTGGTGGTTCGAGATCGTCCTGCCTCGGTTCGGGCTCGCGAGGGTCGCCGAGCGCACGCGCAGCCGCCGCATGCGGCGGTTCGCACGCCGGTTCCACGTTCTCGCCGTCGACCTCGGTGGCCTGATGATCAAGGTCGGGCAGTTCATGTCCTCGCGCCTGGATGTCCTTCCGCCCGAGATCACGAAAGAGCTCGAGGGCCTGCAGGACGAGGTGCCGCCGGTGCCGTTCGCGGCCATCAAGGCCGCCGCGGAGTCCGAGTTGGGGGTGCCGCTCGAGCGCGCGTACGCGTGGTTCGATCAGACGCCCGTGGCGGCGGCATCCCTCGGCCAGGCGCACCGCGCGCGCCTGATCGAGGCGGACGCGACGCAGACCGGGTTGGATGCCGTCGTCGTCAAGGTGCAGCGTCCCGGTATCCAGCAGATCGTGGACGTCGACCTCGCGGCTCTGCGCCGCGTCGGCGGATGGCTCAGCCGCATCCGGCTCGTGTACACGCGAGTGGATGCTCCGGGGCTCGTGGAAGAGTTCGCGGCGACGAGCCTCGAGGAGATCGACTACCTGCACGAGGCCGGCAACGCCGAGCGGTTCGGCCGCGACTTCGCCGATGATCCCCGGGTCGCGGTTCCCGAGGTCGTCTGGGAACGCACGACCCGCCGCGTGCTCACGCTGCAGGACGTCACCGCGATCAAGGTGACCGATCACGAGGGGCTCCGCGCCGCCGGCATCGACCCGGACGACGTCGCACGCGCCTTCGCCGCCGTCATGTTCGACCAGCTGTTCGATCACGGCTTCTTCCACGCCGATCCCCATCCCGGCAACGTCTTCGTGACGCTGCTGCCCGGGGAGAGTGAGGGGGGCGGCCCGGCGTGGCGGTTCACCTTCATCGATTTCGGAATGATGGGCGAGGTGCCGGGCGGCATCCGTCGCGGCCTTCGCCAGGCGCTCATCGCCGTCGCGACCCGGGACGGGCGCGGGCTGGTCGACGCGATCCGCGAGGTGGGGGTGCTGCTGCCCTCGGCCGACACGGCGGAGCTCGAGCGCGCGATGACCCAGTTGTTCGCACGGTTCGGTGGCATGGGATTCGCCGAACTCGCCCAGGTCGACCCGCGAGAGTTCCGCGACTTCGCCATCCAGTTCGGCGATGTCGTGCGTTCGCTCCCGTTCCAGCTGCCCGAGAACTTCCTGCTCATCATCCGCGCCTCGTCACTGACCTCGGGGGTGTGCAGCGCGTTGAACCCCGCATTCAATCTGTGGGATTCGGTCGAGCCCTACGCGGCGGGGCTCATGCGCGACGAGCGCGGCACCATCGCTCAGGCATTCGGCAAGGAGGCCGTCGAGATCCTCGGTGTCGCCGCGCGTCTTCCGCGGCGGCTCGACGACCTCGTCACCCGGTTCGACGACGGACGGGTCGCGGTCGACACTCCGCGGCTTGATCGGCGTATCGCGCGGCTGGAGGCGGTGACACGCCGTGTCGTGTCGGCCGTGCTCTTCGCGGGCCTCTTCATCGGGGGCGCCGTGCTGCACGCGCAGGCGCCGGTGCTCGGCGTGGTGCTGATCGCCGTCTCGGCGGTTCCGCTGCTGCACGCCGCGTTCGGCGGCCTCGCGGGCCGCGGCCGCGGCTGACGCGAAAGCGCGGGGCGGCAGCATCCATCGTCAGGATGCCGCCGCCCCGCGCTTCGCGAGGTGTCAGTACCAGCCGACCGACTGCGAGTGCGACCAGGCGCCGCAGGGGCTGCCGTAGCGGCCCGAGATGTACCCGAGGCCCCAGGCGATCTGCGTCGCGGGGTTGGTCTGCCAGTCCGCGCCGGCCGAGGCCATCTTGCTGCCCGGGAGGGCCTGGGGGATTCCCGTCGCGCCGCTGGAGGCGTTGTAGGCGTTGTAGCGCCAGCCCGATTCCTTGTGCCACAGCGACACCAGGCACGAGAACTGGTCATCGCCCCAGCCGTAGCCGCCCAGCATGCCGCGCGCCGTGGCTTGCGCGTCGGCGGGGCTCGTGCCGCCGACCGCCCCGCCCGTGGCGTAGACGGGGGCGGGGGCGGATGCTGTCGATGACGACTTTGCGGCTGCCTCGGCCTCGGCGGCGGCCTGTGCGGCGGCTGCGGCGGCCGCTTCCTCTTCGGCCTTCTTGGCCAGCGCTGCGTCGAGGCTGCCGCGCAGGCTCGCGACGCGCTCGTCGACGACGGCCACGAGCGCGGTCACGTCGTCGGTGAGGTCGGGAACGAAGGGGGCGGGCAACACGTCGGCCTTCTCGAGCCGATCGGCGGCGCTCTCGAGGGCTGCCGTGTCGACGCTCGTGTCGGGCTGTCCGATGTCGAGGCCGGCGCCGGAGATGTCGGCCTGAACGCTCGCCGCCGCCGCGACCGAGGCCTCGGCGGCGGCGAGGGCCTCGCGAGCGCCGGTCGAGATCTCATCCGTGCCGCCGTCGGTCACGACGGCCGTGGGCTGTGCGGGCACGACGAAAGAGGCCAGGGCGACGCTCGACGTCGTCGCGGAGGCATCCGCCTGCGAGGCGGGGGTCGCGGTCAGACCCACCGCGGCGACAAGGCCCAGCGCCACCGCCGACGTGAGGATGGCGGGGCGGCGGGCGAGGCGCCGACGGCGCCGCTCGTCGAGGCGTCGTGAGCGGCGGTCGGGGGACGAAGACGTGAAAGAGCGCATGCGTAACCGGGTTCCGTATCGAGGTTCTGCGCCTTCGGGTGGCGCGGGGTGTCCGCGCAGGCGAACACAAAGCGCCGAGTCTTGCAGGTCTCACCTGAGTGCTTCCGGTGTGTTCCCTGGACGTGACGTGCGATCGAACGCTGGGGAAAGCCCTGATCCTGACCCCGCGGGCATCCGGGGCGGCCCTGTTCGGAGACGGGCGTACGCTGAACCCGTGCCCGCAGATCCGTCGCGCCAAGCCGCGCGTATGCAGCTCGCGAGCCTCACCGCCGAACCGCAGAACTCCCGCGCCGCCGCCGCGCTCTCCGCGCGATTCGGCCCCGCGCGCCCGGTGGGCGCGCGCCCCGCGGCGGTGCTGATGCTCTTCGGCGTGCTCGATTCACTGGCGAGCGATCACCGCGCGGCATCAGCCTCGGTCTCGCGTGATCTCGACGTGCTCCTGCTCGCGCGGGCCTCGACGCTGCGCGCGCATCCGGGCCAGGTCGCCTTCCCGGGTGGACGCATCGATCCGGGGGACGAGGGTGCGGTGGGGGCCGCCGTGCGGGAGGCGCGCGAAGAGACGGGCCTTGACCCCGCCGGTGTGGAGGTGCTGGGCACGCTCGCCGAGGTCCCGTTGGCGTACTCGGGTCATGTCGTCACACCCGTGCTCGCCTGGTGGCAGCATCCCTCGCCCGTTCGGGTGGTCGATGCGGGGGAGTCGGCCGATGTCTTCCGCGCGCCCGTCGCCGATCTGCTCGACCCCGCCAATCGCGGCGTGACCGTCCTCCGGAGAGAGGGCCAGGAATGGCGCGGGCCGGGCTTCCTCGTGCCGCGGGGGGACGGCGAGCACCTCGTCTGGGGCTTCACCGGGATGCTGCTCGACGGCCTCTTCGAGTTGCTCGGCTGGTCGGAGCCCTGGGATCGCTCGCGGGTGCTGCCTCTCGCGGACCCGCGGGTGGGTTCCTAAGCCTCGATCCACCGATGAGCCCTGGGGGGCCGGGGGTGGCGTGATCGCCGCGTGGTGACATAGCGGGGGCAGCACTAAGTTCCGGGCGTCGCATCCCGGTCGTCCACTGGGTCTCGGTCGTGCCGCGGTTGCGGCGGTGGTCAGGCGGTCGCCGGTGGCGGTGGTGCGTGCGTGATGGCGAAGAGTCGAGCGAACGCGTTCTGCCAGGGCCAGGCCTCGGGCAGGTGCAGCGTGACACGGCGCGCGGAGCGCGCCAGCCGCGCCGGGACGTGAATCAGGGTGCGGCGGATCGTCGCGGTCGTCGCTCTCGCCAACTGTCCGGCCCTGTCGGCGATCAGACCGGCCGTGCGGGTGAGGTTCAACGCGATCACGGCGAGCACCAGCCAGGCGCTGTTCGCGGTGAACACCCCGGAAGGCAGGTGCGCGAGCGGCCCGTTCTTCAGGTCGGCGTGGACTTGCTCGACGACCGCGTGGCCGCGGTGGGTCTTGTCCGCGACGACGGTGTCCATGTCGTCCGTGCTGGTGGTGGTGAAGAACGCGTGGTGCCGGTAGACGTCGAACAGCGTCGGCTGCTCCAGCTGCCGCGGGTTCAGGTCAGGGATGCGCCGCACCACCAGCCGCCCTTCGACGCGTTCTGCCTTCTTCCTGGACCGGAACGCGGTGAACGGGACCTCGGCGACCTCAGCTTTCGAGATCCAAGCCCCGGTGGTCTCGTCGCGGATCGCATTCGGGTACTCGATCATCGTCCACGCATCATCCGGGATGGTGGCGATCGTGGTCTTCACCGCCGGATCCATCCGGACGGTGACCGACACGTCGGCGCCGGCGTTGATCGCGGTGCCGATCGTGGCGTGCCCGTAGAACGCGGAGTCCGCGCGCAACAACGGCCGGACCCCGGTCACGACACCGGTGCGGCGCAGGACGGCGAGGGCGTCGCCGACGATCCGGGCGGCGCCCTTCGGGGAACCGGTCTTCCCCTGCCGCAGCCGCTGGCCGAGGATCACCGGCGCCGACGAGCTCGTCGATGCCGTGGCGAGCAGCGCGTTCAGACCGCGGACGCCGGAGTACCCGAACCCGGCGCCCTGCTTCTGATACCCGTGGACCTCGATGATCGTGTCGTCCAGATCGACCATCACCCGCTCACCTTCTCGAGCCCGCACCACCGGCGCCCGCGCGGTGAGGTTCCGGAGGACCCGGGAGGCGACGGCGTCGAGCTGGCGGACGTGCCCGAAGGTGAACTGCCGCAGGAACGATCCCAGCGTCGACGGCGCATAGGTCCTTACGAACAGTCGCCCCATGCCGCCGTGGCGGAGCAGGTTCATGTCATCGATCGAGTCCGCTCCGGCGAGCATCCCCGCCACCAGCGCCATCACCTTCGCGCCGGCGTTGGAGCCCTTGTCCGTCGGGACGCTCAGCCGAGACTGGGCGAGCTCGTCCAGCCCCGCGGAGCGGGCAAGACGGA
>NZ_QFPF01000109.1 GCF_003248605.1 Microbacterium sp.
TCCTCGGTGTGCAGCTCGCGGTCTTCGGTGTCTACATGGGCGCGTCTTTCGCGCCGAACCACAAGGGCATGCCGATCATCGCCAAGGACGCGAAGCTGGACTTCTTCAGCAAGCAGGTGCGCACCTCGCGCAACGTCTCGGGCGGTTGGTGGGCCACCTGGCTCATGGGTGGCCTGAACTACCAGGTCGAGCACCACCTGTTCCCCAACATGCCGCGCCCGCACCTGGCCAAGGCCCGAGAGATCGTGCGCGAAGCCTGCGTGAGCTTCGACGTGCCCTACACCGAGACCACTCTGTGGCGCTCGTACGGCATCGTCATCGCCTACCTCAACCGAGTCGGCCTCGCGGCGCGCGATCCGTTCGAGTGCCACATCGTGTCGCGCTTCCGCAAGGCCTGACCCGGCTTCAGGGGCGGCCGGGGCCACCCTGACCGCCGCCGCCCATTCCGCCGCCCATCGTTCCGGTGAGCTCACCGGCGGTCGCGGTGGCGGCCGTGCCGCCCGCGCTCAGGGTGTAGGTCGATCCGGATGCGACGCCCGCCGCCGAGACGATGACCGACGCGGCGGATGCCGGAGCCACGACGCTTGCGAGCGTGGTGCCCGCGGTATCCGTCAGGACGAGCTCGTCTCCCTCGGCGGCCGCCAGTGAGAACTGCGCCGCGCTCTGCCCCGCGTCGGTGGGCACGCTGGGGCTGCCGCCGAGCGCGACCAGCGTCCCTCCCGAGATCTGGATGCCGCCGTCGGCATCGATCGCGCCGTCCCCGCCGGCGGCGGGCCCGGCGGCCACGACGGTTCCACCGGTCATCGTCCAGGTTCCGTTGACGTCGATGCCGTCGCCGCCCCCGGTCGCCGTGAGGGTGCCGCCGCTGATCAGCAGAGTCATCGCGGCGCTGCCGGTGTCGGGTGACGAGACGTTCAGCGCGTCGTCGTCGGCGACCACCGACGTCTCCCCGCCCGAGATCTCGATCTCGCCCGCTTCGAGTCCCTCGACAGCGCGCGCGACGGTGTTCACGCCCGCCGAGATCACGAGCTGGAGCTCGGCGTGCACCGCGTCGTCACCGGCCGAGGCCGTGAGCGTCGCACCCGCGAGGTGCGCGTAGGCGTCGGTGTTGATCGCGTCGGCGCGTCCAGGCCGTCGTCGCCCGCGTCGACGGCGATGGTCCCGCCCTCGATGAGGATGTATCCGCGCTCGGCGTCCTCCTCGTTGTCGGATTTCAGACCGTCTCCGCCTGCCGTGACCTCGAGGTCGCCGTCGCGGATCACGAGGTAGTCCTTGCCGCGGACACCGTCATCGACAGCATCCACCTCGATCGTTCCCGACTGGATGACCAGGCCGTCGGCGCTCGCGATGCCGTCATTGCCGTTGCCGTGCACCGAGAGCGCACCGGTGCCGGTGATGGTGAGGTCGGCGGCGCTGTACAGCGCGGCGTTCGCCTCGGCGTCGTCGGCGTAGGACGAGGCGTCGCTGAGCGTGTTGGTGGAGCCCTCGGCGAGGACGATGACGGCCTCGCCGGCCGCGACGACGTTGATGGCCGCGCCGGCGGCGTTGGTGATGTCGACACCGTCGAGGACGAGGGTCACCGTGCCCTCGGCCGCGCTGTCGACCACGAGCGAGCCCGTGAGCGAGCCCGTGAGCAGGTAGGTGCCGGCACCGGTGATCGTCACGGTCGACCCGTCGACGCCGACACCCTCGCCGTCGGCGCTCGCGCCGTCGCCCTCGAGCGCGATCTCGATCGCGTCGGCGGTGTCGTACTCGGCGTCGCCCGCGTCGTCGTGCGTCTCCTGGTTCGCGGCGATCACGTCGGCGGCGCTCTGGTGCGCGTCGCTCGATCCGGTCAGGGCGCTCGCCGCGCTCGAGCTCTCGGCGGCCTGCGTCGAGCTGTCGTCGCTGACGACGACGGCCGGCTCCGCGGCGGTGGCGCATCCGGCGAGCACGATCGCGGCGGCCACCGGCAGCGCGAGTGCGGCGGCGAAGCGGGCGCGGCGCCGTGCCTGAGCGGACGGGGCGGTGCGGGGTGCGGCAAGGGGGCGGGGGGTGAGCATGGTGTGTACCTCTGTTCGGTCGAATCGAGAATCGGGTGAGGGTGGCGGATGCCGTCAGGCGTTGCGGAAGTGGGAGTCGAGCACGCGTCGCCACTTGTTGGCGGGCAGGTCGGAGCGCAGCGCGGCGAGCCCGGTGCCGTACTTCGAGAGCGTTGCGGGACGGATGCCGTGGGCCCAGAGGGCGCGGTCGGCCGGTCCCGCGGACCTGCCCGACTTCGTCTCGACGATCACGGCGTCGGGCAGATTCAGCGTCGACCCGGATGCGGCATCCACCCATCCCAGGTCGATGTCGATCGTCATGCGGGAGGCGTCGCGCCCGCCCGCGGTCGATGCGTCGGGGACGTGGGCCGGCAGCAGCAGGGTGACTCGGCGGTACCGGGTGGTCAGCTCACGGCGCAGACGCGGGGCGATGGCCGCCCCGGCGATTCCGGCCTCGGTGAGCACCCCTTCCGCGTACGCCGTGCCCTCGGGATCGAGGTGACGGGCGTCGGAATCCGACACGTCGACGCGGTCCTTGACCGTGAGAGAACGCCCGCCGCGGGTCTTGACCTCGAGGAACGCGACCTGGGAATCGACGTATCGCCGCGGGCGGACCTTGAACTGGCGCCGCCGGCCCCGCGCGGCGCCGAAGAAGCTCTGCAGATCCGGGGTGTCGAAGTAGTGCGAGAGGTAGCGGGGGGCGTGTTCGCCGAGGTGCTCGAGCACGCGGGTGTCGGAGGGCAGCGCCCGCAGGACGGACGCCAGAGCGCACGCGGGGAGGATGTACTTGCGGTCGACGCGGGTCTGCAGCTCGGCGTGCGCGTTCAACTCGGCCAGGTCGATCGTCCGGAATCGCTCGAGCGAGTGCAGGGCATGCGCGGGGCTCACGCGTTCACCTGCTCGCGCATACGGTGCCAGTCCTGCGCCGGCGTTGACACGCCCGGGGTGGCCGCGTGTTCGCCGGGGAGGCCCGGGCGCGCAAGGGCGTAACGCACCGAGACGGTCGTGGTGTCATCGACGAGGTCGATCGCGCGCACGTCGAGGACGAGGATCCGAGAGCCCAGCAGGTGTTCGACGTGAGCCCGAAGCGCCGCCTCATCGGTATAGGCACGATCGATCGTGAGCGTCTGCTCCCGGTAGCGCTGCAGCATCCATCGGCTGTCGACGATCGCCAGCACCCCGACCACGAGGGCCATGAGGCCCGCGGCGCTCGTCAGTGACGCCACCGCCGTCTCGGCGGTCGCCGCCGCGGCGGTCAGTCCCGAGATCAGACCCAGCGCGAGCGCGGCGAAGTAGTAGGCCACCTCGGTCTGCTCGATCTCGCGCGAGCGCAGGCGGATGATCGAGAGCACGCCGAAAAGACCCAGCCCGAGGCCCGCGCCGACGGTGCCGGTGCCGAGCACGAGCGAGACCGCGAGCACGCCGACGTTGACGCCGACGAATGCGACCGCGAGGTCGCGGCGCCGGTTGCGGGGAAAGTAGATCGCGAACGCGAGCACGCCGATGGCGACGAGGTCGAGCGCGATGACGATGAGCTGAAGCATGGGTCCTCCTGGGGTGATGGATCCACGGTGCGGCGCGACGCTATGTGGCGGCTATGCGTGCCCGCAGCGCCACTGACGAATGACGCGGGATGCCGTCGCCCGGAGCCCGCGCGTGTGGGTCGCGCACCCGGGCGCTAATCTCGAGGGAGGGGGTGCAGTGAGCCCGAAAGCCTCGTCCGATGCTCCGGAAGCGGTCGATTCCGCGTCCGGGGCCGCGGCGCGCGCGAAGCGACCCAAGGTCGCCGACGTCGTGGCGGAGGGGCTGTACATCGCGGTCGCGACGACGCGGCTGTCGCTGAAGAACCGCATCCTGATGGACACGATCGCCGGCGGCGAGGGGTACGACGTCGATCGCTTCCTCCCTGATGCCCGGGCGGCCCTGCTCTCGCTCGCCGACGAGGCCGATGAAGCCGCCGATCGTGTGCGGCGCGAGGCGCGCGACGCGTGGCGCCGGTTCGCCGACCCGGACGGCACGCACGACTACGGCAGCCGCGATGTGCGCAACCTCCGCCGCCGCCGCCGCCAGTCGCGCAAGGTCGCGAAGGAGCTGCGGGCTCGCGCCGACGACGAGGACGCCCTGCGGCAGATCGTCGTCGCCGCACGTGATGCGGCGTGGCAGGAGCTTGCGGCGAACATCGACCGGACGCTGCGGGTGGAGGCGGCGCGGCCCGACCTCGAGCCCGACTACGCGAGGATGCGCGAGGCGCGCATGCAGTCGCTGCGCCTCGTGGATCTCGCTGCTCTCTCCTCGCAGCAGCGCCAGCGCGCCAAGGTCCGCGGTGACCAGAGGGCGCCGGACGACGCGCCCGGCGAGAGCGACTGACGCCTCGATTTCGTCGCGGCGCCGGGCGTGGGGTATTCTGGTCGCTGGCCTGCGCAGGATTCTGCGGCGGCCATGCGCCCGTAGCTCAATGGATAGAGCATCTGACTACGGATCAGAAGGTTAGGGGTTCGAGTCCCTTCGGGCGCACACTGTGTTGAGACAGTGACCACGAAAGCCCCCGGTTCGCCGGGGGCTTTCGTGGTCACTGTGATCGGCGCGCGCTGCGGCGCTGAATGGGAGGTATCTCCAGATGCGGCACTGCCCGCAGCATGAACTTGTCGAAATCGGGGACCGTGAATGCGGCGTAGCCATGCTCCGGCGTGTAGAGCAGACCCATCTCGATGAGTTCGGCCCGCGTGGGGCCAAGTTGCGTCGAATCGCGTTCTAGAAGTCGCGCGACATCGGCGGCCTTTTGCGGTTCAGGACCCAGCTGTGCCATCGCCCTCACGTAGGCGGTCTGCAGCGGGGTGGCGCGGTCGAGGCGGACGCGAAAAAAGGAACTGTCGAGCTTGGCTTCGTATGCTTCACGCGCGAGCGCGACATCTTCCCGCGAGACCCGGTTGCCGCGTGCAACGGTCCAGACCTGATAGCCCAGTTCCTGGATGAAGTAGGGATAGCCTCGCGTGATCTCCATCGCGAGATCGACCGCGTCGCCGTCGAACAAGGCGCCTTCGGCGGCGGCGGGTTCGGTCAGCGCCCGTCGGGCATCGTCGCCGTGCAACGAGTCGATCTTCGGGAACTTGAAGAGTCGCTCGGCGTAGGACTTAGCATCGCCGGCGAGTTCGGCGATCTGGGGGAGTCCGGCTCCGACGAAGGTCACCGGCACGCTTCGCTGCACCGTCTTGTGAATCGCTTGGATCAATGCCTCGAGTTGTGGGGCCGCGAGAAACTGAACCTCATCGATCAGAACGACGACACCCTTATTCACCTCTGCAGCGGCCTCTCCGATGGCGACGAGTACGTCGGTGAGGTCCATGCCGAGGTCTCCGTGATCCCCCAGACCTTCGGCTGGGGGGATGTCCCACGACATCGACCACATCCCTTGCTGATCAACGGAGACGGCGAATGCGCTGAGCACCTCGGCGGCGCGTTGGGCCCGAGATGTCCAGCGAGCACGTGGAGAAAGGCGAAGCAACGCAGCCTTCAATTGAGAGAACATCGTCTGACGGAATCGGGCATCGTCGTGTTTGCTCGCTTCGAATTCGACAACTTCCCAGCCGACGCCCGTCGCGATCTGTTCGAAACGATTGAGGAGGACCGTCTTGCCTACACCGCGCAGGCCGGTGATGATCATCGACTGCTCGGAGCGTCCTCGCTGCAGGCGCCGGAGGAGGATCTCGAATGATGCGGTCTGATCATCACGCCCGATCAGGACCTCGGGGCTGGCACCTGCATTCGGGGTGTACGGATTATCGAGGTTGTCCACCGCAAGATCTTAGCATTCTTAGTTCGTTTTATTGAGATACGAAAAAGCAGAATAAAGGCTCGAACATGTTCCGGCTCAGCGATCGAGCGTGGCGAAGCGCCGGATCGACAACGGCACGAAGATCAGCAGCAGCACGACGATGCCGGCGATGACGGTGGGGATCGGATGCTGCGCCGGCCAGGCGTCGCCGACCGGTGTCCCCTCGGGCACGTTGCCGAAGAGCTGTCGCGCCGAGGTGACGAGCGCGGTCACCGGGTTCCACTCGGCGAAGATCCGCAGGGGAGTGGGCAGGCCTTCGCTGGGCACGAACGCGTTCGAGAGGAACGTGAGCGGAAAGAGGATGAGGAACGAGGCGTTGTTGATCACCTCCGGGCTGCGCACGATCATGCCGAGGTAGGCCATCAGCCACGAGAAGGCGTAGGAGAACAGCAGCAGCAGGAGCACGCCCGCCGCGAACTCGAGCGGCGAGGAGGTCACCCGCCAGCCGACGACGAGACCCGTGAGCATCATCACGGCGAGCGAGAGCAGGTTGATGACGAGGTCGCCGGTGGTGCGCCCGATCAGCACGGCGGCGCCGTTCATCGGCAGTGTGCGGAAGCGGTCGATGATGCCGTCCTTGAGATCCTGCGCCATCGCAGAGCCCGAGTAGGTCGAGCCGAACACGATCGTCTGCGCGAAGATCCCCGCCATCAGGAAGGACGTGTAGTCGCCGCCGGGCACCGGAATCGCCGAGCCGAAGACGAAGGTGAACAGGAGCACGAACATGATCGGCTGGATCAGGGTGAACAGCAGGATGTCGGGCACCCGCACGATCTTCTTGAGGTTCCGCCACGTCGCGATCGCACCGTCGGAGAGGAATCGGCGTAGCGCGCTGCCCTCGGGAGCGCGGAGTAGACCTGGAGCGGTGCGCTCCGTGCGGGTCGACGCGCCGGTATCGGTCATGCGGCACCCTCCGTCTCGTCGTCCGTGCCGGTGGCGTGACCGGTGAGCTGCAGGAACACATCGTCGAGCGTGGGCCGGCGCATCCCGGCATCGTGCAGCGCGATGCCCTGCGCCGTGATGTCGGCGACGATCGCGCCGAGCCCCGATGCCCCTTCGGTGACGGGGACGACCCACGTGCGTTCGCCGCCGGCCGCGACCGGCCCGGACCCGTGCCGCGCGAGGACCTCTCGAGCGCGCTCGGCATCGGCGTCATCGACCAGGGTGATGGCCACGCGCTGGCCGCCGACGGATGACTTCAGCTCGTCGGCGGTGCCCTCGGCGATGACTCTTCCGCTGTCGACGATCGAGATCGAATCGGCGAGACGATCGGCCTCTTCGAGATACTGCGTCGTCAGCAGCACGGTGGTTCCTCCGGCGACGAGCGATTCGATGACCTCCCAGAGGGCGAGTCGGCTGCGCGGGTCGAGGCCCGTCGTGGGCTCGTCGAGAAAGAGCACGGGCGGGTTGATCACGAGCGCGCCGGCGAGGTCGATGCGCCGGCGCATTCCCCCCGAGAACCCCTTGACGGGGCGATTCTGCGCCTCGACGAGATCGAAGACCTCGATGAGCTCTCGCGCACGCTGGGCCGAGACGCGATGGCCCAGGTGGTAGAGCCGTCCGACCATGTAGAGGTTCTCGTATCCGGTGAGATTCTCATCCACCGCCGCGTACTGCCCGCTCGCACCGATCATGCGGCGGATGGCGGCGGGATCGGCGAAGACGTCGACGCCGCCGATGCTCGCCTCCCCCGAATCCGGGCGGATGAGGGTGGTCAGCACCTTGACGGCGGTGGTCTTGCCCGCACCGTTGGGGCCGAGGAGGGCGGTCACGCTCCCCTCCGCCACGGCGAGGTCGAGCCCGTCGAGCGCGCGCACGACGGCGGCGCCCTTCGGCCGGTAGGTCTTCACGATCTGGTGCGTCTCGATGAACGCCATGCGTGGATGCTACCGCCGCTCGGACGTCAGGGGGTCGATGTCTAGCAAACGAGCCTCGCCGTGGCAACCCCGCACCTCATATAAGCCTCGGGAAGGTAGGACAGAGTCGTGAAGAGAATCATGTACGCGGGCAGTGAGCTCCTCACGGGAGACGCGATCGCGGCCGCGGTGATGCGATACAGCAAGGCGCTTGCCGACGCCGACGCCGCCGAGACGATCGAGATCCCCGTCGTGAAGGCTGACGGATCCCGAGGCGCTGCCACGATCCTCGTGGGGCCGGCAAGTCAGATCGTCGCTGTGGACGGCGAAGGGAGCGGTGACGAGATGGAGGACCCCGAGGTCGTGGCCGGGCTCGACGAGAAGACGCGCCGACTACACCCGGTCGCGAGGACGGAGGAGGACCCGGACACTGTGGATGACTGGATCTCCGAGTACTGAGCGTGTGATCGTCATCCCCCCAGCGCCTCCCGCAGCGCCCAGGCGTCGCGGACGGCGTTTCCTCCGCCGTCGTTGTTGAAGTACGCGTAGACGTCCTTTCCTTGCTGCTGCCACTCGCGGATCCGGTCTGCCCACCACGCCATGTCCTCCGCCGAGTACGAGCCCGCATAGAGCGCATCCGGATCCGGGCCGTGCAGTCGGACGTACACGACCTGCGCGGTCGCCCGCAGCACGCACGGCAGACGCGCCCCGCTCATCACGCAGTACGCGCTGTGATGACGCTCCAGAATCGCGAAGACCTCATCGTCGATCCATGAAGGATGCCGAAACTCGAGCACGGGGCGCATCCATGCCGGCACCCGCGCCAGGAACCATGTGAGTCTGTCGTCATCGCGCTGCATCGTCGGGGGCAGTTGGACGAGCAGCGGCCCGCGGCGGCCCGCCAGCTCGTGCAGGCCCGCCGCCATACGGTCGAGCCACGCCTCGGGCTGCAACAATCGCCGCGCGTGCGTGAGGCCGCGCGGGGCCTTCACCGCGAGCTCGAATCCCGCCGGGAGTCTCGTGCGCCAGGATGCGAAAGCGGAAGGTCGCGGCCAGCGGTAGAAGCTGGCATTCAACTCCACGGTGTCGAACGAGCCGACGTATCGCGAGAGGCGCTCGTGGGACTTCGTCTCGGGGGGATAGAGGACGCCATGCCAGTGCGCGTAGCTCCAGCCGGACGTGCCGATTCGGGGTTGCACGTCACATCTTCCGCGCCGGCTGGGCCAGAGCGGCGATGGCGGCGTCGAAGAGGAGGGTCTGAGCCACCTCGACTGCGCGGTCGTATCGTTCGCCCTCCAGAACGACGTACACGGCTCCGACCACGTCGATGAAGCCGACGGTGTCGCAGGAATCGAAGACCCGATAACGCAGGATGTCGACGAGCTCCCAGCTGAGCGCACCGGGGTTGGTGGCGTCATCGACGGGGCGGCGCGGCGGCAGCGACTTCAGCGTCTCGGCCGCCGCGAATCGCGGCGACGCCTGCCGTCGTCGATGCGATTGCCGCGTGTCGATGGTCATGCTGGTCCTCCTCGGGACTCGGTCGCCGGTCGGCGACGGGTCGTGACCGCGTCGCCGGCATCGGCGGTGCGGGTGCCGCGCT
>NZ_QFPF01000110.1 GCF_003248605.1 Microbacterium sp.
CCGAGCCCGCGGGCTCGGAAGCGCTGCCCCGATCGTTCTCGGATTTCTCGGTAACCACCGGCCGCAGAAGCTGGGCGAATCGAAGCAACCTCCCGCAGGGCCACCGGATGCTTGACGTCCCTGATCAACTCGCCGCCGCCATGGGCCTGCGCGTCGACGAAGTGCCCCTCGACGACAACTGGCCGCACGGGCTGTGGGTGCCGGAACGGCAGCAAATCATCCTCCGCCACGGCCTCGACCGCGTCACCCGCCGGTGCATCCTCGCGCACGAACTCGGCCACGCCCACCACCGCGACGTCCGCAGCGGCTACGACTCGGTGGACAGCAGGGCCGAGCGGCGCGCCGACGCCTTCGCCGCACTGCTGTTGATCTCGCCGGCCGAGTACGCCCTGGCCGAGGAACTCCACGGGCCCGGCGTCGCAGGACTCGCGCACGCCCTCGACGTCACCCCTCACCTCATCCGCGTCTGGCGCGGAGAACACGAAAGGAAAGCCCCATGACCCATCCGAACCCCGAACGCCCCGAGCATTCCACCCCGCGCCCCGAAGCCACTCATTGGGCCGCACCACCACAGCCACAGGCACCACCCATGCCCATCCCCAGCCCCAACGGCAAGCCCTACTTCCGCTCCGGCGGCTGGTTCGAAGTCCTCTCCATCACCGCAATGGTGATCGGTGCGTTGATGATTGCCTTCGGCCTGATCGCACTTTTCAACGGTACTCCCGGCTCTGGCATGGCGACGGCTCTTGGTCTCGTTGTCGTCGTTCTCGGCGGCATCCTCGCCGCAGTCCTCCGCCTCGGCTCAATGCTGGAAAGCACCATCACCCAGCGACGCTGAACGAAAGGACAGCAGCATAAACGCGAGCCACGCGTTCCCCACAGGCAATAGCACCACCGCCGCCATCGTCTGACAGAAAGAAGAACGCCGACCCCGCCGCACGCCTTGGACAGCTTGCACGGCAGGGCCGGAGATACGGCGCCGCCACCGGCGGCCCGCTGACACGAAGGATACGACATGTCGTCCATCACCCCGTACCAGACAAAGGCCGGCCGCCGGTGGCAAGTGCAGTACACCAAGCCCGACGGCTCCCGAAGCCGGAAGCGTGGCTTCCCCACCAAGGCAGCAGCCACCGCCTGGGAACAGGACCAAGGCCATGCCCGCCGCGCCGGCTCTTGGGTCGACCCAGCAAGGGAGAAAACCACCGTCTCCGAGATCGGGACGCGCTGGCTCGCCGCACAGACCCACCTCAAGCCCTCGACGGCCGCCGTCACCGATCAAGCATGGCGACTGCGCGTCAAACCCATGTGGGGCCACCGCGAAGTCGGCAGCCTTCGCCCCTCCGAAATCCAAGAATGGATCGCCAGCCTCAACGTCTCCGGCTCCACCGCCCGGCGCGCCCATGCCTGTCTGGCACAGGTCCTGGACATGGCGATTGCCGATGGGTGTCTTGTGAAGAACCCGGCGCGGGGGCTGAAGCTACCGCGGCGGTCGAAGGCGGTGAAGGTGTATCTGACGATGGAGCAGGTGCGGGCGATCGCCGACCAGTGCTCGGTGAAGTCGGAGATCGTGTGGCTGCTGGCGACGTCGGGCATTCGGTGGTCGGAGTTGGCGGGCCTCCAGGTGCGGGATCTGGATCTGGGGCGGCGGCGGGCGCATTTGCAGCGGGCGGCGGTGACGGTCAACGGCAAGGTGGAGATCGGCACGCTGAAGTCGCATGAGGCGCGGACCGTGGCCATTCCTCGGTTTGTGTGCAACATGCTGGAGCCGCTGATCGAGGGGAAGCCGAAGTCGGCATGGGTGTGGGAGCGGGTGCCGGGCGAGCCGATGAAGCTTCAGGGCTCCGGGTCGTGGTTCCACGGGGCGCGTGACCGGGCGATGGCGGCTGATCCGAACTTCCCGCGGGTGACGATGCACGGGCTGAGGCACGTCGCCGCCGGGCTGTTGGTGTCGGCCGGTGCGAGCGTGAAAGTCGTCCAACGCCAGCTGGGGCATTCGTCGGCGGCGATGACGCTGGACGTCTATGCGGACCTGTTCGACGGCGATCTTGATGCGGTGGCCGACACGATGGAAGAAATCCACAACGGGCTCGGTGCGGTTCAGTCGGCCGTCACGCAGCCGAAGGCCGCGTAGCGAAGTGAGCCAAAAGTGAGCCAAAAGCGAAAAAACCCCTGACTTAGGTGCAGGTCAGGGGCATTTTTCGGGCCAATCACATCCGGTTTCGAGTCCTGGCGGGGGAGCCGGACGACCACCCCCGCTGACCTGCTTAAATGCAGGCCAGCGGGGGTTTTCTGTTTTTCGGACGGGGGTATCTTTACGCCTCTTTACGCCTGTTTCTGCGTCTTTGTGAGCCAAAAGTGAGCCAAAAATGAGCCACGGAATCGCGGCTGCCCACCGCTCCCCCGCGGTGATGAACGCGCCGCTCAAATGCGAAAACGGCCCCGGCCGCTGCCCGTCAAAGGGGCGGCGGCCGGGGCCGTGCTCGTGCGGTGACCGTGCGTCACGACGTGTCCGGAGGCTCGCGCGGGTACGGGCCACCGTCCGGGAACACAATGTGGACGACGTCGTCCGGGATCAACTCCAGCGACGGTGGCCGCGGCTGAAGGTGCAGGACCGTCCACTCCTCACGGGCACGGATATGGCCGGCAAGGCGTCGGACGAGTTTCCACGCCTCGGCCCGCTCATCAGCCAACCGCGCCAGTTCTTTTCCCTGCGCGTCGATCTTCTCCGTCGCCTCATCGGTGCGACGCCGTTCTGCATCGAGGTCGCGCCGAGTCTTCTCGCCCCGGCGGCGTTCCACATCGAGATCTTTGCGGGTCTCGGTGAGGTCCTCCCGGATCCGGGAAAGGTCCGAACGCAGCTCGGTGGTCAACGCCTGCAGTCCGGCAAGATCGGCATTCCGTTCTTCAAGGCGGATCTTCTCCCGCTCCAGCTCCAGCTTCTCCTCGTCGGCCACCCGCTGGAGTTTCAACTTCTCGTCGGCGTTGCGGGATTCCCGCCAGGCGCGCACCCATGCCGCGGCGGCGAGGACGACTCCCCCGACGCCGGCGGCGATGCCACCCGGCCCGAACCAAAGCTCGACGCCGGACATCTAGTCCTCCAGGCGGTGCTCACCCACGTAGGACGCATCGCCGACACTGGTGGTTGCCGCAGCAGTCCCCAGCCCCAGGGCAGGGGCGATGACCGCAAGCAGCGAGTCAATCTGCGCTTCAGTTCCCCAGCCGAGATACACGCCGAGGGCACCGACCGCAGCCGCGAGGCCGTAGCCGGCCTGCCGCACAGGCGAATCCGAGTGGACGATGGCGAACAGCAAGGTGATGGCGGCGGTGGCCACGCCGACGACGGCCGGGGTGGCGGTGTCGTCGAGGATGCCCCACGCCACCAAAGCCGTGACGACAGCGCCGGCGGTGGCATACCAGGCGGCGCGGGCGCCAGCGGGGACAACGGAACGGATGAAATCGAACATGAGTGATCCTTTCGGGGATTCGGTGGCCAGCTACTGGCCGGGCTTGAGGTCGGGCTTTTCGCCGATGGCGTCGAGAATCCGGTCGAGTTTCGCCTCAAAGCGGGCGAGTCGCTGGTTGGCCTCGTAGGCCTGCTTGTCCGCGGTGCGGATGAAGGTGGCCAGCGGGGCCTCGAACGTGGAACCGTCGACGAGCGACGGCAAAACGGTGTCCAGCGTGGTGGGCATCAAAGTCTCCTTCGGAGGAATCGGACGGGGCGCCGGATCCGACGGCGGGGCGGGCGCCGGCTTCGGGCCGGCGAGGATCGCCTTGGCCTTGTCGATGACGACGTCGAACGGGAAGTTCGGCCCCGGATCCCAGTGCGTCGACTCGCCGAATGCCTTGGAAATGTCGTCGTGGCCACACACGCCCCACTTCCCGGCTCGCACGTCCTGCGGTCCGCGGCGGATGAGGGGGATGCCCTTGGCCTTCGAGTACGCAGCCAGCACCTTCGCCAGGGCGTCGATCTGCTTCGGACGGGCCAGCCACTGCTGGCGCGTCCAGGACGCCTTGCCCGACAGCGAGAAGTGGAACGCCACCCGGTTGCCGGTGAACATCGCCGCCCACGGGATGAACGCGTCGTCGTTCTCACGAGCGATGCGGCCGTTGCGGTCAATGACCAGGTGGTACGAGCCGCCGGCGGCGGGCGACTGCTGGTACTTCGCCATCCTGTCGGCCGACCACGTGCCGTCGTCTTCGAAGGTATGGATGCACAAAAGATTGCGGGGCTTCGTCGCCCGGCCATCGTCGTTGGGGGTCAGCAGGTCGATGTCAGCGGTGAGCGCGTTCATGGATTCCTTTCGGGTAGGTGTGGCCGGGGCTCCCGGCCATCGGGCGCCGCGGGCGGCCAGCCAGGCGTGCGGGTCCAGACGGTCCGGTCCCGGCGGGGACCAGACGTAACGGTGATGTTCGAAGTGGACGTGCGGGGCGACGCCGCCGTTGGTGGCCGAGGAGGGAT
The DNA here is from genome assembly GCF_003248605.1 of Microbacterium sp. Classification (GTDB taxonomy): domain Bacteria; phylum Actinomycetota; class Actinomycetes; order Actinomycetales; family Microbacteriaceae; genus Microbacterium. The sequence continues at coordinate 4,460 of NZ_QFPF01000110.1, forward strand.
TGACCCGGGCGACGCGCTGCCCGGCGCGGACGGTGTCGCCGACGGCGACTTCGCGGATGATGTGGCCGAGGACGCTGACTCCGCCGCCGGCGTCGGTTGGGTGGTCGATGACGATCCATCCGGCGGGGTCTGGGCCACCGAAGCCGCTGGCGGGTCCGGCCATGATGACGGTTCCGGCTTGCGGGGCGTAGACGGCGTTGCCGCCGGAGCCTCCGGCGCGGCCGTAATCGGTGCCCCAGTGGTAGCCGCCAGCTCGGGGCCCGAATGGGCTGGTGACGTGAGCGCCCTGGCTGAGTGGGTAGAAGTAGTCGGCCATCGGTCTCCTTTCCTTGGTGCATGAGGAAACCCCGCACCGGGCGGTGCGGGGTTCGTGCGGTTAGGTACGGGGTTCGTGCGGTTATGGGAGTGCTTCCCGTTTGTGGCTAAGCGCTGCTGCGGAATCTGATCCAGACGGAGCCCGCACCACCGGCCGCGCCGGCGGTCGCCCCACCGAAGGTGCCGCCGCGCCCACCGCCGCCACCGCCACCTGGTGACCAACCGGCCTGCCCGCGCCCACCGCCAGCACCACCGGGAAACTCCATCCCGAATCGGCTGACGTCTCCGGCGGCCTGGCCTGTGGCGTCACCGTAGGAGCTGCCACCGAGTCCACCTTGCGAGGAGACGGAAGGCCCCAAGTCGAACCCGTAAGAAACCTTCGACTCAGCACCGGGGTTCCCTGCGTTGCCGGCAGATCCCCCGGCGCCTCCCTTCCCGACCCTGACCTGGAAGGAGTTGAGGAAGTCCCCCTCGGACTTCGTCAGAGCGATGGTTCCCGTTTGCCAGGTAGCGGCGCGGCCTCCTTGGCCGTCGCGGTTGAAGCCGCCGTCACCGCCGTGCCCGCCGCCGCCACCACCGATGGCGATCACGTCGACCGCGACAGCCCACCACGGAACCCGCGGGGTGAACCGAACCTGATTACCGCTGGCGATGCCTCCTGTCGCACCGACGGTGAACAGGTACTCCTCGGTGCGGCCCTCCGGTGGGAAAATGCGTTCTGCACCGACGTAGACACCCAGGACTCGGCCCATCCGCGTCCCGTCGGGAAACGTGATCTGACGGACTTCGCGATCACCCACGTAAATCGACATCAGTCCGCCCCCACCACAAACGTGATCTGGTTGGAAGGCGTTGTTCCGCCCTCCGGCGGGGTCGACTGGACCACGACAGTGTAGTCGCCGACGACGCGGTTTGCGAGGGCAGTTTGGATCGCCGCGATCGCCTCCCCCTTGGTCTGCATCGCCGCAGCCAACTCGTGGATGGTGTCCAGATTCGACGGGGCCGAGCCGACGAGCTCCGCAATCTTCTCCGACGCCGCGATTTGTGCGGCAGCCGCCGCCGTCGTCGACGCCGCCCTCGCGGACTCAGACGCGGACGTCGCCGACTCCGAGGCCACCGACTCCGAAGCCGCCGCACGCGATGCCGCCTCCGCCGCACCATCCGCGTGCGCTGCGATGGACCCGACGGCTTCGGTCGCTGCCTGCGAAGCAGCGCTTGCCTCTCCCGCCGCCGTTGTCGCAGTCGATGCCGACTGGGCCGCGTCGGCGGCCGAAGCTTCTGCGGCATCGCGTGCCGTTTCGGCACGGTCGGCGTCGCCGGCGACGGCAGCGCGGACCGTGGCCGCACCGTCATCGACAACGGCCTGCACCCGGGACTGGGCCGACTGGGCCGTCGACGCGGCGGTCTCCGCGCGAGACGCGGCGTCAGCCGCGGTCGCCTCAGAGGTCGCGGCGCGGGCAGCATCTGCACCCGCATCAGAGGCGACACCGTCAAGGTACGCCTTCAGATCGCCCCCTTCGCTCAGGGAATTGCTCACCGATGTCGCCGACGCCGCCGCGGCTTTCGCTTCGTCGCGGGCGGAGACCGCCGCCAACTGGGCGGCACCGGCAGTCGCCGCAGACGACGTCGCCGAGGCGGCCGCTTCCGTCGCGGTCTCTGCGGAGCTTGCCGCCTCATCGCGGGAGGCCTCGACGGCGGTCCTCGCTTCGGCGGTGGCGGTGATGTCGGTTTGCAGCTGCGTGCGTACCGCCGCCGCACCGTCGGCGACGACCGCGTCGACATGCGTCGCCGACGCTTCCGCACGGGAAGCACTGGACTCAGCCGCGGCCGCCGACCTGGCGGCCTCCGCCGACGCCGCCTGCGCCTGGCCAACGACAACCGGCGTGTATTCAACCTGAGCATCGATCAGCGTAAAAAGGTCGTGGGTGCCCGTTTCCGGCAAATGCAGCTCCCACCACTTATGCACACCCATGGCGTTGAGCTCCACTCGGACCGGGCCCGGATCAAGCTCTGGAGACGTGAACCCGCCGCCGACAAGATTGAGCACGTGCCGCTCCTCCGTCACCATCTCCCCCCGCCCATCATGGGCCGGCCTGGTCGTCGTCGATGACACCGTGACGGTGCCCTGTGACGCTCGGCGTGCAATATCTCGAAAGAAGCCTGTCAAGATCGTCATGGCTCTACTTCCTCCTCCGGAGGCGTCTCCGGGATATACGAATCTTCGGCCCCGGTTCCACCAACATCGGTGCGACGGGAGATGTGCTGAACCTTCAGACGTGTGTTCGCCGGGCCGCCAAGCAGCTCGCGAGATCCATGGATCCAGCTGATTTCAACCTTGACCACATAGCCGGCTTCCGGGACGACGACTGACGAGACAATTACGTCGGTCTCACGTCGTGTGTTCCACTTGAATCCGACTTGCTCGGAAAACTGCGTTCCGTCCGGCGCGTAGACGCGGATTCGCCAGTCCACGCGTCCCGATCCGACGTTGAGGGCGTTCCCACCGATGGCAAGCTGCGCGTGCAAATCCCACAGGCCCTTGTCCTTCAGTCGGATCCCACCATCGTGAAGCTCACAGCCTCTCATCGGCCCGATCTGTTTGTTGAAGGGCATCGTTCCGTAGTTGGTCCCGAACTGGAGAAACCCTCCGACGGGATCCATGTACACGCTGCCGTAGTCGACCAGCGGGGACAGGAGGTCAAGGCGGGTGTTCAGGGCCAGTTGCCCGTCCTGGAAGGCCTGGGCGGCAACCTCGAATCCAGGACGGATTTTCCCCCGGAACAGGTCAGCGATTCCATCGAGGAGCCCGTCGATGAACCAGCCACGGGCATTTGTGACGGCGCCCTGCAGTTCGTCGCGAACCTTTCGTTTCGCGGCCTCATCGGCCTCGAACAGCTGCCGGATCTGCGCGTAGCTCAACGTCCCCGGAGGGACGACCGGATCAGACGGAGGCGTCGGAGTGCTCATGGTTCCTCCTCCCCCAGCAGCTTGCGCAGTTGTGCGCGCTGCTCGGCGGACAGCAGATTCAGGAGCGTCTTCGCGTCATCATCCGGCGCCTGCGCGACGTCGCTCGCCTCGACAGGCGGCACGCCCGGCGCCGGGCCTTTCACCCAGCGACCGGCACCAGCCTCAAGGATCGAGGCGCCGGGACGCGGTGGGATGTACCACTGCTGCTGCAACTCCGGATGAAATCGAAGACCGCAAGCCACCAAGTGATCAGCGATGAGCTTCATCTCTTCGAGACGAAGAAGCAGCGGAGCATCGAGGAGATGCCCGGGGTTGACCAGCGTCCACAAGACCTGATCACGCAGGTTGTTCATGTCGAGGTTCGATTGCAACGGAATGGGCATTACATCAGTCCTTGTCGTTGGAGATCCTTGGCGACACTTCCCGCGAGCTTGATCGCCCACTCGACCGGATCACGGCGGGGGAACTCGCCGATGGTCACGGCATAGTGATGCGGCTCATCGGCGGCCCAAGCAAGCGTCACCCGAGTGGCCTGGCCGGTCTCGATCCGGCCATCGCGGCTGAGCAATGACTCATGGCCGATCCGATCGCCGTAGTGCCAGTGCCCCTC
>NZ_QFPF01000111.1 GCF_003248605.1 Microbacterium sp.
TCTCCCTGCGCCGCCGGCTCGTCATCAGCGGTGCGCTCGCGCTGCCCGTCGCTGTGCTCTCGATGGTGCCGGCGTGGCAGTTCGAGTACTGGCAGTGGCTCGCTCTCACCCTCACCGCCCCTGTCGCGGTGTGGGGTGCGTGGCCGTTCCACCGCGCGGCGGCGGTCAACGCCCGCCACGGCGCGGCGACGATGGACACCCTGATCAGCCTCGGTGTCATCGCCGCCTTCGGCTGGTCGCTGTACGCCCTGTTCTTCGGCGGCGCCGGCATGCCGGGCATGCGGATGAGCTTCACCCTCATCGGCTCGCCGCAATCCGGAGGCCACGAGATCTACCTCGAGGTGGCCGCGCTCGTCACCGTCTTCCTTCTCGCGGGCCGGTATGCCGAAGCCCGCGCGAAGCGCTCCTCCGCCGAGGCGCTGCGGGCGCTGATGCGCGTCGGTGCGAGCGAGGCGGGCCTTCTCGTCGACGGGATCGAGCGACGTGTCCCGGTGTCCGATCTCGCGGTCGGTGATGTCGTCGTCGTGCGCCCGGGAGAGAAGATCCCCTCCGATGCGCTCGTGCTCGCGGGATCATCCGCGATCGATGCCGCCATGCTCACGGGCGAGTCCGTACCCGTCGAGGTCGCCCAGGGCGCACGGGTCACGGGCGGCACGGTGAATGTGGGCGGGATGCTGCGCCTCGAGATCACGCGCGTGGGCGCCGACACCGAGCTCGCGCACATGCAGCGCCTGCTCGAGGACGCCCAGACCGGCAAAGCCCGGATCCAACGGCTCGCCGACCGCGTCTCGGCCGTCTTCGTTCCCGTCGTCATCGCCCTCGCCGCCGTGTCCTTCGTGGGCTGGCTCATCGCGGGGGCCCCGCTCGATCTCGCCTTCACCGCCGCCGTGGCGACTCTCATCATCGCCTGCCCGTGCGCGCTGGGTCTTGCGACGCCGACGGCGCTTCTCGTGGGCACCGGCCGGGGCTCGCAGCTCGGCATCCTCATCCGCGGCCCGCAGGTTCTCGAGCAGACGCGATCCGTCGACACGATCGTGATCGACAAGACCGGCACGCTGACCACGGGACGCATGACTCTCGAGGACGCGCTTCCGCACGCGGGCGTCTATCGCGCAGAGCTGCTGCGGGCCGTGGCCGCCGTCGAGATCGGGTCCGAGCATCCCGTCGCACGTGCGATCGTCGCCGCGACCTCCGATCCGGGTTCATCGGCTCTGGAGGGCTTCTGGTCCCACGCGGGCTTCGGCGTGGAGGGCGCGGTCGCGGGCGCGGTCGTCGTCGCAGGCCGACCCGAATGGGTCCGGGCTCACGCCGCGATCACCATGCCCCCCGACCACGAACAGTGGATCGGCAAGGCCCACGCACGCGGAGCCACCGTCGTGACGGTGGCCCGTGACGGACGACTTCTGGGATCGCTTGCGATCGCCGACACCCTCGCGTCCTCGAGCGTCATCGCTGTCGCGCGGCTGCGAGAACTCGGTCTCGAACCGATTCTGCTCACCGGCGACGGCCCCGGCGCCGCCCGGCATATGGCGCGACTGTCGGGGATCGACATCGTGCACGCCGGCGTCAGCCCGAAGCAGAAGCTCGAGACGATCCGGGGACTCCAGGCGGAGGGAAGGGTCGTGGCCATGGTGGGCGACGGCGTCAACGACGCCGCCGCCCTCGCCGCGGCAGACCTCGGACTCGCCATGGGTGCGGGAACGGATGCCGCGATCGCAGCGAGCGACATCACGCTCGTCTCGAACGACCTGCTCTCGGCCGTCGAGGCGATCCGGCTGGCACGGCGGACGCTGGGCACGATCCGCGGAAACCTGTTCTGGGCGTTCGCCTACAACGTGGCGGCCCTGCCGATCGCGATGCTCGGACTGCTGAATCCTCTCGTCGCTGCGGCGGCGATGGCGCTCTCTTCCATCTTCGTGGTGACCAACAGCCTGCGGCTGCGGCGGTTCCGGCCCCTGCCGGCTCCCGCGACTGGCGCGTCTGAGAGCTGACTCGTTCGCGCAGTGGTCAGTGCTCTCCGCCGAGGTTACCGCTGAGGCGCCCGTGGAAGGCCGTCGTGGCATCGTTCATGCCCTCGATGACGACGCGCTTGCCGCGGTGTTCGTACTTGGTCACGACCGCGTCGAGAGCCGCGACCGTCGACGCATCCCAGATGTGGGAGCGCGACATGTCGATGACGACACGGTCGGGGTCGTTCGCGTAGTCGAACTGGGTGGTGAGGTCGTTGCTCGAGGCGAAGAACAGCTCGCCGTCGACGCTGTAGTGCGCCGTCGGCACGCTCTCGTCACCGGGCAGGGTGCGTGTGACGCTGACGAAATGGGCGACGCGACGGGCGAAGAGGACCATGGCTGTGAGCACACCGGCGCCCACCCCGATCGCCAGGTTGTGCGTCCACACCGTGATGACGACGGTCACGAGCATCACGAGCGTCTCGCTGCGGGGCATGCGACGCAGCGTCGAGGGACGCACGCTGTGCCAATCGAACGTCGCGATCGAGACCATGATCATCACGGCGACGAGCGCGGCCATCGGGATGATCGCGACGACCTCGCCGAGCGCCACGACGAGGATCAGCAGGAACACGCCCGCGAGGAACGTCGAGATGCGCGTGCGCGCGCCTGAAGCCTTGACGTTGATCATCGTCTGACCGATCATCGCGCAGCCGCCCATGCCCCCGAACGCGCCAGAGAGCACGTTGGCGACGCCCAGGCCCCACGACTCCCGGGTCTTCGAGGAGTGGGTGTCGGTCACGTCGTCGACGAGCTTGGCGGTCATGAGCGACTCCAGCAGTCCCACCACGGCCATCGCCAGGGCGTAGGGGGCGATGATCCCGAGGGTCTCGAGCGTCAACGGCACATCGGGGATGAACAGCATCGGGATGCTGTCCGGCAGCTCGCCTTGATCGCCTACGGTGGGCACGGCGATGCCGGCGACCACCACCGCCACGGTCAGCAGGACGATCGCGACGAGCGGCGAGGGCACGGCGCGCGTGATGCGCGGGAGCAGATACATCACGACAAGTCCCGCGGCCACGAGCGGGTACACCAGCCACGGCACGCCGATCAGCTGGGGGAACTGCGAGGTGAAGATGAGGATCGCGAGGGCGTTGACGAACCCGACCATGACCGAGCGCGGAATGAACCGCATGAGGCGCGCGACCCCCAGAACGGCGAGGACGATCTGGATGAGCCCGCCCAGCAGCACGGTCGCGATGAGGTAGTCGAGCCCATAGGTCATCGCGACGGGGGCGACGACCAGGGCAACGGCACCTGTCGCTGCGGTGATCATCGCCGGCCTGCCGCCGAGGAAGGCCATCGCGACGGCCATGACGAAGGAGGAGAAGAGCCCCACCCGCGGATCGACGCCCGCGATGATCGAGAAGGCGATCGCCTCGGGGATGAGCGCGAGCGCGACGACGAGACCCGCCAGCACCTCGCGGGTCAGCAGCCGCGGGTTGCGCAGCGCCTGCAGCACGGTGGGTTCGATGCGATAGCGCGCGGGATCGTCGCGAGCGGGGATGACGGCGGTCATACCTCTCCTGTCGTTCGGGCTCCGGGGAGCACACGGGAGGATCGCGCTCCGATGCGCGGGTGTCGGCGAACGCCGGCGGGGGGAAGGATGAGGGAGGGCGCGAGTGCGTCCTCAGCAAACCTACCGCAGCGTGACGGTTGGTTCGATTCGGGAGGGGATCCACCCCATGACGGTGATCGACACGCTCGTCGTCGGCGCAGGCGTCGCGGGCCTCTCCGCGGCCCGTCTGCTCGGTCGCGCGGGCCGCAGCGTCGTCGTGCTCGAGGCGCGCGACCGGGTGGGTGGGCGCGTGCACACCGACCGCTCGCGCGGACTGGCGACCGACCTCGGAGCGTCGTGGATCCACGGCATCAGGGACTCCCCCGTCGCGGCAGCCGCTGAGGCGTTCGGGATGCGCACCCTCGAGTTCACGGTGGGCGGCTACCAGCCGGATGGCCGCCCCATCCGCTCCTTCGACCCCTCAGGTCGCAGACTGACAGATGCTGCCGCACGGCGTTTCGCCGACGACATCCATGCCCTCGATGCGCTGCTGCCCACGATCGTCGCGACGTCCGCACCCGCGGCGACATACCGCGACGTGACGGAGGCGGCGCTCGCCGCGCAGGGCTGGGACGCGGAGCGCACGCAGCGGGCACGGGAGTACTTCGAGCATCGGAGCGAGGAGCAGTACGGCGCGTGGATCGAGGACCTCGCCGCGCACGGCCTCGACGACGATGTCATCGAAGGTGACGAAGTCGTGTTCCCCGACGGGTACGACCGGCTGGCGGCCCGCCTCGCGGTGGGTCTCGACGTGCGCCTCGAGCACGTCGTCGCGACCGCGCGCTGGTCCGATGCGGGAGTGGTCGTGGGCACCGGCCGCGGTGAGTTCCACGCACGGCGAGCCGTCATCACGGTGCCGGTGGGCGTCCTGCAGTCGACGGACTTCGTCATCGATCCCCCGCTGCCCCAGCCCGTCGCGGGGGCGCTCGGCCGTCTGCGGATGAACGCGTTCGAGAAGATCTTCCTGCGCTTCCCGCACCGGTTCTGGGACGAAGGCGTGTACGCGATCCGGCAGCAGGGGGCCGAGGCGCGATGGTGGCACTCCTGGTACGACCTCACGCCGCTGCACGGCGCGCCCACCCTGCTCACCTTCGCGGCGGGGCCCGCCGCGGTCCACACTCGCGCGTGGAGCCAGAAGCGGGTCGTGGACTCGATCCTCACCCAGCTGCGTCGTCTCTACCCGGACCGGGTCGTCGAGCCCACCGACGTGCACCGGACGCACTGGCAGGACGACCCCTTCGCCCGCGGGTCCTACGCCTACATGATCCCGGGATCGACGACCGCCGATCACGACGACCTCGCCACCCCGATCGGCGGTGTGCTGCATCTCGCGGGCGAGGCGACGTGGACGGATGATCCCGCCACCGTGACGGCAGCCATGCTGTCGGGGCACCGGGCGGCCTCGCGAATCGTCGGCTCCGACATCCCCATCTCCATGCTGTGGGCGGATGACGGTGGCGAGACTTCGTGATCAACCGGCGCTCTGGCGCCGCACCATCTCGTCGATCCAGATCGGCGCGTAGGGCGAGGTGCAGTTCGGTGCCGTCGGATAGTCCTTCAGCACCTCGAGACGCTCGCCGATCGCGAGCGCGCGCGGGCGCAGTTCGGGATGCCGGATGCCGATCGTCGCGAGAGTCGTGTTCATCTGCCACTGCAGCCGATCGGGAGCGGTCTTCATCTCGGCCTCGATCCTCTCGAGCAGGCCGCCCAGGTCGAGAAGGTGCGGGTTGTCGGCGACATCCATCGCGGCAAGGGCCCATCCCCCGGCCGCGACGTTCGCGTCGGCGTCGGCCATCCACTCGCGCCTGCACTGCTCACGGTGCGGACTCTTCTTCACCACGTAGTTGATGAGCCAGTCCTGAACCTTCGGAGCCCGCGCCTCGCGCAGCATCCCGTCGAGCTGCTCTGCCGAGTACTGCCGGGGTCTGCAGATGAGCAGGGCGACGAGGCGCGCAGCCGTGTCGCCCGTTGCCCACAGCTCGCCCGAGAGCTCATGGTCGGTCTTGAGCGCCCTGGCGAGGGCGCGCAGGCGGGTGAGGTTCGCACCGTGGTCGTCACCGTGCCGTTCGTTGATCTCGCGCATGCGCGGATCCTCGAGCGCCGCCAACTGCGCGCGCACCTCGGCCACCCGGTCCTCCGACATCACACCCCCTGCTGCGGACAGCCTAGAGCCGCGCACGAGTACGCGCACGGCTCTAGGCTCGTTGGCTACGCCTGCTGTCCTTCCGCGATGCCGCGCCCCAGCGCCTGGCCCTGGATGACGGCGCCGAGATCGAGCCCCGTCGCTGATCTGACGCTCTCGAAGGTGGCCGACAGGCTCGCTGACTGTTCGCGCGCCAGATGGGTCGCGGCACTGTCGCCCCCGATGAGGGTGATGTTGCCGACCTTCTCGTAACCCTTGGCGAACTCGGCCATGAGCTGCGGCAGCTGTCCGATGATCTCCTTGGCGAGGATCGCGTCCTGGTTCTCGCGCAGCGCCGAAGCCTCGGCCGCGATCGCGTCTGCGGTGGCGGTACCGCGGAGACGGATGGACTCGGCCTCCGCCTCGGCCTGCACGCGTACGGCGGCCGCTTCGGCCTCGGCCTGCACGCGGACGGCCGCGGCATCGGCGGCGGCCGACGCATCGCGCGCCTCGGCCTGCGCCTTGACAGCGTACGCCTCGGCGTCCGCACGTTCCTGGGCGACCCTGCGGTCGGCCTCGGCGTTCTTCTGCCGCTTGTACGCCTCCGCGTCGGCCGCGATCTGCGCCTCGTAGGCGCGTGCGTCGGCGGATGTCTGCTGCCGGTACTTGTCGGCGTCGGCGACCTTCTTGACCTCGGCATCCAATCGCGCCTGGGTGTTGTTCGCCTCCTGCAGCAGCACGCCCTGCTCGGCCTCGGCGCGGGCGAGGTTCTCGGACTGCTCTGCCTGTGCGTTCGCGCGGCCGACCTCCGACATCGCGGCGGCCTTGTTCTTGTCGAGCGCGGTCTGCTCGATCAGGTTGGCCTCGTCGGCGGCGAGCTGGCGCTTCTTGACCTCACGCAGCGCATCGATCTCGGCGACGTCGGCCTCGCGCTTGACGCGCTGCACCTCGACCGCGCCGAGCGCGGAGATGTAGTTGTTCTTGTCGGTGATGCCCTGGATCGCGAACGAGTCGAGCACGAGGCCCTGAGCGAGCAGGTCGCCGGAGATCCCCTCGGCGATCTCGTCGCTGAGCTTCTGCCGGTCCTGCATGACCTGCTCGACCGTGAGCTTGGCGACGACGCCGCGCAGGGCGCCCTCGAGCTGCTCGGTCGTGAAGATGACGATCGCCTCGTCCTGCGACGCGAAGCGCTCTGCCGCGCGGCGCACCTGGTCTGGCGTCGACCCGATCTTGACCAGCGCGACACCGGTCAGATCGATCGTGACGCCGTTGATCGTCTGGGCCGTCGGCTCGAATTTGATCTGCCGGGAGCGCAGCGACACCTTGTCGGATCGCTGCGTCAGCTTGTTGACGAAGGCGCCGCGACCGCTGATCACGGTCATCTTGTTGGCTTCGCCCTCGGTGCTGTCGCGCGCCTTCTTACCGACGATGACGATCGCCTCGTCGGCCTTCGGCACCTGGTACCACGCTCGGAACACCAGGAAGCCGATGAGCGCGACGATGAGGGCGACTCCGGCAGCTACCGCGATGCCGATGAGTCCGAACAGATCCATATGAGTGGGTCTCCTAATCGGGCCTGCCGTGTGCACGCCATATATCAAACCTATGCGCACCCGGGCATGGATGCTCAACGTGCATGTTTCGACCGGTTCGCTGAAGAGTGCACGGCCGGTGCGAGGGGCAGTAGCAGCGGGGCCTCTTCGACATGAATGAGTTCTCATCGAACGATTTCACGTTGGGGCGTCGGGGCGACATATCTTCGAGCATCAATGTCGGACGCTCCACGTAGAGTTCGAATATGAACACCAGACCGGCCGGCCACGCACACGACGACAACGTCGATCGTGTGGATGCTGTCGCGGCGGCCCTTGCGGCGGAGTATGCGGCCGCGGTGGCCGCTGTGGCGTCGGCGGAGGCTCAGGTCATGGCGGTGCTGGCTGAGGCGCAGGCGGTGGGGGTGGAGCGGGTGGCGGAGATTCCCCGCTCCGCCGGTCGCGAAGCCGAACTCCCGTTGCGGGCCCTCGCCGCGGAGCTGGGGGCGTGTGCGCGGCAACCCGATCGGTCCGTGCAGCGACGGATGAACGACGCCCACACCCTGGTGAACCGGTTTGCGGCGACCTGGGACGCGCTGGCCGCGGGTGTCGTGTCGGTCGGGCACGTGCGGGCGATCCTCGAGCACGGGGTGAAACTCACCGACCCGGAGATTCGGGCCGCGTTCGAGACCGAAGCTCTGGAGCGGGCCGCGTCCACCACACCCGGGCGGCTCGGACCGCAGCTCGCGCGTCTGGTGGAGCAGGTGCAGCCCACGACGTTCGCGGAGCGGCACAAGGTCGCACGCGCGGGACGCGGGGTGTGGGTGCGGGACGTCGAAGACGGAATGACCGAACTCCTCCTCCGGGGCCCGGCGGTACCGGTG
>NZ_QFPF01000022.1 GCF_003248605.1 Microbacterium sp.
ACCCTCGGGCAGCTGGCGCTTCTCGAGGCGCTCGAGCAGCGCAGCCCGCTCGCCGTTGGCAGCGGCCCAGGCGTCGTACCCGGTCGTCCAGGCGGCAACCGCAGCCTCACCACGGGCGACCGCGCCACGCGTGTGAGCGATGACGTCGTCGGCGACCGCGAAGGTCTGCTCGGGGTCGAAGCCGAGCACCGACTTCGTCGCGGCGAGCTCGTCGGCGCCCAGCGCGGAGCCGTGGATCTTGCCGGTGTTCTGCTTGTCGGGCGAGGGCCAGCCGATGACCGTCTTCAGCACGATGATCGACGGCTTGTCGGTCTCGCCCTTCGCGGCCTCGATGGCGGTGTACAGCTCGGACACGTCCTCGACGTACTCGCCGCTCTTCTTCCAGTCCACGGTCTGGACGTGCCACCCGTACGACTCGTAGCGCCCCGCGACGTCCTCGGTGAAGGCGACGTTCGTGTCGTCCTCGATCGAGATCTGGTTGGCGTCGTAGATGACGACGAGGTTGCCGAGCTTCTGGTGGCCGGCGAGCGACGAGGCCTCGGAGGTGACGCCCTCCTGCAGGTCTCCGTCGGAGGCGATGACGTAGACGAAGTGATCGAACGGCGAGGTGCCGGGTGCGGCATCCGGGTCGAACAGGCCACGCTCGAAGCGCGACGCGTAGGCGAAGCCGACCGAGGAGGCCAGCCCCTGTCCGAGAGGACCGGTGGTGATCTCGACGCCCTTGGTGTGGCGGTACTCCGGGTGCCCGGGCGTGAGGGAGCCCCACGTGCGCAGCGCCTTCAGATCGTCGAGCTCGAGGCCGAAGCCACCCAGGTAGAGCTGGATGTACTGCGTCAGCGAGGAGTGGCCCGCCGAGAGGATGAAGCGGTCGCGACCCAGCCAGCCCGTGTCGGCCGGATCGTGACGCATCACCTTCTGGTACAGCAGGTAGGCCGCCGGCGCCAGGCTCATCGCAGTGCCGGGGTGGCCGTTGCCGACCTTCTCCACCGCATCTGCAGCCAGCACGCGGACAGTGTCCACGGCGCGCTCATCGATCTCATCCCAACGCAGCTCCGTCACCGGACCGCCCTTCGTGTTGTGGGGGAGCGCCCCGCCCGTCTCGCGATCGCACGCCGCATCCGCGGCGGGCTTCGTGGGAGTGGGCGCGAGGGCGCGCGTGTTCCTTCAGCATAGCGAAGCGGCATGCCGTGACGCAGATGCGGCGACGCTGTGTGACGGCAGTGTGGCATCCGCCCGTGACAGGTGTGTATCGCGGCCCTCACGGGGCTGGGCGCGCGGTTGTGAGACCTGCGGCGACGCCGGTCACGGGGCGCCGGCGGACGGACCGCGTGTGCACGATGCCATAGACTCGACGGGTAACTGCGAGTGTCGGGCGGGGGGGGGCGATGGACATCACGGCGACGTCCGGCACCCCGGCATCCATTGCATCGCGCCCCTTCGGTCGCACCGTGCGCGCGTACGTCGCGCTCACCAAGCCCCGTGTGCTCGAGCTGCTGCTCGTGACCACAGTGCCGGTGATGATCCTGGCGCAGAACGGGCTGCCCGACCTCTGGCTGGTGCTCGCCACCGTGATCGGCGGATCCCTCAGCGCCGGCTCGGCCGCGGCCTTCAACATGTACCTCGATCGCGACATCGACGCCCACATGCAGCGCACCGTCAACCGGCCGCTGGTGACGGGCGAGGTGTCGCCGCGCGGCGCCCTCGTGTTCGCGTGGACGCTGGCCGTCGTCTCGACGCTCTGGCTCTGGCTCACCACCAACTGGCTGGCGGCGGTCCTCTCGGCCGGCGCGATCTTCTTCTACGTCGTCATCTACACGATGATCCTCAAGCGCCGCACCGAGCAGAACATCGTGTGGGGCGGCATCGCGGGCTGCTTCCCCGTCGTGATCGGCTGGTCGGCCGTGACCGGATCGCTCTCGTGGGCGGCGCTGATCCTCTTCGCGCTCGTGTTCCTCTGGACGCCCCCGCACTACTGGCCGCTGTCGATGAAGTACAAGGCCCAGTACGACGAGGTCGACGTGCCGATGCTGGGCGCCACGCGCTCGGGTGCTCAGGTCGGGCTGCAGGTCATCCTGTACGCCTGGGCGACGGTGGCGTGCTCGCTGCTTCTGATCCCCGTCGCCGGCATGGGACTGGTCTACACGGCGTCGGCGCTCGTCTTCGGCGGGTGGTTCATCTACGAGTCGCACCGCCTGTACAACCGCGCGGTGCGCGGCACCGAGCCGGCGCCGATGCGTGTGTTCCACGCATCCATCACGTATCTGACGCTGCTGTTCGTCGCGATCGCGATCGACCCGCTGCTGCCGTTCTGAGCGCCCGACGAGGGCGGGGGATGCTGCACCCCGCCGCCCGTCGGGAACGCTCGCGGTCAGCGGGACCCGGCCTCCGCGCGGTCCCGCCCGGGGGCGCCCTGAGCGGGCTCCTCGGCGTCGAACGCCTCGTCCCGGGCCCGGTCGTACGCGGCCGTCGTGGGGTGCGCGGCGTCGACCTCGGGCTCGGGGTCGGACGTCTCGTCCTCCTCGGCATCGTCGGCATCGTCGAACGACAGCGGCTCGACGACCTCGAGGGGCCGCTGTGGCAGCAGGGATGTCGCTGCGGCGATGGCGGCCGCGAGGGCGAGGCCCACCAGACCCGCCCCCAGCACGATCGCGCCGACGATGGCCCAGACCTGACCGACGTAGACGTCGCTGTTGGTCGCCGAGCCGTCGGTCAGCCGCGCGTCGATGCCGCTGAGCGTCTCCGTGGTCAACCACCCCCCGGCAACCGCGACGGCGAGCGATCCGACGAGCAGCGACCAGAACGGGATGCTGCGGATCAGACGGGGGCGAGTGGCCATGGGGGACTCCTCAGGTTCGGGGCGGCACGGTGCCGCGGATGTCCCGACTCTGATCGCCGCGATCGTGCGGAGTCTTTCCGGCAGCTATGCGTGGGCTGTGGATCCCGCGCTCAGCGCCCGCGCATGGTGGCGGCCTCGTGCGGGTCCGCTCGCCCCGCCACGAATGCGAAATCGCGCGCTCCCGACGGCTGCTTCAGATGCAGCACGACCGCCGTCATCGCCGCGACCAGCAGCACGGCCAGCACCATGTGGATGTTGACCAGCACGATGGGCAGGCCGGTACGCGCCTGCCACAGGCCGACGGCGATCTGCACGAGTTCGGTCGCCAGCAGCATCCCGACCCAGAACCGCAGGGGCGCGCGCAGCCGCCAGCCGGTGACGAGAAGCAGGATCGTCAGGGCGAACGCCGCGTAGGCCGGCCACGAGTGCAGATGCTGCATGTACTCGGGATCCAGCCCATTTCGTGCCGCGCCCGCGTCGCCCGCGTGCGGTCCGGAGCCGGTGACGAGGATGCCGACGACGACCGTGATGAGCACGGCGGCGCTGGTGAGGTGGGTAAGTCCCGCGTACCATGCGGGCACGGCGCGCTCTCGCGGCCCCGGTCCCGTGTAGACGCGGTAGACGAAGGCCGCGGCGAGGGCGACGAGCACGACCGAGGCGAAGTAGTGCAGGCCCACGACGTACGGGTTGAGGTTGCTGAGCACGGTGATGCCGCCGATGATCGCCTGCAGCGGGACGTACAGGCCGATCGCGAGGGCGAGCCAGAACAGGTCTGGGCGCTGCCGTCGCATGCGCGCGACGAAGAGGAAGGTCACGATCGCGACCGCCACAAGGACGAAGGTGAGCAGGCGATTGCCGAACTCGATGACGCCGTGGATGCCCATCTCGGGCGTGTTCACGAAGGAGTCGTCGGTGCAGCGGGGCCACGTCGGACACCCCAGGCCGGATGCCGTCAGCCGCACGAGCCCGCCCGTGCCGACGATCGCCACCTGCACGACGAAGGTCGCCCAGGCCGCCCAGACCACGCGGCGATCCACCCGGGTGGGCAGCGCGCGCCACAGGCGGGCGACGAGGGAACGGTGCGCGGCGGGAGCGGGGGAGTCGTGCATGGCGGAGCCTTCCGGCGCGTGCTCCTCGCAGGGGCGGGTCGGCGGACCGGCCCGGCGGAGGGAGCCGTACCTGTAGAATCGGGGTGTTGCGATGTGTGCGCGAACCGCGTCACGGCATCGCTCACAGTGTAGGCGCGAAGACCTGCGCTTCTGAGAGGGCCCACCAGCGGCTTGTCCGGATCGATGCGATCGAGTCGGAATGCCGGGGCGGATGACACCGTTGCGGCCCGAGAGGAGAGTACGACCATGTCTGAGGTGCTGATCGATCGCCCCGAACTCGCTGGGCTGGGAGTCTACGAGTTCGGCTGGCACGACGACGACGCCGCCGGAGCCATCGCGCAGCGAGGCCTGAGCGAGGGCGTCGTTCGGGGGATCTCGTCGCTCAAGAGCGAACCCGAATGGATGCTGAAGACCAGGCTCAAGGGCCTGCAGCTCTTCGGCCGCAAGCCGATGCCGACGTGGGGCGCCGACCTCAGCGACATCGACTTCGACAACATCAAGTACTTCGTGCGCTCGACCGAGAAGCAGGCGCAGTCGTGGGAGGACCTCCCCGAGGACATCCGCAACACGTACGAGCGCCTCGGCATCCCCGAAGCGGAGCGCCAGCGCCTCGTCTCGGGTGTCGCCGCACAGTACGAGTCCGAGGTCGTCTACCACCAGATCCGCGAGGACCTCGAGCAGCAGGGTGTCATCTTCATGGACACCGACACGGCGCTGCGCGAGCACCCCGAGTTCTTCGAGGAGTACTTCGGCGCGGTCATCCCCGCGGGCGACAACAAGTTCGCGGCGCTGAACACCGCCGTGTGGTCGGGTGGGTCCTTCGTGTACGTCCCCAAGGGCGTGCACGTCGAGATCCCGCTCCAGGCCTACTTCCGCATCAACACCGAGAACATGGGTCAGTTCGAGCGGACGCTGATCATCGCCGATGAGGGCAGCTACGTCCACTACATCGAGGGCTGCACCGCGCCGATCTACAAGAGCGACTCGCTGCACTCGGCCGTCGTCGAGATCATCGTGAAGAAGAACGCCCGCGTGCGTTATACGACGATCCAGAACTGGTCGAACAACGTCTACAACCTCGTCACGAAGCGCGCCGTGGCGCACGAGGGCGCGACGATGGAGTGGATCGACGGCAATATCGGCTCCAAGGTGACGATGAAGTACCCCTCCATCTTCCTGATGGGCGAGCGCGCCAAGGGCGAGACGCTCTCCGTGGCGTTCGCGGGTCCCGGTCAGCACCAGGACGCGGGCGCGAAGATGATCCACATGGCCCCGTACACGCACTCGTCGATCGTCTCCAAGTCGATCGCTCGCGGCGGCGGTCGCGCGGGCTACCGCGGCGAGGTCAGGGTCGACGCGAATGCGCACCACTCGGCCAACACCGTGCGCTGCGACGCACTCCTCGTCGACACGATCTCGCGCAGCGACACGTACCCCGCGATCGACATCCGTGTCGATGACGTGCAGCTCGGTCACGAGGCGACCGTGTCCAAGGTCAGTGAAGAGCAGCTGTTCTACCTGATGAGTCGCGGGCTGCCCGAAGACGAGGCGATGGCGATGATCGTGCGCGGCTTCATCGAGCCGATCGCGCGTGAGCTGCCCATGGAGTACGCGCTCGAGCTCAACAAGCTCATCGAGATGGGCATGGAAGGATCCGTCGGCTAGATGACGACCACGACCACCCCCCGCCACGTGCCCGGCAGCGAGGCACACACCGACGGAGGATGGGGGAACACCCCTGCCGCCGGCGCGCCCTCCCACGTCCCGATCCAGACGCGCTCCGAGCGTCCGCGTTCGTACGACCCGGCCGACTTCGCCGCCCCCACGGGGCGCGAGGTGAACTGGAAGCACACGCCGATCGCGGCGCTTTCGCCCCTGTTCGCCGACGAAGACGGCGACCCCGGTGCCGTGCGGGTGTCGACGACCGGTCCGGTTGCGGCATCCACCCTCGCTCACGGGGCCGCCCCGCGCGGAGAGGCCTTCACCCCCGAAGACCTGCCGAGCGCGATCGCATGGACGCGCGTGGCCGACGCGTTGCACATCGCGATCCCCGCCGACGCGGAGTACGCAGAGCCCGTCGTCGTGTCGCTCGCGGGCACGGGGGCTGAGCGACCCGGCCACGCGCACATCGTGATCGAGGCCCACCCGCACTCGCGGGCCACGGTCGTTCTGCGCCACACCGGATCCGCGCTGTTCGCCGAGAACGTCGAGATCGTCGTCCGGGACGGGGCGAATCTGAACGTCGTGTCGGTGCAGGAGTGGGATGACACCGCCGTTCACCTCGCGGCGCACCAGGCCCGGGTCGGCCGTGACGCGCGGTTGCGCCACACGATCGTGAGCTTCGGCGGGACGCTCGTGCGGGTCAACCCCTCGGTCGAACTCGCCGGCACCGGCGCGGAAGGCGAGCTGTACGGGCTCGCCTTCGCCGATGCCCCGCAGCACCTCGAGAGCCAGGTCTACTTGCACCACAAGGGCGCTCAGACGCGCGGCGACGTCCTCTACAAGGGCGCGCTGCAGGGCGAGGGCGCGCGCACCGTCTGGATCGGCGACGTCCTCATCGGGCGGGATGCTGTGGGCACCGACTCGTACGAGGCCAATCGCAACCTCGTCCTCACGGAGGGCGCGCGCGCCGACTCCATCCCCAATCTCGAGATCGAGACGGGCGACATCGCCGGCGCGGGCCATGCGAGCGCAACGGGTCGCTTCGACGACGAGCAGCTGTTCTACCTGCAGGCGCGCGGAATCCCCGAGGACGAGGCGCGACGTCTGGTCGTCCTCGGCTTCCTCGCGGAGATCGTGCAGAAGGTGGGCGTGCCCGCCCTCGAGGACGAGCTCACGGCGCTCGTCGAGACGGAGCTCGCCGACGGGGCCCGCGCATGAGCCTGCAGCGCGCCTGCGGTCTCAGTGAGCTCGAGCAGGACACCGCGAAGCGCGTCGAGCTCGACGGCAAGCCGATGGCGATCGTGCTCGATGCCGACGGTGTCGTGCACGCGATCGGCGACACCTGCACGCACGGCGACATCTCGCTCTCGGACGGCTTCGTCGAGGGCGACACGCTCGAGTGCTGGGCGCACGGCTCGGCGTTCTCGCTCCGCACGGGAAAGCCCCTCAACCTCCCCGCCTACGAGCCGGTGCCCGTCTACGTCGTCGAGATCGACGGCGACG
Organism: Microbacterium sp.; assembly: GCF_003248605.1. Taxonomy (GTDB): domain Bacteria; phylum Actinomycetota; class Actinomycetes; order Actinomycetales; family Microbacteriaceae; genus Microbacterium. The sequence goes on from NZ_QFPF01000022.1 coordinate 7,111, forward strand.
ACGTGCTCATCGATCCCGACGCTACCGTGGCCGTCTCATGACCCGCCCCGTCTCCACTTCGGCCCTCTGACCGGCCGCACCGAATCCCGGCCGGTCCCCGGCCCCACCGAAGGAACCTCCACCATGTCTGTTCTCGAAATCCGCGACCTGCACGTCACCGTCGAGACCGATGCCGGCCAGACGCCGATCCTCAACGGCGTCACGCTGACCATCAGCACCGGCCAGACCCACGCGATCATGGGCCCGAACGGCTCCGGCAAGTCCACCCTCGCCTACACGATCGCGGGACACCCCAAGTACACCGTGACCGAGGGCACGATCACGCTCGATGGCGAGGACGTCCTCGCGATGAGCGTCGACGAGCGCGCCCGTGCGGGGCTCTTCCTCGCCATGCAGTACCCGGTCGAGATCCCCGGGGTGACCGTCAGCAACTTCCTCCGCACGGCCAAGACCGCCATCGACGGCGAGGCCCCCGGCATCCGCACGTGGATCAAGGACGTCAAGGGCTCGATGAAGAACCTGCGCATGGACGCCAAGTTCGCCGAGCGCAACGTCAACGAGGGATTCTCGGGCGGCGAGAAGAAGCGCCACGAGATCCTGCAGCTCGAGCTCCTCAAGCCGCGCATCGCCGTGCTCGACGAGACCGATTCTGGTCTCGACGTCGACGCGCTCAAGATCGTCTCGGAGGGTGTCAACCGCGCCAAGTCCGAGACCGACCTCGGCGTTCTGCTCATCACCCACTACACGCGCATCCTGCGCTACATCCACCCCGACTTCGTGCACGTGATGGTTGCCGGGCGCATCGTCGAGGAGGGCGGCCCCGAGCTGGCCGACCGCCTCGAGAACGAGGGCTATGACCGGTTCGCGCCGCCGGCCGAGATCGACGCGTAGGATTCCGTCATGACCGCGACCCTCACTCCCGAGAAGTTCGACGAGGTCACCGAGGCTCTCAAAGACGTGATGGACCCCGAGCTGGGCATCAACGTCGTCGACCTCGGTCTGATCTACGACCTGGCCTGGGACGACGAGAACGACGCCCTGGTCATCCACATGACCCTCACCAGCGCGGGCTGCCCGCTTACCGACGTGCTCGAGGAGCAGACCGCGCAGGCCCTGGACGAGGTCGTCGACCGGTTCCGCATCAACTGGGTGTGGATGCCGCCGTGGGGCCCGGAGCGCATCACCGACGACGGGCGCGACATGATGCGCGCGCTCGGGTTCGCCATCTGAGACAAACCGGAGACAGTCCCCTCCTGGCGCAGCCGGGGGCGCTTCTGCGCGCGACGATGGGTGGATGAAGAGATCCACCGTGCTCGTCCTCGCGTCGGCCGCAGTCCTCGTCCTGGGCGGCGCGATCCTCGGCGTCGCGGCTGTGCAGAGCGGTCCCGCGTCGGTGTCCTCGACGGTGGCGCCGACTCCGATACGGGGCACCGGCGAGCCCGCCCCTTCGTCTGCCGCTCCCGATGATCCTTCGCCGTCGTCCGAGGCCCGGGATTCCGTGCCAGCCGGCGCCTACGTGGATTACGCCGACGACGCCGTGGCGGCAGCGACGGGTACACGCATCCTCTTCTTCCATGCGGACTGGTGCCCGCAGTGCCGCGCGCTGGAGGAGGACATCCTCGCGCAGGGGGTTCCTCCCGGCGTCACCATCTTCAAAGTCGACTACGACACGAACCAGGAACTTCGACAACGGCACGGGGTGAGGCTGCAGACGACGGTCGTGCTGCTCGATGCCGCCGAGGAATCGGCGGCATCGATGGTGCCCTACGACGATCCGACGCTGGCGAGAGTGCTCGCCGGTCTCGGGGTGGGGTGAGCCATGCTCCTCCTGACGGTGGCGTCCTTCGCCGCGGGTGTGCTCACCGTCCTCGCGCCGTGCGTGCTTCCGCTGCTGCCCGTCATCGTCGGCGGCACCGCCGCGCGCACCGCCGACGGGCCGACGCGGCGTTCGCGTCCGTTCGTCATCGCCCTCAGCCTCGCGGTGTCGGTCGTGGCCTTCACACTCCTGTTGAAGGCGAGCACCGCCCTGCTCGGCGTCCCCCTGTGGGTATGGGCACTCGTCTCGGGTGGCCTCGTCGCTGCGATCGGCGTCACCATGCTCGCACCGGCCGCATGGGATCGCATCGTCGTCGCGTCGGGCGTGCAGGCCTGGTCCGGCCGCGCCCTCGCGCGCCATCACGAGCGCCGCGGGGTCGTCGGCGATGTTGCGCTCGGCGCGGCGCTCGGCCCTGCGTTCAACAGTTGCAGCCCTACGTACGCCCTCATCGTCGCGACGGTGCTCCCGACGGGTTTCGTCGCGGGCGTGCTCTACACCGCCGCCTACGCGGCGGGCCTGGCCCTCGCGCTGCTGGCCATCGCCCTCGCGGGCACCGCGCTGGTGCGAAGGCTCGGGTGGCTGGCCGACCCGCATGGATGGTTTCGTCGGACGATGGGCGCGCTCCTCATCCTCACGGGTCTGGGCATCGTTCTCGGCCTGGACAGGATGCTGCAGTCCTTCATCCTCGATCGCGGCTGGTACGCCCCCATCGAGCAGGTCGAGCGAAGCATCCTGAGCGCAGGCGCGCTCGGTTTCGCCATCTGACGCCCCGATCGGCGACTCCTCGAAACGCTGGTTAGGCTCGTCGGGTGAGTACGATGCCGCTTCAAGCCCTGCCCGTCGATCTGCTGCGTCAGCGTTCGAGCACGAAGTGGCGCACGTACCCCGACGACGTGATCCCGCTCTTCGTCGCCGAGACCGATTTTCCGCTGGCGCCCGCGATCACCGCTCGACTCGAGCGCGCGGTCGCGCTGGGTGACACCGGCTACACACCGCCGGACCCCGGCGTGCGCTCCGCCTACGCGGGCTTCGCTGCCCGCCGTTTCGGATGGCAGGTCGATCCGTCTCACATCCGCACGACCGGCGATGTCATCATGGGCGTCGTCGAGATCCTCCGGCGCGTGATCGAGCCCGGTGACCGCGTGATCGTCACGACCCCCGTCTATCCGCCGTTCTTCGACGCGATCCCCGAGGCGGGTGGGGTGGCGCAGCGTGTGCCGCTGATCGAGACAGGCGACGGATTCGCGCTCGATCTGGCGGGCATCGAGGCGGCGCTGGCGGCCGGCGCCCGCGCGGTGCTGCTGTGCAACCCCCACAACCCGACCGGGACGGTGCACTCGCGGTCCACGCTCGCGGCTCTCGCCGAGCTCGCGGCCGCGTTCGGAGCCGTCGTCGTCAGCGACGAGATCCATGCCCCGTTGACGCAGCCCGATGCGGGCTTCACACCCTTCTTGAGCTCCTCCGACACCGCGCCCCGCGTGGGCCTCACCGTGACCAGCGCGAGCAAGGCGTTCAATCTCGCCGGTCTGAAGTGCGCGCTCATGATCGCGGGCGACGAGGACCACGCCGGCATTCTGCGGGCGATGCCGGCGGAGGTCGAGTGGCGCACCGGGCTTTTCGGTGCCCTCGCCGCGACCGCGGCGTTCGCGCCCGAGAGCGATGGCTGGCTGGATTCGCTGCTCGAGGCGCTCCGGGCCAACCACCTGCTGCTGGCCGATCTCCTGGCCGAGCACCTGCCGGCCGCGCGGTTCCGCGTGCCGGAGGCGGGATACCTCGCCTGGGTCGACCTGAGTGATCTGGAGTGGGGCGAGAACCCCGCGGTGAAGATCCTGCGCGAGGCGCGGGTGGCCCTGCACCATGGCCCCCTCTTCGGCGAGCAGGGGCGCGGGCACGTGCGCATCAACGTGGGGTGCGCGCCCGAGGTGCTCGCCGAGGCGATCACGCGCATCGGCGCCCTGGCGTGAAACGATGAACGCCCCGGGCGACCGGGGCGTTCATCATGAGCGGGATGCTGTCACTTGCGCTCGTCGAGGGCGCGCACGCCGCGCCATGCGAGGGGGATCAGCAGCGCGGCGACCGCGGCTTTGACGATGCCGCCGAGGATGAACGGCAGGACTCCGGCCGAGAGCACGGATGCGAACGTCACCTCGACGCCGACGACCGTGGCGAGGATCAGGGCCATGTAGGGCACGCCGACGAGGAACGGGATGATGCTCGCGGCGATGAAGCCGACGAAGGCGAGCGCGGGTCGGCGGTCCCACGCACGCTCGGCGAACCAGCCCGCGACGAAGGCGGCGGGGATGAAGCCGAGGATGAATCCGAACGACGGTGTCAGCACGTAGAGCGGCCCTGCGAGCGCGGTGGCGAAGACCGGAAGCCCGGCGAGGCCCGCGAGCATGTACGTCGTGAGCGCCGCCGCGCCGCGGCGTGAGCCGAGCGCCGCGCCGACGAGGATGACGCCGAGCGTCTGACCCGTGATGGGCACGGGCCACATCGGCACGGCGACCTTCGCGAGCAGGGCGACGATCGCGGCGCCCGCGATCACGAGTCCGGCGTCGACGGCGAACGCACGAGCACGCGAGGACGGGCGGGCGATCACATCGGCGAGCACCCGGTGGGGTGCGGGGGCGGCGAGGGATGACATGGGGCTCCTTCGGCGTCAGAGACGACGGCCGACCCGAGCGGGGGCCGGCTCCCGACTTATACTAGGGGGCTGGTCCCTTCGGGCCTTTGTATCCATCCCACCGACGAAACGGACATCCGCTGTGCTCGCCGTGCACGACCTCGAGATCCGCGTAGGCGCCCGCGTGCTCATGTCCGACGTGTCCTTCCGCGTCTCGCCGGGCGACAAGGTCGGCCTGGTCGGGCGCAACGGAGCGGGCAAGACGACGCTGACCAAGGTGCTCGCGGGTGACCTGCTGCCCTCCGACGGACGTGTCGACCGGTCCGGCGAGCTGGGGTACCTGCCGCAGGACCCGCGCTCGGGAGATCCCTCGATGCTCGCGCGCACGCGCATCCTCGACGCACGAGGCCTCGGCACGCTGGCGATCCAGATGCACGAGGCGGCGCTGGCGATGGGCGATGACGATGCCGCCGTCGCCGAGAAGGCGATGAAGCGGTACGGCGCGCTCACCGAGCGTTTCGAGGCGCTCGGCGGTTACACCGCCGAGGCCGAGGCGGCGACGATCTCGCACAACCTGTCGCTGCCGGATCGCCTGCTCGATCAGCCGCTGAGCACGCTGTCGGGCGGGCAGCGACGACGCATCGAGCTGGCTCGCATCCTCTTCTCGGACGCGGACTCGATGATCCTCGACGAGCCGACCAACCACCTCGACGCCGACAGCGTCGTGTGGCTACGCGAGTTCTTGAAGAACTACAAGGGCGGGCTGATCGTGATCAGTCACGACGTCGAGCTCGTGGGCGAGACGGTCAACCGTGTGTTCTACCTCGATGCCAACCGCCAGGTCATCGACGTGTACAACATGAACTGGAAGAATTACCTGCGCCAGCGCGTGGCCGACGAGGAACGCCGCAAGAAGGAGCGCGTCAACGTCGAGAAGAAGGCGACGGCCCTGCAGCTGCAGGCTGCGCGATTCGGCGCGAAGGCCTCGAAGGCCGCAGCCGCCCATCAGATGGTGGCGCGGGCCGAGAAGATGCTCTCGGGACTCGATGACGTGCGCCAGGACGAGCGCGTGGCGAAGCTGCGCTTTCCCAAGCCCGCGGCGTGCGGCAAGACCCCGCTCATGGCCACCGGATTGTCCAAGTCGTACGGGTCGCTCGAGATCTTCACGGATGTCGATCTCGCGATCGACCGGGGGTCCAAGGTCGTCATCCTGGGTTTCAACGGCGCGGGCAAGACGACGCTGCTGCGCATCCTCGCCGGGGTCGACAAGCCCGACACAGGGCAGCTCGAACCGGGCCATGGCCTCAAGATCGGCTACTACGCACAGGAGCACGAGAATCTCGACGTGAACCGCTCGGTGCTCGAGAACATGATGTCTGCGGCACCCGACATCACCGCGACCGAGGCGCGCAAGGTGCTCGGGTCGTTCCTCTTCACCGGAGACGACGTGCTCAAGCCCGCGGGTGTGCTCTCGGGTGGAGAGAAGACCCGGCTGTCGCTGGCCACGCTCGTGGTGTCATCGGCCAACATGCTGCTGCTGGACGAGCCGACGAACAACCTCGATCCGGCGTCGCGCGAAGAGATCCTCGGGGCACTTGCACACTACGAGGGTGCGGTCGTCCTCGTCTCGCACGATGAGGGCGCGGTGATGGCGCTCAACCCCGAGCGCGTACTCATCCTGCCCGACGGCGTCGAGGACATCTGGAACCGCGAGTACCAGGAGCTCATCACCCTCGCCTGACTTCTGCGCGTCGACGGCCGCAGGCAGCCCGCGGGATGCCGTGATCCGGCGGGCCGTCAGCGCGACGCGGCATCGAGGATGGCGTCCTCGTCCTCCATGTCGCTGTCGCGACGTCGCCCGCTCCTGTCGCGTCGGGGGCGGGGCGGACTCGGTGCACCGTCATCGGGGGCGGCGTCCGCGAGATCCTCGCGCCGATGCGTGATCTCGGTGCGGATCACGTAGCCGATGAAGATGAATCCCATCACGGCGAAGAGGATCCACTGGATCGCGTACGACAGATGCGGACCGGGATCCGCGGTGGGAGGATCGATCGGCTCGGGGCGAGTGGCGGGCGTTGGCTCCTCGGCGACCATGAGCGCATAGGCCCCGGTCACCGTCGTGGCCCCCGTGTCCTGGGCGATGAGGGGCAGATCGATCGTCGCCACCTGCCCGTCGGGTGCACCCCGGCCCGACGCGGGAGCGGGCTCGCCCGGCCGGAGACGCGCGGTGACGATGACGTCCCCCGCGGGGGCGGCGGGAACCGCGGCGGGATCGGCGCTGTCGGATGCCGGCGGTACCCAGCCCCGATCGACGATGACGATGCGGCCGTCATCGAGCAGGAAGGGCGTCAGCACCTCGAACGCGCTCGTTCCGCCGCGCGGACGGTTGCGCACGAGCACCTCCTCGTCCGCCAGGTAGCGTCCCTGCAGCGCGACGGGCCGCCACTCGTCGTCGGCGTCGAAGTCCGATGTTCCCGCGATGAGCGTGCTCAGCGGGACGGGGGACTGGTCGTAGTTGCGGGCGACGAGGTCGAGTTGGGCGGCGCGCTCCTCATTGCGGGTGAACTGCCAGTCGGCGAGGAACGCGCAGGCGATCGCGAAGACGACGGCCAGCGCGATGTAGATCGCCCAGCGACCCGCCGTCGGGACCCGCTGCATGCTCATCCCGCGAGAGGGGTGCGCGCTCATGCGGGGGTTTCCGTCTGCGGGGCGGTGAACGGCGCGACCTCGACGGGGAAGTCCCGCGCGGCGAGGTAGTCGCGCAGGTAGTCGACGTGGTCGCCGCACGCCAGCCATATCTTGCGGCGTTCCGCGGAGTGGATGCGGGGGTTGCGCCAGACGACCTGCCAGCGAGCGATCTCGCGGCAGCCGGCGCGCGCGCACGGTGCGGGTTCGCTCACGGGACCTGGTCCTCGGGTTTTCGGGGGATCTCGGAGATGCGGATGACGGCGGGCGCGCTCGGCGGCATCGCGCTCGACGCAGCAGCGCGCGGCGCGGCGGCCGGGAGGGCGCGTTCGGGGTTCTCGGCGCGAGGTGCACGTGCATCCATGCCCACGTTCGCGAGGACGACGGCGACGTAGGGGAGGAAGACCGCTCCCGCCGCGAAGACCCACGTATACCACCCGTAGGGCGTCACGAACGCCATGAGCAGGAAGCACGCGATACGGACCGCCATCGTCGTCGCGTATCGCCGAAAACGCGCGGCGGCCTCGTCTCGCGGTGCCTGCGGCAGCGAGGTGGACGACGGTGGCGGGGTGGACGATCTCACGGTGCTACCAGGGTACGCCGCCGCGACCGCGCGGGACCCGCTCAGGAGGAGATGGTGGGCGGTGTCTGCACGATGGTGAAGAAGAAGGGGATGAACGCGAGCACGAGAATGATCCCGAGCACCGCCAAGGCGACGCCCACCCACCCGATGATGGTTCCGGCCAGGGCGAGTCCACGCCCGCCCTCGCCGCTGCGGCGAACCTGCGAGAGTGCCATGTGCCCCGTGATCACGGCGACGATCGACCCGATCAGGGGCACGACGAACATTCCCACGAGGGAGCTGACGAACGACACGACCGCGAGGGTGTTCGTCCGCGGCGCGGCGCCGCCGTAACCGTAGCCGGGAGCGGCGGGGTATCCCGGCGCGGCGGGGTAGCCGGGCGCGGCGGGGTAGCCCGGAGCGGAGTCGGCGGCCGGTGCGCCCTGCGGGGCTGCGTAGGGCGGCGGCGCGCTCGGCGTGCGGTTCGGATCGGTTCCGCCGGCGGGGTTGTCAGCGCTCACGGTGTCCTCCAGATCGGTGGGAGCGGGACCGTCCAGGCCCCACCCCAGCCTCCCAGGTGGGGAACGGCGGTTCAATCCGACACGGCCTCGGGGCGCTCGGCGCGAGCCGAATGGCTAGGCTGGGGCGGTTCGTCACCCGCGACCCAGGGAGCACCATGTCCACCGAACGCGTCGTCCTCGTCACCGGCGGAAACCGCGGCATCGGCCGCGCGATCGCCGAGCGCTTCGTCCGGGAGGGCTACCGCGTCGCGGTCACCGCGCGCTCGGGAGAGGGACCGGAGGGCACGCTGACGGTGCGCGCCGACGTCACCGACTCCGCTTCGCTCGACGCCGCCTTCGGCGAGGTCGAGTCGGCGCTCGGCCCCGTGGAGATCCTCGTCGCGAACGCCGGGATCACGAAGGACACCCTGCTGCTGCGCATGAGCGAGGACGACTTCGACTCGGTGATCGCGACCAATCTGGGCGGCACGTTCCGCGCCGTCAAGCGTGCCTCCAAGGGGATGCTGCGTGCCCGATGGGGTCGCGTCATCCTCATCTCGAGTGTCGTCGGGCTCTACGGTTCGGCCGGGCAGATCAACTACGCCGCCTCCAAGAGTGCGCTCGTCGGGTTCGCGCGCTCGCTCACCCGCGAGCTGGGAGGGCGGGGCATCACCGCCAACGTCGTCGCTCCCGGGTTCATCGAGACCGACATGACGGCGGAACTGCCGGCGGACACGCAGGCGGAGTACAAGCGCAGCATCCCCGCCGGGCGGTTCGCGACCCCGGACGAGGTGGCGGGCGTGGTCACGTGGCTCGCCTCGGACGACTCCGCGTACATCTCGGGCGCCGTCATCCCCGTCGACGGCGGGCTCGGGATGGGCCACTGAGCCCCGAGCTCACCCCGCCAGCACCTGCACCAGCACCTCTCCGACATCGGCCGGTCGGCTGAACTGGGGCCAGTGTCCGGTGGGCAGGTCGATGATCTCGAGATCGCGGATGCGCGTGAGCTCGAGTGCCCACTCCGCGCCGTCGCGCATGTACCCCCGCATCTCTTCGGCGGAGTGGCTCGACATGATGACCGTCGCAGGGACGTCGAAGCGCCGATCGTCGCGCAGCGAGATCGGCTGCGAGGGGACGGCGGCCGGCACGTCGCGCATGCGAGAGGCGATCGCTGCCCGGGCGTCGTCGTCGAGGCCGCGCACATCGGCATCGTCGAACGCGTCCCAGCCGGGAAAGGGCACGACACCGTCGACGACGGGGAACTCCCACACGATCCCCCCGTCCACGGGAGGAAAGGTGTCGAGGTAGATCGCCCGCGAGACGCGGTCGGGGCGTGCGTCGACCGCGCCGTGCACGACGTTGCCGCCCCCGGAGTGGCCCACGAGCGCAACGGGACCCTCGAGCCCGTCGATCGCGCGGACGACGGCCTCGATCCATTCCGTCATGCCGATCTCCGTGGGATGCCCCGCCCCGACGCCCGGCATCGTCAGCGGATGGGCCGTGTGCCGGGCGGACTGAAGGACGGGGATCACCCCTTGCCACGACGACGCGTCGAGCCACAGTCCGGGAACCAGGATGACGTCCATGCCTCGACGCTACGCCCGGGCGCGGACATCCGGAACGGTCAGCGCGGAAGGAGCGGGATCACCTCGCGCAGATCGACCGCGCCGATGACGAGGTCGGCCTGCGCCCGCACGGCGGGCTTGGCGTTGAACGCGAGGCCGAGCCCGGCGGTGCGCATCATATGCAGGTCGTTCGCCCCGTCTCCGATGGCGACGGTCCGCGCGGCCGGCACACCGTGCTCGTCGGCCCACGCGCGCAGCATCGTCGCCTTGACCGCGGCATCCACGATCTCGCCCTCGACGTCGCCCGAGAGCACGCCGTCGCGGACGGCGAGGCGGTTGGCCCGCCAGACGTCGATCTCGAGGGAAGGGGCGATCGAATCGAGGATCTCGTGGAAACCCCCCGAGACGACACCGACGATGCCGTCGCGGGCGTGGACCGCCGCGACGAGCTCCCGCACCCCCGGGGTGGGTTCGATGCGCGCGAGCACCCTCGGAAAGGCCGCGACGGGCACTCCCGCGAGGGCGGCGACGCGGGAGCGCAGACTCTCGGCGAAGTCGACCTCGCCGCGCATCGCGGCCTCGGTCGCGGCGGCGACCTCGGCGCCCCTGCCTGCTTCGTCGGCGAGCAGCTCGATGACCTCGTTGCGGATCAGGGTGGAGTCGGCATCGAGCACGACGAGAAGCCGGGGGTGGGTCGAAGGCACCCCTCGAGGCTAGCGAACGTGCGCGCGGAGACCGCGCGGGTCAGGCCTCGACGTGGATGTTCTTGCCCACGACCGTGATCCCGGTCTCGGTCACGGTGAAGCCGCGCGCGATGTCGCGTTCGCGATCGACGCCGACGGTCGCCCCGGGCGCCAGCTCGACGCCCTTGTCGAGGATCGCGCGATGGATGCGGGCACCCGCGCCGACCCGCACGTGGTCGAAGAGCACCGAGTCGGTGATCGTCGAACCGCCGCCCGCGAGAGTCCACGGGCCCACCACGCTGCGCTCGAGATGCGTGCCCGAGAGCACCGAGCCGAGCGAGACGATCGAGTCGATCGCGTTGCCGATGCGGCCGACCGAGTCGCGCACGAACTTCGCGGGCGGCGAGTTGACCGCCTGTGAATGGATCGGCCAGTCCATGTTGTAGAGGTTGAAGATCGGCAGCGTGGAGATGAGGTCCATGTGCGCGTCGAAGAAGGACTCGATCGTGCCCACATCGCGCCAGTAGGAGCGGTCGCGATCCGTCGAACCGGGGACGTCGTTGCGCTTCATGTCATACACGGCGGCCTCGCCGCGATTCACGAAGTAGGGCACGATGTCGCCGCCCATGTCGTGGTTGGAGGTCGCGACCTCGCCATCGGCCTCGACGGCCTCGCGCAGCGCTTCGGCGTCGAAGATGTAGTTGCCCATCGATGCCAGCACCTCGTGCGGGGCGTCGGCGAGGCCGACTGCGTTCTGCGGCTTCTCGAGGAACTCGCGGATGCGCGTCGGATCGTCCGGCTCGACGTCGATGACGCCGAACTGATCGGCCATGCCGATGGGCTGGCGGATGCCGGCCACCGTGGCGCGCGCGCCGGATGCGATGTGCGCGTCGAGCATCTGCTGGAAGTCCATGCGGTAGACGTGGTCGGCGCCGATAACGACCACGATGTCGGGCTTTTCGTCGTTGATCAGATTCAGGCTCTGCAGGATCGCGTCGGCAGACCCCGAGAACCAGCGCTTGCCGAGTCTCTGCTGCGCCGGCACGGAGGCCACGTACGCACCGAGCATGGGGGACATCCGCCACGTCTGCGAGATATGCCGATCGAGGCTGTGCGACTTGTACTGCGTGAGCACGACGAGCTGCCGCAGGCCCGAATTGATGAGATTCGAGATCGCGAAGTCGATGAGGCGGTACTGACCGCCGAAGGGAACCGCGGGCTTCGCGCGATCTGCCGTGAGAGGCATGAGTCGCTTGCCCTCGCCCCCCGCGAGGATGATTCCGAAGACCTTCGTCCCTGTAGGCATGCCCACAGACTATGCCCCCGCCGGGGCGGGGACTAGCGTTACTCGCATGCGCGTCGACGTCGTCACCAAGGAATATCCGCCCGAGGTCTACGGAGGCGCCGGCGTCCACGTCGCCGAGCTCGTGAAGGCGCTCCGAGAGCGCATCGATGTGCGTGTGCACGCCTTCGGCGCACCCCGCGACGAGCCCGGCACGACCTCCTACGGCGTGCCTTCCGGTCTGTCCGCCGCCAACCCCGCCGTCCAGACGCTCGGCGTCGATCTCGAGATGGTCGGCGACGTCGCCGGCGCCGACGTCGTGCACTCCCACACCTGGTACGCGAATTTCGCCGGACACACCGCGGCGTTGCTGCACGGCATCCCGCACATCGTCTCGGCGCACAGTCTCGAGCCGCTGCGTCCCTGGAAGTCCGAGCAGCTGGGCGGCGGGTACGCCGTGTCGAGCTGGATCGAGAAGACGGCCTACGAAGCCGCCGCGGCGGTCATCGCGGTCAGCGGGGGCATGCGCGACGACATCCTGCGCTGCTACCCGGCCCTGGACCCCGCCCGCGTGCGTGTGATCTACAACGGCATCGACACCGAGGAGTGGGCGCCCCTCGATGATCCCGCGCTCGCGGCGTCGCTGGGCGTCGATCCGGCGAGGCCCTCGATCGTCTTCGTCGGCCGCATCACGAGGCAGAAGGGCCTGCCCTACCTCTTGCGTGCCGCCGAACTGCTCCCGCCCGACGTGCAACTCGTGCTGTGCGCAGGCGCCCCCGACACGCCGGAGATCCTCGAGGAGGTCGCCGCCGCCGTCCTCGGTCTGCAACGGACGCGCCAGGGCGTCGTCTGGATCGATCGGATGCTGTCGCGCACGGAGTTGCGCGCGGTGCTGACCGCCGCGACCACCTTCGTATGCCCCTCCGTCTATGAACCGCTCGGCATCGTGAACCTGGAGGCCATGGCGTGCGGGGCGGCGGTCGTCGGAACGGCGACGGGAGGCATCCCCGAGGTCGTCGCGGACGGCGTGACCGGCAGGCTGGTGCCGATCGAGCAGATGCAGGACGGCACGGGCACACCGATCGACGCCGATCGGTTCGTCCGCGACCTCGCCGCGGTCCTGACGGAGGTCGTCGCCGATCCCGAGCGCGCGGCCGAGTACGGCCGTGCGGGACGCCGGCGGGCAGCCGAATCGTTCAGCTGGCGACAGATCGCCGCGCAGACCGAGGCGCTGTACGCCGAGGTCGCCGCGGCTCACGGGTAGTCGCGCAGCGAGCCGATAGGCTGGAGCATATGGGCCAGGTGCTGGAATTCCGTGATGTCGTCGTGCGCCGCGAGGGGCGCGACATCGTCGATCACCTGACCTGGGGGGTCGCCGACGACGAACGCTGGGTCATCCTCGGGCCCAACGGCGCGGGAAAGACCACGCTGCTGCAGCTGGCCGACACGCTGATCCACCCCACGGCGGGCGAGGTCCACGTCCTCGGTGAGCGGCTCGGGCGCACCGACGTCTTCGAGCTGCGTCCGCGCATCGGGTTCGCCTCCTCCGCCATGGCTCGCCGGATTCCGCGCGAGGAGAGCGTGCTCGACACCGTGCTCACCGCCGCTTTCTCGGTCACCGGGCGCTGGCGCGAGGAGTACGAGGACATCGACGAGCGGCGTGCGCTGCGCGTGCTCGCGGAATGGAAGCTCGACCACCTCGCGGACCGCACGTTCGGCACCCTGTCGGACGGCGAACAGAAGCGCGTGCAGATCGCCCGCGCGATCATGACCGATCCCGAACTGCTGCTGCTCGACGAGCCCACCGCGAGCCTCGACCTCGGCGCCCGCGAGGAGCTGCTCGCACTGCTCGGCGGCTACGCTCAGGCGCCGACGACGCCCGCGATGGTCATGGTGACCCATCACGTCGAAGAGATCCCCGTGGGCTTCACACATGTGCTGCTGATCCGCGACGGCGCGGTCGTCTCGGCCGGTCCTGTGTCGGAGGCGCTCACCGAGGCGTCGCTGACCGAGACGTTCGGCCTGCCCATCGGGCTGACCGAGCACGACGGCCGGTTCGCCGCCCGGGCCAGGGCGTAGGACCCGCGCCCGGCATCTGTTAGAATTGGCCCTTGGTGCCTTCGCGCCACGGACTTCTCTCCCACGTAAGCAACCGCCACAAGGATTCCGCATGAAGACTGACATCCACCCCGAGTACAAGGCCGTCGTGTTCCGCGACCTCGCGTCGGGCGAGACCTTTCTGACCCGTTCGACGGTCGGCAGCGATAAGAAGATCGAGCTCGACGGCGTCGAGTACCCCGTCATCGACGTCGAGATCTCGTCGGCTTCGCACCCGTTCTACACGGGCAAGCAGCGCATCATGGACTCGGCCGGTCGCGTCGAGAAGTTCAACCAGCGCTTCAAGAACTTCGGTAAGTAAGCCGTTCGACGAAGGGCCCCGCGCGTGTCGCGGGGCCCTTCGTCATGCCTCGCGTGCGGCGGGGCGTGCAGATCACCGGATGGGCCAGGATCCGTCGAGGCTCTCGGCGGGATCGAGCCGGCCGATGCGGATGAAGTACTCCGACAGGCTCTCTGCCTGCGCACGCGCCCACGCGATCTGACGGGTGTGCAGCTCGGCTCCCGTGGCGGGCAGTCGATCGGCGAACCGAGCCGCGATCGCCTGCGCCACGCGGCCGGCGGCGATCGCATCGGCCGACGCATCGTGCGCGGCCTCGAGCAGAACCTCGTAGTGCGCCGCGACGGCGTCGAGGGTGCGCTTGCCGCGGCGATACCGGTCGAACGTCTTGTCGACGACGAGCGGGTCGATCACGGGAGCGGGGGAGAGGATCGGGGCGATGCCCAAGCGCTGTGCCTCGTACTTGAGCATCGAGAAATCGAACGGGGCGTTGTAGGCGACGACGGGGATGCCGGCGGTGAACAGATCGCGCAGGCGGTTGACGATCTCACCGACCACCTCGCGCGCAGGGCGTCCGTGCTTCCGTGCATGCGCGGTGGTGATCCCGTGCACGGCCGTCGCCCCCTCGGGGATCTCGATGCCCGGGTCGGCCAGCCATGAGGCGTGCTCGATCACGGCGCCGCCGGGCCCGACCACGCCGACGTGCGCGCTGACGATGCGATCGACCTCGACATCCACCCCGGTGGTCTCGAGGTCGAATACACCCAGCGTCCGGCACCACGCGGGGGGACCCGGGAGGAGGAACTCGTCTCCGAAGAGGGGCTCGGCCTGCACCATGTCCCCACGCTATGGGCAGGCCCCGACATCCCCGGCGAGGCGCTCCGGGAGGTGAACGTAGACTCGGGGAGTGCCTCCCGCCGATCCCTACGCTGCCGCGCTCGCACGGATCCCGGTCGTGCGACGCGACGTCGCCGTCGGCGGCGGGATGACCGCCTACTGGGAGTACGGAGACCCCGGATCCGAGGTCACGGTCATCGCCGTGCACGGATTCCGCGGCGAGCACCACGGGCTCGAGCCGGTCGTCGCACATCTGCCGGGGGTGCGCGTGATCTCGCCGGACCTCCCGGGATTCGGCGAGAGCGCCCCTCTGCCGGACACCGTCCATGATCTCGACGCCTACGCCCGCTGGCTCGGGCAGTTCGTCGCCGCCACCGCGCCCGGCGCGGTGATCCTCGGTCACTCCTTCGGGTCGATCGTCGTCGCCGCAGCGCTTGCGCGCGGTCTGGGTGCCCCGCGCGTCGTGCTCGTGAACCCGATCGGCGCGCCGGCCCTTGAGGGACCCCGCGGCATCCTCACGCGCCTTGCGATCTTCTACTACTGGGCGGGCGCGCAGCTGCCCCGACCCCTTGGCGAAGCGCTGCTGCGCAATCGTCTGATCGTGCGGATCATGAGCGTCTCGATGGCCAAGACCCGCGACCCCGAGCTGCGCTCCTTCATCCACGGTCAGCACGACGCATACTTCTCGCGCTTCGCGGATCGCGATGTGCTTCACGACGCGTTCGTCGCCTCGGTGTCACACGACGTCAGCGAGTTCGCCCACGAGATCCGTCAGCCGACCCTGCTCGTGGCCGCCGAGCGCGACGACATCACCCCGATCGCGGCGCAGCGCGCGCTCGCCGGGACGTTCGTCGATGCACGGCTGGTAGAGATCGACGGGGTCGGGCACCTCATCCATTACGAAACGCCCGCGCCGGCCGCCGAGGCGATCAGGCGCTTCCTCGCGGAGCCTGACGTGCCTGCCGGCGACGATACGCGTTGACGTTCATGCGATTGCCGCAGTTGCCGGTGTCGCAGTAGCGCTTGGAGCCGTTGCGCGAGAAGTCGATGTAGACCGCCCGGCAGTCGTCGGCGGAGCACTCGCGCACGCGGCTGTACTCGTCCGCGCGGATGACGTCGACGAACGCCATGGCCGTCTCGACGAGGATACGTGTCGCGAGAGGCTCGTCGTCGGCCGCGGCGTGGATGTGCCAGTCGTAGTCGTCGTGGATCACGAGCTGGGGGAGCGCGCCGCCCGCGCGCAGGAGCGCATTGACGAGGGGCACGGCGCCGTCGCGGTCGACGCCCCAGAGATCGAGCAGCGGCCGGCGGATGTCGCGGAGCTGCGCGAGTTCGGTCTCGTCGCGACGGACCGCGCCGGAGTAGCGGTGGGTGTCGAGGAAGTCGGCGGCGTCCTCGATCGAGGAGAGGCGATCCACGTGGTCGTCGGCGGCATCGGGATGGGTGTTCACGAGATCGGCGGCGGCGCGGAGGGCGACTTCTGTGTCATGGGCGAAGACCATATTGACTCCTGACGAGGCGGGCGCTACTGTCACCAGTGTAATTGCATGTGACTCATGACAGTGGGACCCGCCCGTGGCTCAGACCCTCGCCGCGCCGATCATCGCGCCGCACACTCCCGCCCGCTCGCTCGGCGTGCTGACCGGCCTCGCCTCGGCCCTGGCGTTCGCCTCGAGCGGACCGTTTCTGAAGGCGCTCGTCGAGTCGGGCTGGTCGACGGGTGCGGCCGCCACGATGAGGATGTCGGGCGCGGCGGTCGTGCTGCTGCCCGTGCTCATCATCGCCCTCCGTCGCGATCCGCGCCTGTTCCACCGCCACGGATGGATCATCCTCGGCTTCGCGCTCACGGGAGTGGTGGGGTGCCAGGTGTTCTATCTCTCCGCGCTGCAGCGCATGCCGGTCGCGGTCGCGCTCCTGGTGCAGTATCTGGCGCCGGTCCTGCTGGTCGTCTGGGCATGGGCCCGCACGCGGCGAGCACCGGGCGGCCGCGTGCTCGCGGGGTCGGCGGTGAGCCTGGCGGGTCTGGTGCTGGTGATCGATCTCGGCGGCGCGTCGGTGGACGCGCTCGGGATCCTCTTCGCGCTCGGCGCGGCCGTGTCGATGGGGGCGTACTTCGTGCTCTCGGAGCGGGCGGGCGACGATCTTCCCCCGCTGACGCTGGCGGCCGCGGGTCTCGCGGTGGGATCCGTGATCTCGGCACTGCTCTGCGTCGTGGGAGTGATGCCCTTCACCGCGTCCACGGCCGATGTGCAGCTCGCCGGCGCGACTGTCGCGTGGTTCGTGCCTCTGGGGTGGGTCGTGGTCATCGCGACGGCCCTCGCGTACAGCCTCGGCGTCGTCGCTGTCACCCAGGTGGGGTCGCGGGTGGCCTCTTTCGTCGGTCTGTCGGAGGTGCTCTTCGCGGTCGTGTTCGCCTGGATGATCCTCGGCGAGACGCCGACGCCGGTGCAGCTGCTGGGGGGTGCGGTGCTGGTCGCGGGTGTCGTGCTCGTGCGCGCCGGCACGCCCGCGCGGGCGCACGAGGCTCGGCTCCCGGAGATCCCCTCGACGTGAGGGAGGTCTCCCGTCCACACGAGTGTGAGCGGCGGATGTCTCGGTTGGCGAGCTAACTAGACTGGGGCCTCACGCGCCCGGCTCTCGGGGGTGCGTCCCGGCGAACAGGAGCGATGATGCGCACCGAAGAGCTCACCCTGGACGCGGCGCGTTCGATGGAGCGCCTGCGACTCGCCGAATCCCGGCTCGCGCGCCGCCGGCAGACGGAGTGCGGTCCCAGTGAGAATGCGCGTGCCGCGATGCGATTCATCCTCGAGCGTGCAGACGCGGGCGACGCGGCGACGCCGCGGGGGATCGCCGAGTACCTGGGCATCTCGTCCCCGTCGGTGTCGGCGATCCTCGACAGGCTGCACGCGGGAGGCATGATCGCTTTCGAGCCTCATCCGCAGGATCGCCGCAGCAAGCTCGTCGTGCCCTTCGACCGGTCGACCGACATCGATCGACTCGATCCGCTCACCGCCCGTATCCGGGATCTCGCAGAAGAGCTCTCGCCGGACGCGGCGGCCGAGATAGCCCGCTTCCTCGACATGATCACGGATGCCGTCGAGCGGGAGTGCGCGTAGGTCAGACCTCTGCCGGCTCGGGGCCGAGTGCGAGTCCGTGGGGCCCGCTCGCGTCGTCCATGAGTGCGTCGACCCAGTGCCGGTTGATGGTCGGCGTGCGACTGCCGAAGAAGTGCAGGGTCATCGGAACGGCCGGATGGATCCACACGCTGCGGTGTCCTGAGCCGTCGCTCGTGGGAAGATGCAGGAAAAAAGGCTCGGCCCGACGCATCTTGTTGCTCAGGACGATACGCAGGTGCGCGAGGGCTCGATCGTCGATGTCGAACGATTGCGCCATGGCGCCATAAACGAGTCTGCCCACAAAATCAGAGTACACGGCCTGCACGCCTAACCAGATCTGCTTAGGACGCCTAACTACCTGTCGGGGGCTGAGGTCGACGGCTAACGTCTCGGGCCCTCGGCCGCAACCCCATCGACCGCACAGGGGCGCCACCATACCGTGGGGTGCATGATCTTCCTCCTGGCCGGTGGTCCGCGCGACGGGCAGTTGGTCGATGAGGTGCCGGTGGGCTACGTGACCGAGAGGACGCTCGGGGGATCGATCGAGATCCTCGAGGGGCTGATGGCCGTCACGGCGCGGTGGGCAGGGCCTCGTCCTCTGCCGCGTGCGGGTGGCTCCGGGCGGCGGGCGCTGCGCTGACGCGAACCCTCAACGCCGCGACTCGACGACGTCGCGGGCCTTGATGATCGGGAACGGGTTCACCGGGTGCGTGCCCAAGACCACCTTGCCCCGCGAATGCAGGCGCTGCAGGTCGGCATAGGCGTCGGCGACCCGGCCGAGCGGGTAGAAGCCGGAGATCAGCAGGGTGAACGCTCGACGTGCGGCGAGGGCGACGGCCCGCTCGAGGAGGGCGGTGCCGTGCGCCATCGATTCGGGGTCGTCGCGCAGCAGCGCCAGCTCGACGTCGCGTCTGTCCGCGCTCGAACGGAAGCGGGATGCCGGAACACCCAGTTCCTCCGCCACCTCGCGGCCGTCCTGTCCGAAGTTGTCGATGAACGCGGTCACCCCCTGGGGCGCCGCCTTGCGAATCCGGTCGGCGATGCCCTCGCCGTATCGGATCGGGATGATCCCGAGCTGGCGCAGATAGTCGAAGTTGCGGTCGCCGCACGTGCCGATGACCCGCGCGCCGAGGTGCGCCGCGATCTGCGCCTCCACGCTTCCCACCCCACCCGCGGCGGCGGAGATCACGACGGTGTCGCCTGAGCCGATCGACAGGGAGTCGAGGGTGTCGAGGGCGGTCGCGGCGGCCAGGTACAGCCCACCGGCGACCTCCCACGGCACCGTGCGTGGGCGACGGACCAGCGCCGCCGTGCTCACCGTGAGATGCGTCGCCTGCGCGCCCGAGCGAAGGTGACCCACCACCTCCGTGCCCGGTGCCCACCCCTGCGCGCCCGATCCGCACGCCAGGACGATGCCGGCGAAATCACTGCCGGAGCGCCGGGGGAACTCCTCGCCCCACTCCTGTTCGCGACCCGCCCGGAGGAGGGCGTCGATGTGGCTGATACCCGCGGTGACCACTTCGATCACGACCTCGTCGGTTCCGGGTGGCCGCAGATCCCGCTCCCGGAGGACGAGCACGTCCGGTTCGCCCGGGGTGTCGTACTCGACGACGGTGGCGCTGGTGGGGATCTTCATGGGCCCGTCCCTTCGCTCGACGATGAGCGCTCTCATGGTACGGCCGCCGCAGGGGGTCGAGGGTCGATCGACCGCATCGTAGGCCCGCCCGAGGCTCGGGATCCGGCCGTCCGCGCGTGTCCGCCACCCGGGGGACAGTGTCCCCCAAAGGGGAGGGATGCTGTCCCCCAAAAGGGCGACAGACCCTAGTCAGGAACTGTTTCCGGCTCTGAGCGCCTCGATGACGAACAGATGAAGCCTTGCTGGGAACGCCGTGAAAGCGCGAGACCACCGATCGCTCGGAAAGGGCCGCCCGGCCTGCGAGATATATCGGGCCTGTCCGCCGGACGGTGGACGAGCGGGCAGGGTTACGGTCCTGTGAATCCTGGTCGGACGGTCTTTTCGTGCGCCCCGGCGGGGTCACACTCGAGTCAACTTCACAAACCCCCAGCGTCGCGGGACCCACAAGGCCATCGATCACACGAGGGGTGCGGATGTTCATGGGTACCCCGAGCTCTACCTGTTCGCGGTGTACTCACTGCTCATCTGGGGGCTGTGGCTCACGAAGCTGCTGCTCAGCCAGCGCTACCGCCCGTACACCGAGCCCTACGCCATCGGCACGAGCGTGATCATCCCGGTCGTCGACGAACCGCTGGATCTCTTCCGTGACGTCCTGCGCCGCATCGTGGACCAGAAGCCCGACGAGATCATCGTGGTCATCAACGGCGCCCGCAACCTCGCGCTGGAGGGTGTCTGCGCCGAGTTCGCGCCGCAGGTGCACTG
>NZ_QFPF01000112.1 GCF_003248605.1 Microbacterium sp.
CGCGGTCAGAGGCTACGCGATTTCTGGGTACGACGACTTGGCGAGTTGGGCCCGCTCCCAGCATCAGGTTTCGCATCGGTCCTCCCGAGGGCGGAGCGAACGGCGGCTCGCCAGTTCAACTTGACCTTCGACGTCGCAGCGACACAATTCTTGGCTGGCGCTGCGGCTACGGCAGGTGGCAGCTTGTTTGCGGCGATTGGCGTCGTGTGGAAAGTCGCTCTCTGGGCGATGAGGGTCGAGCGCGGCGTGAGCGAAAGCGCGCCAGTGGCGGTTCTCGGGGCCTTTGCAAACCGACTTCCGGCCAGATTCGCGCAGGAGGTTGGGGGCTTCGCCAACTCCGTCGTGATCGTGACGGATATTGGACCCTCGCTCACCTTCGTCGAACTTGTAGCGAACGAGAGCAAGGGTCTCGTCGTTTCGTCCTTTCACCAGGATTACCCGCATTCAAACGTGACTCTTGATCTCGACGCGCGCCTCTACGCTGTCCGTTATGCGGGTCGGCTTGGTGACATTCCCCGATACGTGAACTTCGACATCCCCTACGCCCAGGGGGTTGCATTCCCCGAGGGTGTCGCATCCGGTCAAGCTGTCGTTAGGGAGACTGCAGCGCAGATGCCACGGGGTGGTCTGCGGATCGTTGTCGCTGAACGGGACGGAAAGTGGACGTTTGACGGGCGATACGATCCGTCCGTCTATGGATTCGAAGTCATCGCGGAACTGACGACTCGAGTGCGTTCCGTGCTTGCGCGCTGGATGTCGAACCCGAATCTGCCGGCCTGGCGCGTGGTTGAGGCTATGGCATCGGATGCGGAGTAGGTAGCGGCTCGCTCGCCGTCTCATTCGAGTCGGCGAATCGCTCCGAGAAACCGGCGGTGAAGGCTGGCCCGAAGGCCGCAAGTAGCCCTCGTGCGCGGCTCCAATGCCGGTACGCCGTTACATGGTCGTCTCGTTTGGCTGCGGAATCCCCGGCGGCGGTCCAAGCACGCGCTTCCAGATACGGATCCTCCGTCGTCCTGAAGATCTCGGCGGACTCGGCGAACGAATCCACCGCCTCGCCCAGATTACCGAGCTCTCGGTGGAGGGCGCCTTCATGGTAGAGCGCATGTCCAAGCTCCCACGTATTCGAGAGCGATCGAAGCGTCCCGATGGCCCGCCTTATGTCGGCGGGGCTCTCGGGGTGGTGCGGATCGACCTGCGTCCTATAGGCCACAACAAAGCTGAGCGCTCGGGCCGCGCCAACCTCGTCGTCTTCGTCGTTGTAGATCTCGAATGCCTGACTGGCGAGGTTCAGCGCGGGAGCGAATTCGCCCTGCGCGCCGTTAACGAACGCCAAAGCAAGCGTGGTCCGTGCAGCCTCTGACTGGGAATCGGACAAGAGTAGTGACTCTGACAGACGTTCACGCGCCTCGTCGTGGTGGCCCGTCCTGGTTAGCGCGGTTGCGAGCAGACGCTGACTAATCGCGATGAGCTGAGGATCGTTCAGCGACCGCGCGAGCTCGACTCCCGCGCGTTGGGAGCGAGCGTAATCTTCCCAACTTCCAGACCGATCAAGATACGTCGTTAGGCCCCAAGAAAGCTGCCAGAGCTCGTGAGTATTGGCCGGACGCGGGGCATTGTCGAGCACCGCCAGAGCCGCCGCCAGCGACTCGCGGAACCACTCGAACGCCTTCGAGTAGGTTAGTGCGCCGAGGTCCGTCTCTTTCGAGACGTGGAGGGGGATCTCAGAGCGCTTTGGATACAGCACGCGATCCGCTGCGTATGCAGCGGAAGCGAGAAAGCGAACGACTCCTGACCATGCGCGATCGCACTCGGCCTCGCTGAGCCATTTGTACGCGCCGCTGGCGGCGACCTGCAGTGTGAGGTCGTGCGCAGAGAACAGGCTGGAGTTCTGCGCGTCGACAAGGCTTGCGCGTCTGAGCTCGAGCAGACTCTGCTGAGCCTCTCGGTCGGTCAGTCTCAGTCCCGCACGGATGAGGTCGCGCCTGAAGCGCCTGGACCTCAGAAGTCCAATGAAGGCGAAGGCCGACCGTGCTGACGTCGATAGCTTCGACAACGACCACGAGTAGACGGCCGCGATGCCTGATCGATCGTCGCCGAGATCGAGGAAGTCGAGGGCGCCTTCTGCGGACGTGAGTTGGGTGGCCACATCAGTGGAGGTGAGCGCATCCATCGACGCGCGCGCGCCCACCAATCCCAGAGCGAGCGGAACCCCCGAGCACGTCTCGATGACTAGGTCGACGCTTGCCCTATCAGCGCGGAGCCAACTCGCGCCCAAGCGATTCTCGAGGTACTCGCTCGACTCGCTCTCGGTGAACGGCGGCACTTTCACTGCAAGCGCGCCTGAAAGGACCAATGGCTCGAGCGTGTCTCGGCTCGTGACAAGCGTGGCGCATGGCGGGAACGGTGACAGCAGGCGTGCGACCTGAACTGCTGACTCGACATTGTCCAAGACGAGGAGATTTCCTGCTCCCGAGAGTTGCGTCCGGCACAGGGCGAGCCGTTCGTCGTCGCCTTCAGGGATCGCCGTCGGGGGCGTCCCAAGTGCCGTTAGAAGGATTCGAGTCAACTCAGACAAGTCAATCCGCGGGCCAGGACCGTAGCCGTTCATGTTGACGTACAGCTGTGCGCCCGGGAACCGGTCTGAGTGGCTGCTCGCCCACTGGGTCACGAGCGTTGTCTTGCCGATGCCAGGGGGGCCGGACAACGCCACGAGTGACGCTCCCCCCGCCTCGAGCGGAAGTAGCTGATCGCTGACGGCACGTCGCATTAGGAAGTACGGGGTCTGGGAACTGATCCTCGGAGATGTCGTGATTCCGGTCGGCGTCGTGGCCGACTCGGATGTGGCGACCGGATCGGTCGGTGGAGAGCTGTCCGGTATCGCGGGATCGTGGTGTAGTGCCGCCTCGCTGGGCTGGCCGTCCATCGACGATCGTGTGTCGCGAACCAGCCTAAGTATGCTCTTGTACACAAGGTCATCGCGAGTGGCGGGCTTCGCAATCGACACATGATCCTCGTCTACAGGGATCGGCTTTACACGGGACAGTCCAGGATCAGCGGAGCGGGGCGATACGACCCTCACGCGACGCGTCTTTCGTGTCTCATACAGGACGAGGTGGGTGGCAGGAGACGAGTCTGCCCAATCGCGGTAATGCGTTCCCATTCTGCGGAGATGTGCGTCATCGAGTCCAAGGTCGAAGATTGCGTTGCTAGGGAGGAATGGTACGAGCGCCTTGGCGATACTCGCCAGTGCTGAGCCTGAGTGCGGCGTGGAAAGGAATACTACCCCCGCGATTGCAGCGCTCAGCTTGGCCTTGTGTTCCCGTTCTAGCCGCGATTCAAGGATCACCTCCTTGACGAGCAGTCCACCGAGGCTGTGCGCCACGAAGCAGATGGGCCTCGCCCCAAGGTCTTCGAGACTCAGTGCCTCCAAGACGTTGACAGTGCGGTCCTCCAATCGCATGGCCGCACCGCGCAGTTTGGACGAGGCGGCGTCGTAGTCGAGCGTCCAAACCCGCACGCCAGGAACATCGGTGGCCAGCCATTCGAGCCAGTTGGTGGCGCCGTCATTGCCCCAAGTCTCGAGGGCGTCCCCATCCAGTCCGTGGACGAAAATCACGTCCACCGCCACCTCGACTGGCGAGGCAATCTTGATCAGTCTCGTCATTCGGCTCCCCAGGGCATTCTGACTAGCACGAACATAGTCGGTCTCGCCGAACACTCTGCCTCAAGCGTCTAACAGCATGGATCCGCGCGTCGTCCAAGTCGGCCTGGGACTCATCACGCAGGATCGTTCGTTTCCGACTCGTGTGCGTGGCACTCGGCGTCGCCCAATCGACTGTCGGCGATCGACGAGCCCTATCCCAGATGCTTGGCGTTAGTTCGGCCCGCAACTCTTCTGTAGTGAGATCAGTCAGACCCGCCGGATGGAGTTGGTCACGGGAGACCTAACAGCCCCGGATCCCTGCGCTTCAAACAGCCCGGCCGCACTCTGCGACTTTGAGGGCGAGCTTGCTCCTCCGAGTCGCACGAATGCGGCCACACGTCTTGCAGATCGAGGCGGAAGAGGAATTGTCGCAACAGAAGTCACCACCCGCGCGGGTACCACTTCACCACCTCTCTGGCAGAGGAGAGGCGGTGCCGGGTGTCGGTGTCGATGCGGGTGATGAGCGCGGGGGATGGGTACAAGTACCTCCTTCGCACCGTGGCCGCGGCCGACGGCGACCGACCGCTCTCCACCCCGCTCACCCGCTACTACGCCGAGGCCGGCACCCCGCCGGGTCGCTGGCGCGGGAGCGGTCTGCCGGCGCTCGCCGACGGCCGAATCGACGCGGGATCGCGGGTATCCGAGGCCCAGCTTGATTTGCTTTTGGGCATGGGTCGCGACCCCGGGACGGGCGCTCCGCTCGGTCGGGCGTATCCCGTGTACGCGGCATCCGATGCGAGCCCCGATCGCCCGAATTCCGACACTCCAGCGCCGACCCACCGCCGCGCCGTTGCCGGATACGACTTCACGTTCTCGCTGTCGAAGTCGGCGTCGGTTCTCTGGGCGGTGGCCGACGCCAACACCCAGGCGACCATCGCTGCCGCGCATCACAAGGCGATCGATGACATTCTCGCCTTCATGGAGCGTGAACTGGCCGCGACTCGAGCCGGCGAAGCGGGCCGTGATGGCGCCGTCGCGCAGGTCGAGGTCCACGGACTGATCGCCGCCGCGTTCGATCACTTCGACTCCCGCGCGGGCGATCCGCAGTTGCACACGCACGTCGTGGTGAGCAACAAGGTCCGCGCGGTGTTCGATGGCAATTGGCGCTCGCTCGACGGGCGTCCGCTGCACGCGGCGACGGTTGCGCTGTCCGAAATGCACACCGCCGTGTTCGCCGACTACCTGTCGCGTGCGCTCGGCGTCCAGTGGGAGCGGCGCGAGCGCGAATCCGATCGCAACCCGGTGTGGGCCATCGCAACCGTGCCCGAGCAACTCGTCGCCGAGTTCTCGTCGCGTTCGCGTCACATTGATATCGAGAAGGACCGGCTGATCGACGAGTACATCGTCACGCACGGGCGCGCGCCGTCGAAGGTGACGATCATCCGGCTGCGTCAGCAGGCGACGCTCGCGACGCGTCCCGAGAAGCAACTCCGGTCGCTCGCCGATCTCACGCACGAGTGGCGCACCCGCGCCAGTCGACTGCTCGGCGTCGACGCGACCGCGTGGGCGCGCACGGCGGTGAGTCACCGTGACGCCCCGCAGCCGTTGCGTGCCGAGGACATCGAGCGCGGCATCCTGGACCAGCTCGCCGTCCGCGTCGTCGAGGCCGCGAGCGAGCGTCGCTCGACGTGGACCCGCTGGAACCTCTATGCCGAGGCCGCGCGCCAGACGATGGGCTGGCGGTTCGCCGCGACCGAGGACCGCGAAGCGATCGTGGGCATGATCACGGATGCCGCGGAGCAGCGCTCCACGCGACTCACTCCACCCGAGCTCGCCGTCTCGCCCGCGGAGTTTCGACGTGCCGATGAGACGAGCGTCTTCCGTCCGCGCAACTCCGCGCGCTACTCATCGATTGCGCTGCTCGACGCGGAGGAGCGACTGCTCGCCGCGTCGCACGCGACCGATGCGCCGGTGGTCAGCGCTGCAACTGTCGAGCGAGCGGAGCGTGCGCGCCGCACTCACGGGATTGTCCTCGGCGAGGATCAGCGCGCGGCGCTCCACTCGATCGCAACCTCCGCGCGTTCGCTCGACGTGTTGATCGGCCCGGCAGGCGCCGGCAAGACAACCGCGATGCACACGCTTCGCCTCGCGTGGGAGCACGAGCACGGACGCGGCTCGGTCATCGGACTCGCTCCGTCCGCAGCGGCCGCGCGCGAACTCGCCGACGACCTCGGCATCGCGACCGAGAACACCGCCAAGTGGTTGCACGAGCACAACCAGGGCCGCGCAACGGTCCGCAACTCGCAGCTCGTCATCATCGACGAGGCATCCCTCGCCGGCACCCTCACCCTCGATCGCATCAGCACGCTGGCGACGCAGGCGGGGGCGAAGGTGCTCCTGGTGGGGGACTGGGCGCAACTGCAGTCGGTCGACGCCGGCGGCGCGTTCCGGATGCTCGTCGAAGCGCGCTCCGATGCGCCTGAGCTCGCCGACGTGCACCGCTTCCGCAATGCGTGGGAGAAAAAGGCATCCCTCGGCCTTCGCAACGGGCGACTGCAAGCCCTCGACGCGTACGGCGCGCACGACCGGATCGTCGGTGGCGACGCTGACGCAATGGCGGATGCCGCGTACAGCGCCTGGCTCCAAGACATCGCCTCCGGCATGTCGTCGGTGCTCGTCGCCGAGACGGGCGAGGCGGTCGCCACGCTCAACCGGCGGGCGCGCGCCGAACTAATTCTCTCGGGCATCGTGGATGCCTCGGTGGACGCGTCCCTGCGCGATGAGTCCGCAGCATCCACCGGCGACGTCATCATCACCCGCAAGAACGACCGCCGTCTGCGCTCGGGACGCGACTGGGTGCGCAACGGCGCGCGATGGAAGGTCGTCGCCGTTCGTCGCGACGGCTCGCTGCGCGTGCAGAACTCCGACCGCGCCGGCGCCCGACCGATCACGCTGCCGGCCGAGTACGTGGCCGAGAACGTCGACCTCGGCTACGCGGTGACCGCCTACCGGGCGCAGGGGATCACGACCGCCACCGCGCACGCAGTCGTCGAGCCCGGGACGACGCGCGAGAACCTGTACGTCGCGATGACGCGTGGGAGAGCCTCGAACAATGCCTACGTGGTTGTGTCTCGCCCCGACGACAATCACTCCTCTCGGCACCCGGGCGAGCGTCCCGATGCCACCGCGCGCGACATCCTCTCGGGCGTGCTCGGCCACGTCGGCGCCGAGCTGTCGGCCCACGAGACGATCGCCGCCGAGCAGGAGAGCTGGGGCTCGATCGCGCAGCTCGCCGCCGAGTACTACACGATCGCGGCATCCGCACAACGGCCGCGTTGGACGAATCTCATCCACGCATGCGGGCTACCCGCCGAACTGGCCGAAGCGGCGATCGAGTCGGACGCCTTCGGTGCCCTGGCGGCAGGCCTTCGACGTGCCGAAGCGCTCGGCCACAACGTCGAGACGCTTCTGCCGCGCATCGCTGCCGCGCGCGGATTCGAAGATGCTCAGGATGCCGCAGCCGTGCTACACGAACGCCTCGAGCACGTCCTCGCTCGGCCGTCGAGCGGCAGCGCGCGGGGGAGTGGGCAGCGGCTCATCGCCGGCCTCATCCCAATGGCGATGGGGGAGACGGATGCCGAGATGCGGCGTGCCCTCGACGAACGGGCCCACCTCATCGAGGAGCGTGCGTCTGCGCTCGTCGATGCTGCGGTGGTGTCGGGGGAGAGGTGGATCGCATCGCTCGGGCGAATCCCCGTCGATTCGGCGCGGGCGAGTGCCTGGCGCCACCAGGTGCGAATCGTTGCTGCCTACCGCGACCGGTACGGCGTTCTCGAGGATGACGCGCTCGGCGCTCCCGCTTCGTCACCCAACCAGCGAATGGATGCCGCGGCCGCAGCTGTCGCGCGAGATCGCGCAGTCTGGCTTTCGCGGGCGGATGCTCCTACCCAGCCGCGGCGGACACCTGCGCGCACGCGCGCTGTCCACAGCCTGTAGTGGATGGTCCTATCGACGCCGGAGGGCGAGGCGTAACCTGAGCGCAATCAGAGCCCGACACCTGAAGGAGAGGCCTGGACGATGTTCCAACTGCTGATCGCCTTCGTGAGCCGCCTCTACGCGTTCATCCAGCGGACGATGCCGACGAACATCGTCCTCCGTGCCACCCACACCCGGCGCGGGCTAAAGTGGGGCGTGCCTGCCATGCTCCTGGCGGTCGTCTACATCGTCATTGCCGCAGCGCTCGCGCAGTGGGTGGTAGGCGGCGCGCCCGGGTGGATCTACTTGCTCGTGCTCGTGTGCCTTTGGAACGCGATCAAATTCGTCGTGAACGGGCCGGTCACGCTGGTGCGGTTGCTCCGCGTGCGGGCGGTCGAGCGGCGCTACCGCAACGCGAGAGTGGCCATAAGCAAGACGATGCCAGTCGGCTGAGATTCAACCGCCAACG
>NZ_QFPF01000113.1 GCF_003248605.1 Microbacterium sp.
TGCGGCGAAGTACGCGGCCGCGGTGGCAGGGGTGGCCTCGGCCGAAGCTGAGGTCATGGCGGTGCTGGCCGAGGCGCAGGCGGTGGGGTTGGAACGGGTCGCGGAGATCCCCCGCTCCGCCGGCCGCGAAGCCGAACTACCCTTGCGGGCACTGGCCGCGGAGCTGGGGGCGTGTGCGCGGCAACCCGATCGTTCGGTACAGCGGCGGATGAACGACGCCCACACCCTCGTGAACCGGTTCGCGGCGTCGTTCGAGGCGCTGGCCGCGGGTGTCGTGTCGGTCGGGCATGTGCGGGCGATCGTGGAACACGGGGTGAAACTCACCGACCCGGAGGTGCGCGCCGCGTTCGAGGTTGAGGCGTTGGAGCGGGCCGCGTCCACCACACCCGGGCGGCTCGGACCGCAACTCGCACGGCTGGTGGAGCAGGTGCAGCCGACGACGTTCGCGGAGCGGCATCAGGTCGCGCGCAAGAGCGGCGGGGTGTGGGTGCGGGACGTCGAAGACGGAATGAGCGAACTCAGACGGAATGAGCGAACTCCTCCTCCGGGGCCCGGCGGTACCGGTGCACGGCATCCACGACATGATCACCCACATCGCCCGCGACGTCCTCAACACCGCACACGCCGCCCAAACCGCGGACGCGGCCGAAGCCGCGGACGCCGCCGAGGTCGAGGGCGAGGACGCCGCCGAGGCCGAGGGTGACGGAGTCCCGGTGGATTCTCGGACCCTGGATCAGGTGCGTGCCGACGTGCTCATGGAGATGGTCCTCACCCACCGCATCGACCCCCAGACCGGTGAAGGGCTCGGCGACGGACACGGCGGACTCGCCTCCATCCGCGCAACCGTCAACGTCACCGTCCCCGCCCTCGCACTCGCCGGCGTGACCGATGACCCCGCAGAGCTCGTCGGACGCACCCCGATTGACCTCGACACCGCGAGGATCCTCGCCGCCTCGGTACCCGGATGGGAACGCGTACTCGCCGACCCCATCACCGGCGGAGTCCTCGCCGTCGACAGATACACAAGATCCGCAGACCTCACCCGACATCTGAGGGTGAGGGATCCGCACTGCAGATTCCCGGGCTGCCGCATGCCCACCCATCGGTGCGATATGGATCATGGTGAGGATTTTGCCCTCGGCGGAGCCACCGACCACAGAAACCTCTGCGCGCTCTGTCGACGACATCACACTCTGAAGGGTGAGACGCCCTGGCGGGTGAAACACCACCCCGGCGGAGTCATCGAATGGATATCCCCCGGCGGACTCCACTACACAGACACCCCACCACCGGTCACCATCGGATTCATGCCCGACCTTGAGGACGCACCCTTCTGAACCGGCGAACTGAGCCTGACGCGGCAAGTCCTGAGCCGGTCGAAGGGCGCACCCTGCTGAGGCACGCCTTCGAGCTCGACGCGGACGCGCTCATTCGTGTCGGCGCCCTCTGGGAAGCTGTTGCCATGTCCCCCTCCGCACCCCCGCCGAGCGCGCACAACGCTAGCGGCGAGAACGCAGACGGCAGCAACGGCATCGGCACCCGCCCGACCCTCGAGAGGCTCGTCGTGGCCGATGCGGCGGCGTGGCGCGCGTGGCTCGACATCCACGAAGACACCTCCGACGGGGTGTATCTCGTGCTGGCGAAGAAGGGCACGACCACACCCACAACCCTCACCTATGCCGAAGCGCTCGACGAAGCACTCTGCAGTGGATGGATCGACGGACGCCGCAACCGCATCGATGATGAGACCTTTCAGCAGCACTTCACGCCGCGCCGCAAGACCTCGATGTGGTCGCAGCGCAACGTCGGCATCGTCGAGGCGCTCATCTCGGAACGCCGTATGCGACCGCGCGGCCGGCGCGAGATCGATCGCGCACAAGCCGACGGCCGATGGGAGCGTGCGTACGCCGGGCCCGCGACGGCCGAGATTCCCACCGACCTCTCCGACGCGCTGGACGCAGCTCCCGCGGCCGCGCAGCGATTCGCGGCCCTTTCCCGCGCCGACCGCTACGCCGCCATCCATCAGGTCGTGACCGCACCGAGCGCCCAGACCCGCGCGACGCGTGTGGCACGGCTGATCGCGGGCTGGCACGCCGAGCCTCCGGCATCCTGAGCCGCAAATCCCGCGGAAAGCGGCCGCCAGCCGCGAGCCGCGACCCGCGCGACGAGCTCCCTACGTCAGACGCCCGTCCCCCGGCCGCGATACGCGCAGCCATCGGTACCCGTATGCATCGATCTCGAGGTCGATGCCTGAGCGCCCGTCGAGCGGCATGCGCTCCGGCCCGAACAGATCCACCAGGCCCGTGCCCTCGGGCTCGGCCGGCAGATCGATGCGCACCGTCGCGGGCACATCGGTGAAGTTGTGCACCGCGACCATCGTGCCCACATCCGCGCTCACGCTGTGCACGAGCACCCCCGGCACGCCGCCGTCGAGGATCGTCAGCTCACCCCAGCCGAGCTCGGGCGAGATGCGGTAGCGCCCGGTGAGGTCGCGGAAGAAGTGCAGCAGACTGCCGCGATCGTTGAGCTGATCGGCCACGTTGACGTGCGCGGGCGCGTATCCGTCCCCGGGTGGCGGCGCGACCAGGCGCGAGGCCGTGGCCGACGAGAACCCGCCCACCGCGCCGTCGGTCCACTGCATCGGCGTCCGCACCACTTGGCGCTTGTCGAGGTCGGCGTTCTCGCCCATCCCGATCTCCTCGCCATAGAACAGCACGGGGGTGCCGGGCAGGCTGAACATCAGGCTGTACGCCATCCGGATGCGACGCGGATCACCCCGCAGCATCGGCGGCAGACGACGCACGATGCCCCGGCCGTACACACGCTGGTACTCCTCGGGCGCGAAGGCCTCGAAGACCTCGGCGCGTTCGTCGTCGCTGAGCTTGTCGAGCGTGAGCTCGTCGTGGTTGCGCAGAAAGTTCGCCCACTGCGACTCACGCGCGATCGCCGGCCGAGCCTGCAGCGCCGCGACCAGGGGTGCGGGGTCGGCCCTCGCGAGCGAGAGATAGATCGCCTGCATCCCCACGAAGTCGAACTGCATCGTCAGCTCATGCGCGTCGTTGCGTCCGAAATAGTCCAGCTGCTTCTCGTACGGCAGATTGACCTCGCCGAGAAGGATCGCCTCGCTCGAGCGGCGCTGCATGAACTGGCGGATGTCGCGCAGAAAGTCGTGCGGATCGCCCATATCGGCACCGGTCGGCACCTCGAGCAGGAACGGCACGGCGTCGACGCGAAAGCCCGAGATCCCCATCTGCAGCCAGAAGCCGATGATCTTGGCGATCTCGTCGCGCACCTTGGGGTTCGCGACGTTCAGATCGGGCTGGTGACGGTAGAAGCTGTGCAGGTAGTACTGGCCGCTGCGCTCGTCCTTCTCCCAGATGCTGTCCTCCTCTCCGGGAAAGACCTCGTTGGGTGCGTGCGCGGGCGGCTCGTCCGTCCACACGTAGTAGTCGCGGTAGGGCGAGTTGACGCTCCGCTTGGCCGAGACGAACCACGGATGCTTGTCCGAGGAGTGATTCACGACCAGATCGACGATCACCCGCATGCCCCGGTCCTTCGCGGTGCGGATCACCTCGACCAGGTCCCCGTGTGTGCCGAGCCGCGAATCCACGCCGTAGAAGTCGCTCACGTCGTAACCGTCGTCGCGGTCGGGAGTCGGATAGAAGGGCATCAGCCACAGCACCGTCACGCCCACCTGCGCGAGGTAGTCGATGCGCTGGGCGAGGCCCTGCAGGTCGCCGATGCCATCGCCGTTCGAATCGACGAACGTCTCGACGTCGAGGCAGTAGACGACGGCGGTCTTCCACCACAGGTCGCTGGTGTCGGTGATCTTCACGGGGTCGTCTCCTCGAGCGCGTCACGAAGGACGGGCAGGATGCGCTCGCCTGCGGCCGCGAGAAACCCTCGCTGATCGCGGCCGACGTGATGGATGTAGACGCGATCGAACCCGAGGCGCACGAGGTCGGCGATCCGGCCAGCGAGGTCGAGCGGATCGTGCGCGACGAGCACAGCTCTGCGCAGCTCGGCCTCGTCCGGGTTCTCGGTGCGCGCGTCGAACTGCTCGGGCTGCTCGAGGTCCCACGCGAGCGGCGGCGAGACGAGGCCGTTGCGCCACTGGTCGTGCGCGAGGGCGTAGGCCTCGGCATCCGTGTCGGCGAAGCTGACATGCACCTGCAGCACGCGGGGGCCGCGGCCGCCGGCGCCGTTGTAGGCCTCGAGCAGAGCGCTGAGCGCCTCGGGGGCCTGCGCGACGGTCGCGATGCCCTCGGCCCAGGCCGCGGCCCACGCCGCCGTCTCGGGCGTCACCGCGGTCGCCAGCAGCGGCGGCGGCACGTCGGGCAGGCTCCACACCCGCGCGCGATGCACCCGCACGAGCCCGTCGTGATCCACCTCC
Source organism: Microbacterium sp. (assembly GCF_003248605.1). GTDB lineage: Bacteria > Actinomycetota > Actinomycetes > Actinomycetales > Microbacteriaceae > Microbacterium. The sequence continues at coordinate 4,394 of NZ_QFPF01000113.1, forward strand.
TGGCCCTGCCACAGCCGGCGCATGACGTCGACGCATTCGCCGAGCCGCGCGGTGCGCACGTCCTTCGCCGGCCATTCGTCGCCCGTGACGTGCTCGTTCATCGCCTCCCCGCTGCCGAGCGCCGCCCAGAAGCGCCCGGGGAACATCTGCTCGAGCGTCGCGAAGGCCTGCGCGACGATGACCGGGTGGTAACGCTGACCGGGAGCGTTGACCATGCCGATCGAGAACCGCGTCGTGGCGAGAGCCGCCGCGATCCAGCTCAGCGCGAAACCCGACTCTCCCTGGCGGGTCGTCCAGGGCGCCAGGTGGTCGGAGCACATGGCGCCGTCGAAGCCCGCGGCCTCGGCATCCTGGACGTATCTCAGCAGGTCGCGCGGGGCGATCTGCTCGTGCGAGGCGTGGTACCCGATGAAGACCATGTGCTCCACTGTGGCGGCGCGGCGCGCGGGGCGATAGGGCCGTGCGGCGAGCGGGTGCGTCGGCTACGATGCCGCGGCGCCGGCGGAGGTCTCGGCCGCGACCTCGGACGCAGCCAGGCGCGCCGCGGCGATGCGTTCGTCGAAGGCGGCGGCCTCAGCGAGGTCGGACGACATCTCATCGCCCGCGGTCGCGTGGACCTCAGCGAGATCGACACAGGCGCGCAGGTTGGTCAGGGCTCCGCCGAGACCGGCGGCGAGGGCTTCGGCGGCGACGACGAGGTCGGCCGCGAGACTCGGGTTGCCGATCGCCGCCATCAGATGCAGTTCGTCGACCAGATCGACGCCGACCCCGCCGAGTCTCTGTGACGACACGGCCGCCGCGACCGCCGCACGGCGCAGCAGCGGATCGCGAGCGGGACCGCCCGGGTGCGCGAGCGCCTCCCCCAGCTCGGCCGATCTCACGCCGTCCGCCTCGGCGGCCTCGAGCGCCGCGGCGCGCAGCTCCTGCAGGCGCTGACCGGCAGCATCCGCCCGTTCGTCGCCCCGCGTGTAGGCGGCGACCATGTGCAGCAGCGCCGCGGCGATCGCCATCATGATCCCACTCGCAGCTCCCCCACCGGGCGCCCCCGTCGGTTCGGCGAGGCGGTCGAGCCAGTGCTCGAGACTGATGGTGGGCCGGATGCGGGCGTCGTCGTCCATGCGCGTCACGGTACTCCCGCCTGGGGCAGACTTGTACCCGATGACGCACGCGACACCGTGGATGGAGCGGCACCAGGTGCTGCTGTACGTGGGCGCGCTCGCGCTCGGCGCCGGGTTCGGGATGCTGGTGCCGGCCGCTGCGCGCCCGCTCGAAACCGCCATCACCCCGGTGCTGGCGCTGCTGCTGTACGCGACGTTCCTCGGCGTTCCTTTCGCCGAGATCGGCCGTGCGGTGCGCGACCGGCGGTTCCTCACGACGATCCTGATCGTCAACTTCGTGTGCGCCCCCGCGGTGGCATTCGTCCTGTCGCGATTCGTCGCCGGCGACACCGCGGTGCTCGTCGGGGTGCTGCTCGTGCTCCTCACCCCGTGTGTGGACTACGTCATCGTCTTCACGGGCCTCGCCGGCGGCTCGCGCGCCCGCCTGCTCGCCGCGACGCCGCTGCTCATGCTGGCCCAGATGGTGCTGTTGCCGCTGTACCTGTGGCTCATGGTCGGCGACACGTTCGCGGCATCCCTGGATCTGCGCCCCTTCATCGAGGCGTTCGTGCTGCTGATCGTGCTGCCTCTGGGGGCGGCGGTCGCGACCCAGCTGCTCGCCCGCCGCGTGCGATGGGCGAGGCGAGTGGATGCTGCCGTCACCGCCGCCATGGTGCCGCTCATGATCGCAACCCTCGCGATCGTCGTCGCCTCGCAGGTGCACGCCGTCGCCGGCTCGTGGGCCGTGCTCATCGCCCTCGTGCCGCTCTACGCGGCGTTCGCCGCGATCATGGCGGGCGTCGGAGCCGTCGCGGGTCGCGTCGCGCGACTCGATCGACCCGGCCGCACCGCCGTGGTCTTCAGCGGCGTCACCCGCAACTCGCTCGTCGTGCTGCCCCTCGCCCTCGCCCTCCCCGCGGGCTTCGCCCTCACACCACTGGTCGTGGTCACCCAGACCCTCGTCGAGCTGCTCGTCATGGTGACGATGGTCTGGGCCGCGACGCGGCGACCTGCGACCCAGCCCCTCAGTCCCCGATGACTCAGTCCCACACGATCACGGGTCGTCCGCTCATCTCGATGACGTGCGCGGGAGTCTCGTAGAGCGCCGAGAGATTCGGGGCGGTGAGCACCTCGCCCACCGGGCCGTGGTGCACGACCCGGCCCGCACGCATCGCGACGATGTCGTCTGCGAAGCGACCGGCGACGTTGATGTCGTGCAGCACGACCACGATCGTCATGCCGCGTTCGTCGGCGAGCCGACGCAGCAGCTTCATCAGCGCGACGCCGTGCCGAGGATCGAGGTTGTTGAGCGGCTCGTCGAGCAGCAGATGGTCGGTGTCCTGCGCGAGCGCCATCGCGACGAACGCACGCTGCCGCTGACCGCCCGACAGCTCGTCGAGAAAGCGCCGTCGGACGGCGCCCAGGTCGAGCAGGTCGAGCGCGTTCTCGACGAGTTCGCGATCGTGAGGCGTGCGTCCCGAACCCCCGTGCGGAAAGCGACCGTAGGCGACGAGATCCTCGACGCTCAGCCGGATCGCGAGATGGTTGTCCTGACGCAGGATCGCGAGGCGGCGCGCGAGCACCCGCGACCTGGTGTGGACGACATCGAGCCCGTCGACCGTGATGGCCCCGGCATCCGTCGCCGAGAGGCGCCCGATTCCGGCGAGCAGGGTCGACTTGCCCGCCCCGTTGGGGCCGATGATCGCCGTGACGCCGGGACGCACCTCGAGCGAGACGTCGTCGAGTGCCACGAGGGAGCCGTGGCGTTTGACGACCGATTCGGTCACGATCATGTCAGCGAGCCCTTCCGGTGAGCACGAGCAGGATGAAGAACAGACCGCCGACGAACTCGATCACGACCGGCAGCTCCGTGCCGAAGCCCAGCACCCGATCGAGGATCAGCTGCCCGCCGACGAGCGCAACCACGCCGATCGCGATCGATGCCGGGACGCTCCGCAGATGCCGGTGGCCGACGGCCCCGTAGGCGAGGTTGGCGACGATGAGCCCGAAGAACGTCACCGGCCCCACGAGCGCGGTGGATGCCGCCACCAGTGCCGAGATGACGACGATCACGTGCATCACGACGCGCCGGTGCTCGACGCCGAGCGAGACCGCCGTGGTCTCGCCGAGCGAGAGCACGTCGAGTTCGCGGCGGATCGGCCAGAGCGAGGCGAGGGCGACCGCGACGAGCACCGCGGTGGGCACGAGCAGTTCGCGGTCGACCGAGGTGAAACTCGCGAACGTGAGGTCCTGGACGATGGCGAACGTGTCGGGGTCGAGCAGTCGCTGGATGAACCCCGTCACCGAGCGGAACAGCACCCCGAGGATCAGCCCCGCGAGCACGATCACGTGCAGGTCGAGGCGCCGGCGCTGGAAGAGCCACCAGTACAGCAGCACGATCGAGCCCATCATGAGCACGAGCTCGACGCCCCACGACGCGAGCGGCGGGGCGCTGACCAGGAGCGCCGGCCCGATCGCGAAGGCGACGACCGTCTGGATCGCGAGGAACACCGCGTCGAAGCCCATGATGCCGGGAGTGAGGATGCGGTTGGCGGTGATCGTCTGGAACAGCACCGTGGCCGCCCCGATCGCCGCGGCGGCGATCACCATGCCCGCGACGGTGCGCCAGCGCAGGCCGAGCGCGTACTCCCACTTTCCGGGCAGGTCGGTGAACAGGAACGCCAGGCACACGCCGACGGCGAGGGCGGAGAGCACGAGCAGAGCGATGCGCGGCGTGCGCACGGCGGCGACGGCACGGGATGCTGCGCTGCGCACGGGTGCGCTCATCGGGCACCGCCCCGCATGAGGCTGGCGCGACGCGTGCGACGGGGGCCGACAGCATCCACCTGTTTCGCCGTGCCGAGGAGCAGCCAGAGGAAGACGATGCCGCCGAGCACGCCCATGACGAGCGAGAGGGGGATCTCGAAAGGGAACCGCACGAGGCGTCCGATGATGTCGCACAGCAGCACGATCGAGGCGCCGAGCAGTGCCACGAGCGGCACGGCGCGGCGCATGTTGTCGCCGATGAG
>NZ_QFPF01000114.1 GCF_003248605.1 Microbacterium sp.
GCTTCCATTGCTCGTCCGTGAACACCCTCAACCGCGAATCAGACCTCACACAACAAGACTGCCGTGAGCCTCACCAGCGATATGGGAGACACGCCCTAGCGTGATCGGCATGAATCACGCCGGACCCGCCCGACCCGTGCACGATGTCGTGATCGTCGGCGGCGGACACAACGCCCTCGTCGCGGCGGCCTACCTCGCGGGGGCCGGACGCAGCGTCGTCGTACTCGAGCGAGACGGCCACGTCGGCGGCGCGGCCGTCTCGGAGCGCCCGTGGGCGGGCGTGGACGCCCGGCTTTCGCGCTATTCCTACCTGGTCAGCCTGCTTCCGCGGCGCATCATCGACGATCTCGGGCTCGAGATCACCCTTCGCCGCCGGCGCATCTCGTCGTACACGCCCGTGCCGGACGCACCCGAACGTGGCCTGCTGATCGACACGGAGGATGCCGCGGCCACGGCCTCTTCGTTCGCGCGGGCGACGGGCGATCGTGCCGACGCGGACCGGTACGCGGCGTTCGGTGCGCGGCTCGCCCCCCTCGCGCGTGCGGTCTTCTCGTCGATGACCGAGCCGCTCGCACGGCCAGAGGAGCTTCGCCGACGCGTCGGCGACGACGCGCTGTGGCACGGTCTCGTGGAGGCGCCCCTCGGCGAGCTGCTGCGCACCCAGAGCCCCGACGACCTCGTGCGGGGCGTGCTGCTGACCGACGCGCTCATCGGCACGTTCTCGTACGCCGACGATCCCTCGCTGCGCCAGAACCGCTGCTTCCTCTACCACGTCATCGGCGGAGGGACGGGCGACTGGGACGTGCCGGTGGGCGGTATGGGTCGGGTCACCGAAGCCCTCCGGGATGCGGCGCTGCGCGCGGGTGCACGGCTGCGCGTGCACGTCGAGGCCGTGTCGATCACGCCCGACGGCGAGGTCACCCTCGACGACGGCGAGATCGTCGCGGGTCGGCTCGTCCTGAGCGGGGTCGGCCCGGCGGTCCTCTCCCGCCTGCTTCGAGCGGGAGGCGCGACGACGGATGCTGTCACGCCGGCACCGGAGGGGGCGCAGATCAAGGTGAACATGCTCCTCGACCGTCTGCCGCGACTGCGGGACCGCGAGGTGGCGCCCGAGCAGGCCTTCGCGGGCACGTTCCACATCAATGAGACGATGACGCAACTGGACACGGCCTTCCGGAGTGCGGCGGACGGGTCGATCCCCGATCCGCTGCCCGCGGAGATCTACTGCCACTCGCTCACGGATCCCTCGATCCTCGGACCGGACCTCAGGCGACGAGGCGCGCACACCCTCACGCTGTTCGGCCTGCAGACGCCACACCGTCTGACCACCGACACCGACCCCGACACGATCCGCGCTGCGCTGCTTCTGGCGGCGGAACGCTCGCTCGAGAGCGTGCTCGCCGAACCGTTGGCGCCACTGCTGCACACGGGTCCCGATGGCACCCCCTGCATCGAGGCACGCACGACGGCGGATCTCGAGGACTCTCTCGGCATGGTGGGGGGCGACATCTTCCACGGCGAGCTGTCGTGGCCGTGGCTGGAGTCGGACGCCGCGGAGACGACGCCGGGCGCTCGGTGGGGCGTGAGCACCCGGCACGACAGCATCCTGATGTGCGGGGCCGGCGCACGTCGCGGAGGCGCCGTCAGCGGTCTCGGCGGCCACAATGCCGCGATGGCGGCGCTGGAGATACTCGGTCGCGCCGGATGATCAGCGCGGCGGCGCGGGCGGTGACGGCGGCGCGGGGGGCACCTGAGAGACGGGAGGTGCTGGCGGCGCCTGCTGCGCGTGCGGCGGGACGGGCGGCATCGGCGGAACGGGGGCCGCGTACCCCGAAGCGGGCTGCTGCGGATAGCTCGGGCGCCCCGTGTAGTACGCGTTCCAGTCGGGCGATCCGTCGGACATGACCGGCAGCGGGGTGCGCCCGTCCGCATAGGTCGGCCAGGGCAGCGCAGCCGGCGCGGGCGGAGCGGCGACGACGCGCGGCGAGTTCAAGGCCTTCACGAGCGGGACGAGGGCGGTGCCGACCGCCGCGAGGATCGTGACGGCCACGACGACCCGCCAGTAGAAGTCCGACCAGCGGGCGTCGAACATGAGCGGCAGCAGAAGCATGATCGCGAGCACCGTGGACAGTCCGACGGTCACGGCGGTGCACGCCCGCGTGAACACGGTGGCGTTGCGTTCCTGCGTGCGGATGAGCAGTCGCGCGTGCAGGATCGCCAGCCGCACGACCAGCACGATGGCCACGAACTCCATGAAGCGCGTGTATGACGACATCCACCACGCGTCGATCGGAGTCCAGATCTTGATCGCGCCGGCGAGAAGGATGACGACCCAGCCGACCATGCTCAGCAGCACGTACCACTGGGGTCGTCGAGGGGCCTGCCCCGCGTCGAAGACGGCCGCGCCCGCGAACGCCGCGAGGAGCAGGATCGTCGCGAGCGCACGGCCGATGATGCCACTCTCGCCCCCGAAGAGAACCCAGAAGACGCAGACCAGGGCCGCGGCCACGAGGGCGGCGATGGCGATGATCACCGACAGCCGCCAGAAGGACTTTCGCTCTTCGTACTGCTCCGACATCGTCGTTCTCCTTGCTCAGCCGCAGACGAGCCCATCCTGGCACGGAGGGTGTATCAGGCGGAGGAGACTGCACTCCTCTGGGGAGAAGAATCCGTCCGCACCCGATGGGGAGGACGGAGAAATGAATTGGCCCCCTCGGGCAGCCCATTGGGGACTGGGCGACTCGAGGGGGCCCTGCTTCTTCCTGGTCGAACGCGAAACCGCTTGGGGAACCGGCCCGCACGCCGCTGGGGACGGCGTCTCGACACTTCCCGGAAGAGCTGGTAACAGCATAAACCCTTCGGCGATAGTGGGTCTGTCCCCCCTTTGGGGGACAAACGGCCACGTTCGCGTCCCCTCTTCGGGGGACAGATGAGCTTTCAGAGAGCTCACGCGCGAGAGATCGACGGGAATCGCGATCGATCAGATCGCGAAGATGCTCCAGGTTCCCGCGGCTGTCGAGCTGGGGTCAAGCAAGATGAGAGCATTCTCACTGTTGAAGGCGTCGGGTGGACAGGTCATCGGCTCGACCGCCAACCCGCGCCGAGATCGGGACTCGTCGGGCAGATCCGCCGTGTGCACCTGCACCCACGCGCAGTCCCTTCCCCAGGCCATTCCGACGCCCGAGCCCTGCCCATCGGTCACACGCACGGTCACCCGCCCGCCGGGTGCCGATTCGAGGTCCGTGAACGCATGATCGATCCGGGCACCCGCGATCCGGCGCGGGGCGCGGAAGTCGAAGCGGTCGGCGTCGATCTCGACCGAGCGCAGCTCGGTGGGGATCAGCCGGTCCTCCGTCACCTCGAGCACCTGGCGGGCCGGCAGTTCGAGGATCCAGTCGTCGACGCGGCCCGGCCCGGCGACGAGATAGGGGTGCGGTCCGGTGCCGAACGGCGCGGTCTCGCCCGAGAGATTCGTCGCCCGCACCGTCTGGGTGAGCCCGTCCGCACTCAGGGCATAGGTGGTCTCGATGCGCAGCCGCCACGGGTACCCCGCCTGCGGCTCGATCTCGGCGGCGAGCGTGACATGGTCATCGCCCTTGTCGTCAGATCGCGCTCCCCCGCCGCGGAGCTGAACCTCAGCACACGCAGCGATGCCCCCACGCTGGCGATGACGGCGGTGTAGTCGCCCGCCCGGAGGGTGTGCCGAGTGCCGGATGCGGGGCGTCTGTCTTCATGGATCACTCGACGTATCCTGCCGCAACGGCGGCGTATCGCGCGCGGACCTCGCTGCGGGTGTCGACGTCGAGCGTGCGCTCCATCGCCGATGTCCACGTCGGTCGCGAGCCGTTCAGCACCCAGGCCGCCTGGACCGCGGCACCTCGCGCGACATACTCCCCCGGCGCGGGAACGACGACGGGCACGTCGAAGACCTGAGCCGCGATCGCCGCGACGGCGCGGTTGCGCGCGGCGCCGCCGATCAGCAGCACGCGCCGCGCGACGACGCCCTGGGCGCGCACCGCGTCGACGCCCTCGGCGAGGCCGCACAGCATCCCCTCGATCGCTGCGCGGGCGACGCCGGCTCGCGTCGTCGTCGCGAGGGTGAGGCCCGCGAGCGTCGCGGTCGCATCCGGCAGGTTGGGGGTGCGCTCGCCCTCGAAGTAGGGCACGAGCACGGGCGCCGGGGCTCCGGCATCCACCTCGAGGGCGAGTCGCCCGAGCTCATCGTGATCCACGCCGAGCAGCGCCGCGATCGCATCGAGCACACGCGCCGCGTTGAGGGTCGCCACGAGCGGAAGGTAGCCTCCGGCTGCGTCGGCGAAGCCGGCGACCGTGCCGGACGCATCGGCCACCGGATGATCCGTGACGGCGAACACGGTGCCGGAGGTGCCGATCGAGACGACGACATCTCCGGTCGCGGCGCCCAGGCCGAGCGCCGCCCCCGCGTTGTCGCCCGCCCCCGGACCCACGAGCACGCCGCCGGCGGTGCGCCCCGCGGCCTCTCCCGGGCCGAGCACTCTCGGGCGTACGGCGTCGTGCCCGAGAGCCCGCACGAACAGCTCATCGTCGTACCCGGCAGCACCCCAGTAGGCCGTACCGCTGGCATCCGAGCGGTCTGTGGTCAGCTCCTCCAGCACCGGGCCCTTCGCCGACTCGCCCGTGGGGCCGAAGCCGCGCAGCCGCCAGGTGAGCCAGTCGTGCGGTAGCGCGACCGCGGCCACCCTGGCTGCGCGCTCCGGCTCCGCATCGCGCAGCCAGCGCAGCTTGGTCGCGGTGAACGACGCCACGGGCACGACCCCCGTCCGCCGGGCGTACTCACCCGCCCCGACCTCGCCGATCAGGCCGCGCGCCGCCGATGCCGAGCGGGTGTCGTTCCACAGCAGCGCGTCGCGGATCACCCGCCCTTCGGCATCGAGCACGACCATGCCGTGCTGCTGCCCCGCGACCGACACGGACGCCACGTCGCCGAGTCCGCCGGCATCCGCGATCGCGTCCGTCAACGCCACCCACCACGCATCGGGCGACACCTCGGTGCCCGGGGGGTGCGCGGCGCGCCCCTCGCGCACGACGCGCCCCGTCGCGACATCGACGATGACGACCTTGCAGGACTGGGTCGACGAATCGACCCCCGCGACGAGCGTCATGGCGTCCGCGCTCAGCGGGCGCCGAGCAGGTGCTCGGTCGCCAGCTGCTGGAGCCGGACGAAGCCGAAGCCCTTGCCGCCGAGGTAGGCCGCGGCGTCGAAGTCCTCGTACGCCGACCGGTCGGCGAGCAGGTCGTCGTACGACTCGCCGGGGTTGAGGGTGGGCACGGCGAGCTCGGCGACCTTCGCGGCCGCGAGCGCCTCCTGCACCTCGGGGTCGGCGCGGAAGGCCGCGGCGCGCTCCTTGAGCAGCAGGTAGGTGCGCATGTTGGCGGATGCCGACTCCCACACGCCCTTCTCGTCCTCGGTACGCGAGGGCTTGTAGTCGAAGTGACGGGGGCCATCGTAGGCCGGTACCCCACCGGGGCCGCCGTTCTCCAGCAGGTCCACGAGCGAGAAGGCGTTGTGCAGATCACCGTGGCCGAAGACGAGGTCCTGGTCGTACTTGATCCCGCGCTGGCCGTTGAGGTCGATGTGGAAGAGCTTGCCATGGTAAAGCGCCTGGGCGATGCCCGCGGTGAAGTTCAGGCCCGCCATCTGCTCGTGGCCGACCTCGGGGTTGACGCCCACGAGCTCGGGACGCTCGAGCGAGTCGATGAAGGCGATCGCGTGGCCGAGGGTCGGCAGCAGGATGTCACCGCGCGGCTCATTGGGCTTGGGCTCGATGGCGAAGCGGATGTCGTAGCCCTTGTCTGTGACGTAGTCGCCGAGCAGGTTGACCGCCTCGCGGTAGCGCTCCAGCGCCTGTCGCACATCCTTGGCCGAGTCGTACTCGGCGCCCTCGCGGCCGCCCCACATGACGAAGGTCTTCGCACCCAGCTCGGCGGCCAGGTCGAGGTTGCGCAGCACCTTGCGCAGGGCGAAACGGCGCACGTCGCGGTCGTTGGACGTGAAGCCGCCGTCCTTGAAGACGGGGGCCGAGAAGAGGTTCGTGGTCACCATCGGCACGACGAGGCCGGTGGCGGCGAGCGCGCCCTTGAGGCGATCGATCTGCACCTGACGCTCGGCGTCGGTGGATCCGAACGCGAAGAGGTCGTCGTCGTGGAACGTGAGTCCGTACGCACCAAGCTCGGCGAGCTTCTCGACGGCGTGCACGACATCGAGCGCGGGCCGCGTGGGCCCCCCGAACGGGTCGGTGCCGTTGTAGCCGATGGTCCAGAGGCCGAACGAGAACTTGTCGGCGGGCGTGGGGGTGGGCATGCGATCCTGCTCCTCGCTGAACGGAAATGTTGTTAGCGACAACCTATACCACGCATCGTCCGCCCGCGACCCCCTACGCTGGTGCGATGACCGACCGCGCGACCACCTTCGAGGCGGTGCGGCGCGCGAACCTCGCACGGCTGGTGCGCCTCGTGCACCTCGAAGGACCGCAGTCCCGCGCGCAGTTGACGGCCACGACGGGCCTGAACCGCTCGACCATCGCCGACCTCGTCGGCGAACTCGTCTCGCTCGGCATCGCCGCCGAGCTGCCGCCTGCCCCTTCCACGCGCGCCGGCCGCCCCTCCCCCGTCGTCGCGTGCGATCCCCGGATCGTGGCGCTCGCCGCGAACCCCGAAGTCGACGCCCTCACACTCGCGGCTGTGCGCCTGGACGGCTCCGTCGCCGCGCGTCTGCGCATCGAGGTCGACCGCCTGCTCACGCCCGACCAGACGGTGGCGATGATCGCCGGCTGGAGCCCGGCGGAACTCCACGGCGCCCGTATCGTCGGTCTCGGCCTCGCCGTGCCCGGGCTCGTCCGCGCGGCCGACGGCATGGTGCGCCTCGCACCGCACCTCGGCTGGCACGACGTGCCGCTGCGCGACCTCGCGACGCACGCCACCGGCCTGCCGGTCGTGGTCGACAACGACGCCACCCTGGGCGCGATCGCCGAGCACTTGTTCGGCGCCGGCCGGGGCATCGACGACCTCGTCTATCTCAACGGCGGCGCCAGCGGAATCGGCGGCGGCCTGATCGTGCACGGGATGCCGGTATCCGGTCTCTCGGGATACGCCGGGGAGTTCGGACAGAACCGGCCCGGCATCCCCTCCTCGGCGGATCGCCTGGCCGGCGACGGTGTTCTGGAGGACGAGGTGAGTCGGGCACGCCTGCTCGCCGTCGCGGGACTCGCCTCGGCCGACGAGCCCACGCTCGCCGCCGCCCTCGCCGCGAGCGATCTTCCCGATGCCGCCGACGAGATCGCGCGCCAGCGCCGCATCCTCGCCACCGCGCTCGCGAACGCGGTCAACGTGCTGAACCCGCGCGTGATCGTCCTCGGCGGGTTTCTCGCGACGCTCGCCGCGGGCGGCACCGACGAGCTGCTCGACGCGGTGCGCGCCCTCTCGATGCCGGCCGCCGGGGAGGATGTCGAGATCCGCCCGGCGGCACTCGGCGAGGATCGCCTGCTGATCGGCGCGGCGGAGGCCGCCTTCGCGCGCCTCCTCGACGACCCGGTCGGCATGCTGCCCCCCGGGCGTTGAGCGAGCGCAGCGAGACGCCGGCTCTACAGCCCCTGCGCGAGCCGGTAGTAGGCCTGGTTCCACCGCACCTCGCGCTGGAAGTCGCGCACCGTCGTGGTGTCATCGATCACGAGCAGCTCGGTCTTGGCGATCTCGGCGAAGTCGCGGAACACGTCGATGCCCACGGCGGTGGTCATGACCGTGTGGTGCGCGGCGCCGGCGATGAGCCAGGCGGCGGCGCTCGTGGCGAAGTCCGGCTGCGGCTTCCAGATCGCACGTCCCACCGGCAGCTTGGGCAGATCCGGGGCCTCGACGTTCTCGACCACGTTCGCCGTCAGCCGGAACCGGTCCCGCATGTCGCTCATGGCCACGACGAGCGCGGGTCCCGGGTCGGCGGTGAACACCAGGCGTACGGGATCCTGCTTGCCGCCGATGCCGAGCGGGTGGATCTCGAGTCTCGCTCTCTGCGACGACAGCGATGGTGACACCTCGAGCATGTGCGCCCCCAGGATGCGCTCGGAGCCGGGCACAAGATCGTAGGTGTAGTCCTCCATGAGGCTCGCACCTCCCGGCAGCCCCGCGCCCATGACGTTCGCGACGCGCACGAGGATCGCCGTCTTCCAGTCGCCCTCTGCGCCGAAGCCGTAGCCCTCGGCCATCAAGCGCTGCACCGCGAGGCCGGGCAGCTGGGTGAGGGCACCGAGGTCTTCGAAGCTCGTCGTGAAGGCGCCGAACCCGCCCTCCTCGAGGAAGGAGCGCAGTCCGAGCTCGATCGCGGCGCCGTCGCGCAGCGACTGATGACGCTCGCCGCCGGCGCGCAGCTCGGGCACGACATCGTACTCCTCTTCATAGAGAGCCACGAGGGCATCGACCTCCGCGTCGGATGCTGTCGCGACAGCATCCGCCAGCTCGTTGACACCCCACGTGTTCACCTGCACGCCGAAGCGCAGCTCGGCCTCGGTCTTGTCACCCTCGGTGACCGCGACGTAGCGCATGTTGTCGCCGAAGCGCGCGAGCTTGAGGCTGCGGGCGGCCGCCCAGCCCGCCGCGGCCCGCTGCCATGATTCGACCTCGGCACGAACGCGGGCATCGGAGGCGTGACCGGCGACCGTCTTGCGCGCGACGCCGAGGCGGGTCTGGATGTAGCCGAACTCGCGGTCGCCGTGCGCCGCCTGATTGAGGTTCATGAAATCGAAGTCGATGTCGGCCCACGGCAGTTCGACGTTCGCTTGCGTGTGCAGGTGCAGGAGCGGCTTCTGCAACGCGTCGAGGCCGCCGATCCACATCTTGGCGGGGCTGAACGTGTGCATCCACGCGATGAGGCCGATGACCTCGTCGGCCGCGTTGGCCTCGAGGGCGAGGCGACGGATGCTGTCGGCGTCCTTCAGCACGGGTTTCCAGACGACCTTCACGGGCACATGGCCCTCGAGCTGGGCGACGACACCCTGCGACTGCTCAGCGACCTGGCGCAGGGTCTCTTCGCCGTACAGGTTCTGGCTGCCGGTGACGAACCAGACCTCGTAGGCGTCGAGGGTCGTGGCGAGGGGCGTGCGGGTCATGTCGTTCTTCTTTCGGTCGGTTCAGAGGACGGCGGTGGCGGCGCGCTCGATCGCGAGCCCCACCTCGTAGCGGGTGAGGTAGGAGGCGTAGCCCGCGGCATCTGCGGCGTCGGGGGCCGCAGTTGCGAACTCCTCGTCCGCGAAGACGCGCTGCGCGAGATACGCATCCAGGGGCAGCTCTGCGGCCGCGTCCAGGTAGGCCGCGAGCACGGCGATGCCCCATGCGCCGCCCTCGGACGCCGTCGCGGCGACCGCCACGGGCGCGTCGATCGCGGCCGCGAGGAAGCGCTGCGCGACGCCGGCGGTGCGGAACATGCCGCCGTGCGCGTACATCGTCTCGATCTCCACGCCCTCGCCCCGGAGCACCCGCATCCCGAGGCTCAGGGTTCCGAAGACCCCGTAGAGCTGGGCGCGGAAGACGTTGCCGAGCGTCAGGCGCGAATCGGGGGTGCGGACGACGAGCGGACGCCCCGCGTCGAGTCCCGCGATGGGCTCCCCCGCGAGGTGGTTGTACGCGAGGATGCCGCCGGCATCCGCCTCGGCGTCGAGTGCTTCACTGAAGAGCACCTCGTACACGGCGTCGGCCTCGAGGGGCGTGCCCGCCGCCGCGGCGAACCGCCCGAAGACGCTCACCCACGCGGCGAGCTCGCTCGCGCCGTTGTTGCAGTGCACCATCGCCACCGGGTCGCCGGCGGGCGTGGTCACGATGTCGAGTTCGTGGTGCACGCGGGCCAGGGGCCGATCGAGCACGACCATCGCGAAGATGCTCGTGCCGGCGCTGACGTTTCCGGTGCGCGGCGAGACGGCGTTCGTGGCGACCATTCCGGTGCCGGCGTCACCCTCGGGCGGACAGAACGGGATGCCGGGGCTGAGCGATCCGGTCGGGTCGAGCAGGGCCGCTCCCTCCGTCGTCAGCTCGCCGGCGATCACGCCGGCGGCGAGGACCTCGGGCAGCAGCTGAACCAGGTCGGCCGGAAGCCGGCCGCTCACGAGCCGGTCGTATGCCGAGAGCATCGCCTCGTCGTAGCCGCCGGTCGCGGGATCGATCGGGAACATGCCGGAGGCATCCCCCACCCCGAGCACCCTGTGCCCGGTGAGACGCCAGTGCACATAGCCCGCGAGGGTCGTGACGAAGCGGATGCCGGGCACATGCTGCTCGGCGCCAAGCACCGCCTGGTGCAGGTGCGCGATCGACCACCGCAGCGGGATGTTGACGCCGAACAGTTCCGTCAGCTCGGCGGCGGCGGGACCCGTGGACGTGTTGCGCCACGTACGGAAGGGGACGAGCAGATCTTCGTCGGCCCCGAACGCCAGGTAGCCATGCATCATGGCCGAGACACCGATGGCACCGAACGTGGTGGGGCGCTCCCCGTGACGACGCTCCGCGTCGGCGAGGAGACCGGCGACGGCATCCTGCAGTCCCGACCAGACGTCCTCGAGCGCGTAGGTCCAGGTGTTGTCCTCGAACCGGTTCTCCCACTCGTGTGAACCGACCGCGAGGACGGTGCCGGGGTCGGCGGCGTCGACGAGGCAGGCCTTGATGCGGGTCGATCCGAACTCGATGCCGAGCGCCGTGCGGCCGGCGCGGATCGCGTCGGCGCTCATCGGGCGTCCTCGCTCTCGTCGCGGCGGTCGTCGGTGGCCTGGCCGTAGACGTTCTGGTACCGGCCGTAGAGGGCGTCGATCTTCTCCTGCGGGATCGGGACCAGCGGACCCGCCTGCGCCGCGATATGAACCGTGCGCGCCGCGTCCTCACACATCACCGCGGCCTTGACCGCATCCTTCGCCGACACCCCGATCGTGAACGGCCCATGATTGCGCATCAACACCGCACGGCTCCGGTGACCGGTGAGGGTCTCCACGATCCCCCGACCGATCGAGTCATCCCCGATCACCGCAAACGGACCCACCGGAATCGGACCCCCGAACTCATCCGCCATCCCCGTGATCACACACGGAATCGATTCCCCCCGCGCCGCCCACGCCACCGCATACGTCGAATGCGTGTGCACCACACCACCCACACCCGGCATATTCCGATACACATACGCATGCGCCGCCGTATCACTCGACGGAGACCGCTCACTGCCCGGCGTCCCCGGGACCACAACCCCGTCCAGATCGCACACGATCATGTTCTCCGGCGCCAGATCGTCATACGACACCCCGCTCGGCTTGATCACGAACAGATCCGCACCCGGCACACGACCCGACACATTCCCACCCGTCCACACCACCAGCCCATACCGCACCAACTCACCATGCAGACGGGCCACATCCTCGCGGGT
>NZ_QFPF01000171.1 GCF_003248605.1 Microbacterium sp.
ATCGACCCGCAGAGCGCCGCTTTCCCGGAGGGCCTGCCGCCGGGCACGATTTTTCACCCGCTCTTTCTGTACGAGATGTTGTGGAATCTCGCAGGCGCCGCGACGATCCTTCTTCTGGAGCGTCGTTATGACCTGAGGTGGGGCAGGGCGCTCGGCGTCTACCTGCTTATCTACGGCACGGGCAGGGCGTGGTTCGAATCCATTCGTATCGACCCCACCGAGCTCGAAATCTGGGGCGTCAAGATAAACGTGCTCACAGCGCTCGTCGTCGCGATTGCCGGCGTGGTTCTCGTCGTTGTCCAAGCGGCCCGGCACCCGGAGCCCGAACTAAGCGTTTACCGACAGGGCCGCTCCCCGAAAACCGCTTCAAGCGACCAGGAGAGTGGCCGCACTCTCGGGAGTGAGAGGCAATCCCACCGCTCAACCTTCGTAGCGTCCGACTCCGACCCCCGCGTGGCGGGCGATAACCCCCCGGGACCGTGACCATCCCGGTCCCGCTCGACGCGGTTCGCCCCCGCCACACGAAGTCGGCGCGGCGACGGGCGCCCCGATATGCCTTCCTGCGGACTCTGGCTCTTGGCGCACTGGGGGGTTCTCTCACGACGCTCGCGTTTCCCCCAGTCGGGTCTTGGCCCTTCGCGCTCGTGGGCGTCGCGCTGCAGGTCTGCGTTCTGACGGCACCACGGATGACCCATGCGCTGGCGGGAGCTGCGGCGGGAGCGACATGTTTCTGGGGTATTCACATTGTCTGGTTGACGACCTATCTCGGTCCCGCACCCTGGGCAGCACTCGTCGCGTTGCAGGTACTCATGTCGGTGGGCGCCGCCGCAATCATGATCGCCGGCTGGCGGACGATTGAGGAGTGGATTCCGGGAGACTTCACCCGGATGGTGGTGGTTCCCGTGCTGGTGGGAGCGGCGTGGGTAGGACGCGATTTCGTTGCTGGGAACTGGCCGTATGGTGGCTTCGCGTGGGGTCGACTCGCCTACAGCCAGGTCGACGGCCCATTGCGCGACCTACTGCCGTGGGTCGGGGTAGCCGGAACTACTTTCGCTGTCGTCGTGATGAGCACGATGCTCGTGCAGGTCGCACGCTCGCTCGGACTGGGGCACGCATCCGCTCCACTCGTTCTTCTGGCCGCTCTCGTGGCCGTGCCCTCTTTTTCCTACAACGAAACAGGAACTATGCGAGTTGGTGCGGCGCAGGGCAACTCGGACGCCGGCATCTTTAACGCCAGTGCGCCGGGGAGAATTTTCGGCGATCATGTGCGTGCAACGCAATCGCTCTATGGCGAAGATCTCGATCTTCTGGTGTGGCCTGAGAATTCTGTTGATGTTGACGTCGCGCGAATCGCCGAAGTTCAAGCCTCGCTCGACGGGATCTCCGATCGGGTGAGCGCGCCTATCCTTTTCGGCACGCTCACGGTAGACGACGGTGAGGTCTTCAACAGCGCACTCGTCTGGCGCGCGGGCGTGGGAGTAGTCGAACAATATGACAAGAGGTACCCGGTCCCTTTCGCCGAATTCCTTCCGGACCGTGCACTTTGGTCAAGCCTCCTGCCGTTCGTTCCGTCACTGATTCCTGTCGATATGACCCCGGGCACGACAGGCGCCACCGTCCAGGTCGACGGCGTCCCGATCGGTGTGGCACTCTGCTTCGACATCGTCTCCGACCGGCTCGCTCGGGAAATCATCGCGGCGGGAGCCGAGATTCTGATCGTCCCATCCAATAATGCTGACTTCGGTGATTCAGCTCAGGGTGAGCAGCAGCTCTCCATCGCGCGCGCCCGCGCCATGGAGACAGCTCGATCCGTGGTCAACGCGTCCACTGTGGGATCATCCGCGATCATCGCGCCCGACGGTGCAGAGATCGCCACGATAGCGCCATTCACAAGTTCTGCCATGGTCGCCGAGGCGCCGCTATCCGACTCGGTCACCCCAGCGATGGCCGTAGCACCATGGCTCGACCAGATCGGTGTGGGCGCCCTCGTTGTCCTACTCGCGGCGGGTGCGGCGCCTCGACTCTCGTCGAAGTCATCCCGCCGCAGCACCGATCGCGCTTGGGGAATTTGTGATGCGTGACTCGCCACCACGAGGGGTGCGGCGATTGAACGCGCCGTGAACGTGAAGCACGTACCCAATGGCGAGGTCCGTACCGGCACAGGCGCTCGCGCTCGCCTAAACGTGGGCCCTGCAATGAACCGTCGGCGACGCGCCCCGACCTGGTCTCACTCACTGTCCGTGTCGGCACATTGAGTGCCGAAGTGCAGCACTTGTCGCCGCAGCACGTTGGTGCTGCACAAACCCATACAAGCAAGGAGAGTATATGGACACGCCGCGTAGAGAGCCCGCCCCTGAAGAACTCCAGAAGCGGTACCGCCGCCGCCGGATATATCTCCGCACTGGTCAAGTGATCATGATCGGTGGAGCAGCAGTTGGCATCATTCACTGGCTTGCGCATTTGGAAGCTTTCGGGCCGGCTCAGCCGGAAGGTTGGGTCGACCTCGTCGCAGGCTATCCTGCTGCCGCGCTACTGGTGATCGTCGGGGCAGTGGTGGCCAGCCGCAAACCGTCCTGATGCCTCGGGCGCCAGGTCATTCTCCTTGCGCGTGAAGGGTGCGTCTCGCGCTTGCGCCGCGCCTGCCGCGCGACAAACGGGCGGCAGTAAGCAGGGATCGGGAAT
>NZ_QFPF01000172.1 GCF_003248605.1 Microbacterium sp.
GAGCCACACAGCCGTCGGCTGAGCGGCGAGGAAGCCCGCGGCCGCGGCCTCCTCGCTGCCGGCGGTCGCCGAGCCGGCAGCCTCAGCCGCCTTGCTCTCGGCCACGACCGTGAGCGGGATGCCCGGCGAGGGGTGAGGTGCCAGCACCGACTGTACGAAGCGGACACCGAAGACGACCGCGACGCCGAGAGCGACGATGCCGGCGGCGATCAGCAGCGCGGGCATGAGGCCGCGCCGTCGGGATCGCGTCTGTCGTGGGGGCGCGGTGGTCACACATAAGAATCTAGGTGATCCGCCGCGATTCTCAGGACCGCGCCGGCCGTCGTGGAGCCGAAGAGAAGAGCGGCCCCCTCGAGATGCGCTCTTGGGGTACGGTCATCTCGAGAGGGCCCGGAAAGCCAGGGTCTGCGCGAGAGTTGGGGACCTCATCGCGCGCGTTGCTGGGGACAACACTGACCGAGTGAACGGCCTCCGTGCGACCAGATTACGACCTTCGCGAGCCTTGCGTCGACTCGAGACGCGCCGAGCTCTGTGATATACCAGGCAGATCGCCCGAGACTTCGTTCCGCGGCGGAGGAAGCTCCGGGCGACGAACCGCGAAATGTCGCGAAGAACCGCCCCTGCCGCACGCCCACCCGCGGCGCGACGGTCCTAGGCTGAGACCGTCATGAAGGTCATCTCGTACAACCTGCGCAAGCACCGCGCCGCCGGCGAGCTCGCCTCGCTGGCGGACCGTCACGATCCGGACGTTGAGGCCACCGCCCGCAACAGGCTCGGTCTGGCTGTCTACTATCGCGAGAACACGTACCGCGCCCTCGACGTCCGTGCCATGCGTCTCAAGAAGTCGCTGCACGACCGCGTGCTCAAGCCTGCGGAGGAGAGATTGCTGGGTGTTGTGCTTCGAGACATCGACCACGGTCGGGAGCTGATCGTGGCATCCTTTCACGCGGCTCCGCTCACTGCCCTGAATTCGCTGCGTCGGCATCAGATCCGCACGGCGCTCGTGGAACTCGAGCAGATGGGGCCGGGTCTGCCCGCGCTCATGGTCGGCGACTACAACTACCCCGTCTTCAAAGAGGCACTGGGGCAGAAGGTGCGCGAGCAGGGATACGAGCTCAACCTCAGCGATGCACGCACGTACACGCGCTACCGCTTCTTCCGTGGTCATTACGACTTCGCGACCTCGGTCGGGTTCGACATCGAACGCGTCCGCACCCTTCCGCAGGGGCGATCGGATCACAAGCCGATTCTCGTCACGGCGACGCCGAGCGCTGTGCCCATGTCGCCGACGCTGCCCGCCCCGGCCTGATCCGAGGAAAACGGAGAGCGCCCCGGGACGACATCCGTCCCGGGGCGCTTTCCGTCAGAACTGTGTGCGTCAGGCGGCGTTCTGACGCTGGCGACGCACCGTCGTGGCGACGACGATCGCACCGCCGGCGAGCAGGAGCGCTCCGCCACCGACCCAGAGGCCGAGCATCAGCGCACTGTCGGTGCCGGTGTCGGGCAGAGCCGAGCCGTCGGAACCGCCGGCCGCCGCTGCCGCGGTGATGGAGATGGGCGAGGCAGTGGTCGACGCCGAGAACACGTTGAGCGTGTAGGTGCCGGTGGCAGCCGGGTGCAGCGTGACGGCGACCGAGGTGGAGCCGTCCGCGTTCGCGGGCTTGGCGAAACTCTTCGTCTCGACGGCCGTCTTGACGACGGTCGCGAGCGTGGCGGCCGACGCGCCCTCACCCGTCAGGGTGAAGGTGACGGTCTCGCCGGGCTCGAAGACGCCGGCGGCGAAGGAGAAGGTTCCGGTCGTGCCAGGGGCGATGGTGCCGGGACCGGTGATCGATCCGTCGGGCACATAGGCGTTTGCGGCGAGGGGGGCGCCGAACGCGAGCGCGCCGGCGAGCGCGACGGCGGCGGCCGCCTTCGTAAGGCTCTTCTTCATGTTCGTTCGTTCCCTTGGTCTACGTTCCGTATGGACGATGTCATCGATCATGGGGGACCTCCCATCCCACACGACCCCAGGGAACAGGCACGAAACAGCCGTCGAGCGACCCCCAGTGACCACCCCCACGTCCAGTATTCAGCAATATCCCAGAATCCGCCAACCCTGCATGTTTCGTTTGCGTAAAGAGTCGGTGTACGGCACGGAACGCGCGCCAGCGGGGGACGCCCATTCTTTCGGCCGCACATGTCGGACAAAAAGCCCTGGTCGTGGGCATCGGCCGGCTTTCCTGAAAAGTCTTGATGAATCTGCATTGAGTCGGCTAACCTCCCCGGAGGGCACGAATCTGTGTCTCTGGGGAAGATCGGTGATGGGACCGATCTGGCATGTATCGCCTTGATGAAGAGGCTTTGCGTGTGCGCAATCTTGGGGAAGAACCATGCGCCGTTGGTCATCGACGACTGTCCGCACCGAGCAGAACCGTACGTCCAGGCGCATGCGTCTGGGCGCCGTCGTCTCCAGCTTCGCGATGATCGCCTCCGGGCTCGTCGTCGCGGCGCCCGTGGCGGCTCTCCCCTTGGCGGACGTTCCGCCGGATCCCGCGACGTGGGCGGCAACCCCGTACTCGCCATTGGCGCCGAACGCGGTCGCCGTGGCGGAGAACACGGCGGTGATCGAATTCGACGCGTCCGAGGGTGGTCTGCACGGGGCCGGTGACGTCGACACCGGTTTCACCATGGTGCAGCCCTCGACGTCCGACCCTGCGTACTACCTTCCCCAGAACATCACCGTCGCCGGAGGCGCGCTGACGATCGCGCCGACGAACGGCATCGCGTATCTCGTCAACGGACCGACCGGCGGCGATGTCAACAAGAACAAGCAGGACAACACGCTGGGCGTGGGTGTCGATTCGGCGGGCAAGGCGCTGCGTTTCTCCACGGTCGTCACCGTGCCCGGAAATGCCGAGGGCTCCGCGCAGGGCGGGCTGTGGTTCGGACCGGACGACGACAACTACCTGAAGCTCGTCGTCGCCGGCAACAGCGCGACCGGGCGGCAGATCCAGCTCTCTCGCGAGATCGCGGGTGCCACGGACACGACGTCGCCGACGGCCGACCAGGTCACCTTCCAGTCCAACACCGCAACGATCACCGGAACGACCAAGGTCACGCTCAACCTCGACCTCGACGTCGACGCCGTCGCCGGCCAGGCACGGGCTTCGTACCAGGCGCTGCCCGCGAACTTCGCCGATGGCACGCTGGTCGATGACAGCGTGCCCGTCACCGGCTTTGGCGGCATCTTCGCCACCAAGCGCAACATGGCGGAGTCCGCCATCGTCCCCTTCGTCTTCGACCGGTTCACGGTCGGCGAGCTCGACACCACGGCTCCGGCAGCGCCCGGGGGGCTCGGTGCGAACGCATCGACGGGCGAGAACGGGCTGACCTGGACCGCACCCGGCGACGGCGACGTCGCGGGCTATCGCGTGTACCGGCACCCGACCGAGAACCCCGTGACCCAGAGTGCGGCGAACCTCATCAGCGGGGCGGCGCCGATCTCGGCGACGACTCTCACGGATTCGGCGGTCTTCGTGGGCCAGGGCTGGAACTACTCGGTCGTCGCGGTCGACACCTCCGGCAACGTCTCGTCGCCGGCGTCCGTCCAGGCGACGACTCCGCCGCCGTCGGGGAGCGCCGTTGCGAAAATCGACTTCACGACCGCGCAGGCCGCGGCGCAGCCCGGCTACACCAAGGATGCGGGGGCGCCCTACTCCGAGGGTGCCGGGTTCGGCTGGATCACCGCCGACGACGGTGCACCGTTCGACTTCGCGCTCAACACGCGTGTGCGTGCGGCGGCCGACGGGATCTCCGATCCCCGCCTTCTGTCCCTGATACACATGCAGTACGGGCTCTCGAGCGGTACACCGAATCCCGCGGTCGGCATCGTCACCGAGCAGGGTGTCTGGGAGTACGACCTCCCCGACGGCCGGTACAACGTCGTCGTGGCCGTCGGCGACACCAGCTTGGGTAACTTCGACAGCACGCACGCGGTGACGGTGGAAGGCGAAACGGCCGTCTCGGCGTTCGTCGGCTCGCCCGCGCTGCCCTTCGAGCAGGGCGTGGCCGAGGTGGAGATCACGGACGGTCGTCTGACGCTTGCGCCCACGGGCGGCACCAACACCAAGATCTCGTTCATCGAGATCTACGAGCTCGAGCTCTTCGGCCCCGATGCGCCCGCCGACCTGACGGCGACGCTGTCGACCGAGGCGGACAGCGTCGAACTGGCATGGGAGAGCGTCGACGGCGCCACCGGCTACAACGTCTATCGCGCGGACGCGTCACCGGTGCCCACCGACGGGGCGCCCCTGAACGCCGCGCCGCTGGCGACGACGGAGTTCGTCGATGACACCGTGGTGCCCGGCCACACGTATCACTACACCGTGACCGCGCTCGCCGACGGCGTGCCCGCATCCGCGCCTGCGACGGAGGCTTCGGTGACGACGCCGTCCGAGGCGACGGCACCCCCCGCGCCGGTCGGCGTGACCGCCACTCCGGGGGAGACCGGCATCGCGATCGCGTGGGACGCCGTCGAGGGCGCGCTGGGATACAAGGTCTACCGCGGGGCGGCGAGCGACGTCGCGACGACGGGCACCGCGCTGAGCGGCGAGACGGCCCTGACCGCGACGTCGTTCGTCGACGCCACGGCCGTCCCCGGGCTCGAGTACTTCTACGTGGTCGTCGCGATCGGCGCGGAGGAGCTCGTCTCGGAAGCATCCGCAGCGGTGTCGACGACGATCGAGGAGGACCTGCCGCCCACGCAGTGCTCCGCCACGGAGTGGTCTGCGGATTACTTCGGTGGTCGTGAGCTGGCGGGTGCGGTGATCGCGAGCGAGTGTCTGGCGGAGTTGGATGAGACGCACGCGGCGGGCTCTGCGCCGCTCGCGGGTGTTCCCGCCGACAATTACTCTGCGCGCTTCACGCGAGTCATCGACGACGGGGCGGGGAGCTACACGTTCACCATCGCATCCGATGATGGCGTGCGACTCCTCGTCGACGATGTGGAGATTGTCGCTCGTTGGACGGGCGGATCAGCGACATCGACGGCGACGGTCTCTCTCACCGAAGGTCCGCACGAGCTCGTGGTCGAGTATTTCCAGGGCTACGGCGGTCACCGCCTGATCCTGGACTATGAGGTCGCTCCCAACGTGTGCGCCGCCTCCGAGTGGTCTGGTGACTATTTTCAAGGCAGGGATCTGCAGGGTTCGCCCGTCGCGTCGGAGTGTCTGCAGACCCTCGAGAAGGTACATGCAGCGGGCTCCGGTCCGATCGCGGGTGTGTCCGCCGACAACTACTCTGCGCGCTTCGTGAAGACCATCGATGATGGCGCTGGCAGCTATACCTTCACCGCAACATCCGATGACGGAGTGCGGGTGTTCGTCGACGGCATCCTCATCATCGAACGCTGGTCCGGTGGGTCGGCGACACGAACCGTCACAGTGCCATTGGCTGACGGGACTCACGATGTCGTCGTGGAGTACTACCAGGGCTACGGCGGCCACCGTCTCGCTGTCGATTATGACGTGATCCCCTCGACGTGCGGTGCGTCCCAATGGGCCGTGGACTACTTCGAAGGGCGCGCGCTCGGTGGCGCTCCGCTGGATACCTTCTGCCTGGACCAGATCGACCAGGCGTTCGCGGCCAACACGAGCCCGTCGTCGCAAGTGCCCGCAGACAACTACTCCGCTCGCTTCGTGCGCACGATCGATGATGGAGCGGGAAGCTACACGTTCACCGTGCGCGCCGACGATGGGGTTC
>NZ_QFPF01000023.1 GCF_003248605.1 Microbacterium sp.
TGTCGAACTGGTGGTGGTGCACGCCGATCCTCGGGGAGGCGGTCGGGGCGGTCGTCGTCACGGTGCTGGTGCCTTACGTCGGGGGTCGTCGGAGGGGAGGTGTCAGCCCTGGGCCTGGCACGAATCCCAGAGCGAGCTCGATTCGGTGACCCCGATGCAGGGGTCGAAGGTGAAGACCACGAGGGTGCCGAGCACGATGAGGAAGCCGGCGGAGAGGCCGATCGCCCACACGAGCACCGAGCGCACGCGCGGGGAGGTGACGTAGTCGTTCGTGATCGTGCGCATGCCGTTCGCGCCGTGGATGAGCGCGAGCCACAGCATCAGCACGTCCCACCACTGCCAGAACGGGTTGGCGAGCTTGCCCGCGACGAACCCGAAGTCGATGCCGTGGATGCCGTCGCCCAGCATCAGGTTGACGAACAGGTGGCCGAAGATCAGCACCACCAGCAGCACGCCCGAGGCGCGCATGTACAGCCAGCCCCACTTCTCGAGGTTGACGCCGCGGCGTCGCGGGGCGGTGTGCGGGGAGCGGGGTGCGGCGAGGTCGGCGGTGGTCATCAGTGCCCTCCTCCGGCGAAGACGTTGATCAGGTGGCGCGGGGTGAAGGCGATCATCGTGACTGCCCAGATGCCGAGGACGCCCCAGAACATCTGCCGCTGGTACTTCGCGCCCTTCGACCAGAAGTCGATGAGGATGATGCGCAGGCCGTTGAAGGCGTGGTAAGCGATCGCTCCGACGAGGGCGACCTCGCCGATGCCCATGATCGGGTTCTTGTAGGTGCCGATCACGGCGTCATACGCCTCGGGTGAGACGCGGATGAGGGCCGTGTCGAGCACGTGCACAAGAAGGAAGAAGAAGATGGCGACACCGGTGATGCGGTGCAGCACCCATGACCACATTCCCTCGCGGCCCCGATACAGGGTTCCTGCGGGACGTTTCGAGGTGGTCTCCGATATGGACGGTGCCGGGCGTGTTCCTGCGGACACGGTCGTCCTCCTGTCGCTGCGACGTCGCTGTGCGCGGGCGCGGACGTGAAGCGCGGGCGCCCGCCCATCTTATGGCGGCGCGGATCGGCCCGGCGAGTGAGGCGGGCCTAACTCTCTCGACATCGAGAGAGTTTCGTGTCACACGGGCCCGCTAGCCTGTGCTCATGGCGGACCCCATCGCAGACTTCTACTCGGTCATCCCCGCGGGCGGCATCGGCAGCAGGCTGTGGCCGCTCTCCCGAGCCGACGCCCCGAAGTTCCTGCACGATCTGACCGGATCCGGCCAGACGCTGCTGCGCGACACGTGGGACCGGCTCGCGCCCCTGTCGGGAGAGGGACGCATCGCCGTCGTCACGGGCCGGGCCCATCGCGCCGCCGTCGAGCGCGAGCTGCCCGGCATCCCCGACCCCAACGTGTTCCTCGAATCCGAGCCGCGCGATTCGGCCGCCGCGATCGGTCTCGCGGCGGCGATCCTCGTGCGCCGCGAGCCCGACGTCATCATCGGATCCTTCGCCGCCGACCACGTCATCCGCGGCACGCGTACGTTCGAGTTCGCGGTGCGACAGGCGGTGGCGGTCGCGCGCGACGGCTACATCTGCACGATCGGCATCCAGCCCTCCGAGCCCTCTGTCGGCTTCGGGTACATCAAGAAGGGCGCCGAGCTCGAGGTGGATGCCGCTCCCGAGGCCGCGACGGTGGAGCGCTTCGTGGAGAAGCCCGACCTCGACACGGCGCGCGCCTACTTCGCCGATCGCTCGTTCCTCTGGAACGCGGGCATGTTCATCTGCCGCGCCGATGTGCTGCTCGAAGAGCTCGCCCGCAACGAGCCCGAGCTGCACGCCGGCCTCATCGAGCTCGCCGAGGCCTGGGACGATCGCGACCGACGCGGTCCCGTCGTCGACCGGGTCTGGCCGACGCTGAAGAAGATCGCGATCGACTACGCCGTGGCGGAGCCCGCCGCCGAGCCCTCGAGCGGCATCGTGGTCACGCAGACCGCCCGCATCATCAGCCTCATCGGCGTGCAGGACATCGTCGTGGTGGACACGCCGGACGCCCTGCTCGTCACGACGAGCGAGCACGCGCAGCGGGTGAAGGGCGTCGTCGACGCCCTCAAGCTCACCGGTCGGGGCGACGTGCTCTGACCTGCCGGCGCCGGCGAAACTGCGTCCTGCGTGACGCGGGATCGCGTCTTTTATAACCATTGGGTTTCGCGGCCCGCATCGCGTCGGGCGGCGGCCGTCACACGGGGTAACGTTTCGTCGGCGGATCCCGTATCGGTCGGGATCCCGCGAGTCTTTGGAGGACACAGTGAGGATCACGAAGAAGGCCGCGTTCAGCGGTCTCGCGCTGGTTTCCGCGGCCGCCGTTCTTGCCGGTTGCGGCGCGGCACCGGAGGAGACCGACGGCGGCGACGGAGGGGAAGCGCTCGACTTCCTGCCCTGCATGGTCTCGGACGCGGGCGGGTTCGATGACAAGTCCTTCAACCAGCTTGGTTTCGAGGGAATGGTCGCGGCTGCCGAGGAGCTCCGCACCGACTACATCGAGGTCGAGTCGCAGGCCGAGACCGACTACAACGCCAACCTGCAGAGCCTGGTCGACCAGGGCTGCGACGCGATCGTGACGGTGGGCTTCCTGCTCGCGCCGGCCGCGCTCGAATCCGCCACGGCCAACCCGGAGGTCGAGTACATCTCGATCGACGACACCGTCGACCAGGACTTCGACGGCACGACCGACGCCGAGAACATCAAGCCGATCATCTTCGACACCGCCCAGGCCGCGTTCCTCGCGGGCTACCTGTCGGCCGGCGTCTCGCAGACCGGTGTCGTGGGCACCTTCGGCGGCCTGAACATCCCGACCGTGACGATCTTCATGGACGGCTTCGCGCAGGGCGTCGAGTACTACAACGAGGAGATGGGCGCGGACGTCCAGGTCGTCGGCTGGGACCGGGCGGCTGAGGACGGCTCGTTCACGGGCGGCTTCGAGGCCAACGACGCCGCGCGCCAGCTCGCGCAGGGCCTGATCGACCAGAACGTCGACGTGCTGCTGCCCGTCGGCGGCCCGATCTACCAGTCGGCCGCGGCCGCCATCCGCGACTCGGGTCGCGAGATCGCGTTGCTGGGTGTCGACGCCGACGTGTTCGAGACCGACCCCTCGGTGGGCGACCTGCTGCTCACGTCGATCCGCAAGGGCATCGACGTCGGCACGCACGAGGCCCTCGTCGAGGCCGGCAACGGCGAGTTCGACGCGACGCCGTTCATCGGCACCCTCGAGAACGAGGGCGTGGGCCTGGCCCCGTTCCACGACTGGGAGGACCGCGTCCCGGCCGAGCTGGCAGCGACCATCGAGGAACTGCAGGCAGCGATCATCGCCGGTGAGATCACCGTCGAGTCCTACCTCGCGGGCTGATCACCGCACCGAGCAGGGGAGGTCGGCGCATGCCGGCCTCCCCTCTTCCTTTCGTCGGGATCCCTCGCGGTATCCCCTCCACCCGCAACTAGGATCGGGAGCATGAAGCTCGAACTTCGAGGCATAACGAAGACGTTCGGGGCTCTGGTGGCCAATGACCACATCGACCTCACCGTGGAGGCCGGAGAGATCCACTGCCTCCTCGGTGAGAACGGGGCCGGCAAGTCGACGCTGATGAACGTGCTGTACGGGCTGTATCAGGCCGATTCCGGCGAGATCCTGCTCGACGACGTCGTCCAGCACTTCGCGGGTCCCGGCGACGCGATGCGCGCCGGCATCGGCATGGTGCACCAGCACTTCATGCTGATTCCCGTCTTCACGGTGGCCGAGAACGTGATGCTGGGCCACGAGCAGACCCGCTTCGGCGGCAGGCTCGACCTGCCGGCCGCGCGCGCCAAAGTGCGCGAGATCTCCGATCGTTTCGGGTTCGACGTCGATCCGGACGCGCTCGTGGACGACCTGCCCGTCGGTGTGCAGCAGCGCGTCGAGATCATCAAGGCGCTCTCCCGCGACGCGCGCGTGCTCGTGTTCGACGAGCCGACCGCGGTGCTCACCCCGCAGGAGACCGACGAGCTGATGGCGATCATGCGCCAGCTCAAGGACGCGGGCACGTCGATCGTCTTCATCACGCACAAGCTGCGCGAGGTGCGCGAGGTCGCCGACCGCATCACGGTGGTTCGCCTGGGCAAGGTCGTCGGCGAGGCCGCCCCGACAGCATCCAACGCCGAACTGGCCTCGCTGATGGTGGGCCGCGCCGTCGAGCTGACCGTGCACAAGGACCCGCCGACCCTGGGCGAGAAGGCACTGGTCGTCGATGACCTCACGGTGATCGACCACACCGGTCAGCTCGTCGTCAACCACGTCAGCTTCGAGGTGCGCGCGGGCGAGATCCTCGCCGTCGCCGGTGTGCAGGGCAACGGGCAGACCGAGCTGAGCGAGGCCCTCGTCGGCCTGCAGCCCCGTGTGCAGGGCTCCGTGACCCTCGACGGGGCGGAGCTCGTCGGATCGAGCGTGCGCCGCGTGCTCGACGCCGGCGTCGGATTCGTCCCCGAGGATCGCAAGGAGGACGGGCTCGTCGGCGAGTTCACGATCGCCGAGAACCTCATGCTCGACCGTGCCGACGGCGCCCCGTTCGTGCGGGCGGGCACGGTGCAGCGGGTCAAGCTCAGTGACTTCGCGCGCGAGAAGGTCGCCGAGTTCGATGTGCGCACCCCGTCGATCGAGACGAAGGTGGGCCGGCTCTCGGGCGGTAACCAGCAGAAGGTGGTCCTGGCGCGCGAGCTCAGCCGGGACCTGCGACTCCTCGTCGCCGCCCAGCCCACCCGCGGCGTCGACGTCGGATCGATCGAGTTCATCCACAAGCGCATCGTGCAGACGCGGGATGCCGGGGTGCCGGTCATCGTCGTCTCGACCGAGCTCGACGAGGTCACGGCCCTCGCCGACCGGATCATGGTGATGTATCGCGGGCGCGTCGTCGGCATCGTGCCGGGCGACACGCCCCGCGACGTGCTCGGTCTGATGATGGCGGGCGAGGCCCCGAACCTCGAAGGAGCCGCGGCATGAGCGCGACGACGACCACCGCGTCCCCGACCGGCGCGGATCAGGAGCCCAGTCGCTGGCATCGCGCGTTCCGCGAGATCGCCACCGGAAACGCCATCATCTCGGTGCTGGCCGTCGTGATGGCGCTGCTCGTGGGCGCCATCATGATCGCTTTCACCGATGAGGACGTCCAGGCGTCCGCAGGCTACTTCTTCGCCCGACCAGGAGATACGCTCGTCGCCATCTGGGAGGCCGTCGCGGGCGCCTACTCCGCGTTCTTCCAGGGCGCGATCTACAACTTCCGCCGGCCCGACTTCGCCACCGGCATCCGACCCCTCACCGAGACGCTGACCTTCGCGACGCCCCTCATCGCGGCGGGGCTCGGCGTCGCGCTCGCCAGATGCTCATGGCCGCGGCGGCTGCGGGTTATGTGGGCTTCGCGATCGAGCTGCCCTTCGGCATCCACATGATCGTGGCGCTGCTGGCAGGTCTCGCCGCCGGCGCGGTATGGGCGGGCATCGCGGGACTGCTGAAGGCGCGCACCGGGGCGCACGAGGTCATCGTGACGATCATGCTCAACTACGTCGCGCTGTACCTGATCACGTGGATGCTGCGCACCCCGGGTCTGCTGCAGGCGCCGGGCACCAACAACCCGACTACGCCGGCGATGCGCGACACCGCCGTCTTCCCCGAGCTGCTCGGACCGCAGTACAACCTGCACTTCGGCTTCGTGCTCTCGATCGCCGCGGTCGTGCTCGTGTGGTGGATCCTCGATCGCTCGGCGCTGGGCTTCCAGTTCCGCGCGGTCGGCGAGAACCCCAACGCCGCTCGGGTCGCCGGCATCAACGTCAAGTCGATGTACGTCTATGCGATGCTCATCTCGGGCGCGCTCATCGGTCTCGCGGGTGTCAGCCAGGTGCTGGGCACCGTCACCACCGGCTTCTCGAGCGGCATCGACGCGGGTATCGGTTTCGACGCGATCACCGTCGCTCTGCTGGGCCGATCCACCCCGTGGGGCACCCTCGCCGCCGGTCTGCTGTTCGGCGCGTTCAAGGCGGGCGGCTTCGCGATGCAGGCCGCCGAGGGCGTGCCGATCGACATCGTGCTCGTCGTGCAGTCGCTGATCGTGCTCTTCATCGCCGCGCCCCCGCTCGTGCGGGCGATCTTCCGGCTTCCCGCACCGGGGTCCGCGCCCAAGAGGCAGCGGCCCATCGTCACCAAGGAGGTGGCAGCGAAGTGACCGCGCTCGCCGAACACCGCGACGGCGCCGCGGCGCCGATCGCACTCGAGAAGACCGTCGTCGTCAGCTGGAAGGCCCCGATCGCCTACGCGGTGGTCACCGTGCTGGCGGCCCTGCTGTTCTTCATCGCGCGCACCGACGGCGAGGCGGTCTTCCGCATCTCCGCCGCGGGTGATGCCGTGCAGCTGCCCGAGATCGTGCTGAGTGCCGGGGTCACGACGATCGTCTGCATCGTCCTCATGGTGATCATCGCCCTGGTGTCGGCGGTGCTCGTGCAGCGTCGACGTCGCGCGCCGATCTGGCTCGCCGTGCTCTTCGCCGTCGTCTTCATGATCGGGTTCCTCACCTGGGCCGCCGCGGGGGCATCCATCCACGTCATCCCCCTGGCCGGGCTTCTGGCGGGCGCGCTGAGCCTGTCGGTGCCGCTCATCTTCGGTGCGCTGTGCGGCGTGATCAGCGAACGTGTCGGCGTCGTGAACATCGCGATCGAGGGTCAGCTGCTGGCGGGCGCGTTCACGTCGGCCGTCGTCGCGACCGCAACCGGCCAGCCTCTGCTGGGCCTTCTGGCTGCGGCGGTCGCGGGCGTTCTGGTTTCGTTCGTCCTCGCGGCCTTCTCGATCGTGTACCTCGTCGATCAGGTCATCGTCGGCGTCGTGCTGAACGTTCTGGTCGTCGGCGTGACGAGCTTCCTGTTCTCGCAGCTGCTCGCCCCGAATGCGGCGACACTCAACTCGCCGCCCCGGTTCGACCGCATCAACATCCCGTTCCTCGCCGACATCCCGCTCATCGGGCCGATGTTCTTCCGCCAGACGATCATCGTGTACCTCATGTACATCGCGGTGGTGCTGGTGTATATCGGGCTGTTCCACACCAAGTGGGGTCTGCGTCTGCGGTCCGTGGGCGAGCACCCGCAGGCCGCCGACACGGTGGGCATCAACGTGGCCCGCACGCGCTTCTGGAACGTCTCGCTCGGCGGCGCCATCGCGGGCATGGGCGGTGCGTTCTTCACACTCGGCTCGGTGGGGGCGTTCAACAAGGAGATGACCGCGGGGGCCGGCTTCATCGCGCTCGCCGCCGTCATCTTCGGCCAATGGGATCCGATCAAAGCGACCCTCGCGGCGCTGCTGTTCGGCTTCGCATCCAACCTGCAGAACACCCTCGGCGTCATCGGCTCTCCGGTGCCGAGCGAGTTCATGCTCATGCTGCCCTACGTCGTGACGATCTTCGCGGTCGCCGGCTTCGTGGGCAAGGTGCGCGGCCCCGCCGCGGCCGGCAAACCGTACATCAAGGGGTGATCGTGACCGACATCGACTGGGACGAGCTGCGCGCCGTCGCCACCGACGCCATGACGCGGGCGTACGCGCCGTACTCGCGGTATCGCGTGGGCGCTGCCGCGCTCGTGAGCGACGGCCGGATCGTGGCGGGCTGCAACGTCGAGAACGCCTCCTACGGCGTGGGGCTGTGCGCCGAGTGCGCGCTCGTCGGCGACCTGCACATGTCCGGGGGCGGTCAGCTGGTCGCGTTCGTCTGCGTGAACAACGACGGGCACACGATCATGCCGTGCGGTCGCTGCCGACATCTCCTGTTCGAGCATTCCCTGCCGGGCATGCTGCTCGAGACGGTCTCCGGCATCCGCACGATCGACGAGGTGCTGCCCGACGCCTTCGGCCCGCGCGACCTCGAAGAGGCCGCACGATGACGAACGCCGAGGCGGCAGCATCCTCTGTCGAGCCCTTCGACGCGGTCGATGTCATCCGCGCGCAGCGCGACGGGCGGGGCGTCGACCCGGACGCGCTGCGATGGATGGTCGATGCCTACACGCGCGGCTACGTCTCGGACGCGCAGATGTCGGCGTTCGCGATGGCGGTGCTGCTGAACGGGATGGGGCGCGAGCAGATCCGGGTGCTGACCGACGCGATGATCGCATCCGGTGAGCGGATGAGCTTCGCCGACCTCGGCAAGCGCACGGTCGACAAGCACTCGACGGGCGGAGTGGGCGACAAGATCACGCTGCCGCTGGCTCCGCTGGTCGCCTCCTTCGGCGTCGCGGTGCCGCAGCTGTCGGGGCGGGGGCTCGGGCACACGGGCGGCACGCTCGACAAGCTCGAGTCCATTCCCGGTTGGCGAGCCTCGCTCACCAACGCCCAGATGACCGCCCAGCTGAAGGGCGTCGGAGCCGTGGTGTGTGCCGCGGGTACGGGGCTCGCGCCCGCCGACAAGAAGCTCTACGCGCTGCGCGATGTCACGGGCACGGTCGAGGCGATCCCCCTGATCGCCTCGAGCATCATGTCGAAGAAGATCGCCGAGGGCACCGACGCGCTGGTGCTCGACGTCAAGTTCGGCTCCGGGGCGTTCATGCGCGAGCTCGATCAGGCGCGGGAGCTCGCCCGCACGATGGTCGCGCTCGGCGAGGACTCGGGGGTCGCCACGACCGCGCTCATCACCGGCATGCACACACCGCTGGGGCTTGCGATCGGCAATGCCAACGAGGTGCGCGAGTCGGTCGAGGTCCTCGCAGGCGGCGGCCCGGCCGACGTCGTGGAGCTGACGCTGGCGCTGGCCCGCGAGATGCTGGCGCTGGCGGGTCTGCCCGACGCCGACGTCGAAGCGGCGCTCGCCGACGGGCGGGCGATGGACACCTGGCGCGCCATGATCCGTGCGCAGGGCGGAGATCCCGATGCTCCGCTGCCCGAGGCGCCCGAGACCCTCACGGTCACCGCGCCCGCCGACGGGCTGATCACGCAGATGGAGGCGCTGCCCTTCGGCATCGCCGCCTGGCGACTGGGCGCCGGCCGCGCCCGGGCCGAAGATCCCGTCATCCACTCGGCGGGCATCGACCTGCACGTCAAGCCTGGCGACGCGGTGCGCGCCGGTCAACCGGTGTTCACCCTGCTGGCCGAGGATGAGGCCCGCTTCGCCCGCGCGCTCGACGCGCTGGAGGGCGCGTGGCAGATCGGCGACGACGTGCAGGCCGAAGCCGCCGGCCCCCGCGTCGTCGAGCGCATCACGGCCTGAACCCCCGGCATCCCGCTTCGCCCCACCGCCCCACCCGCACCACCCTCCCGAAAGGCGCACCCATGAGCATGCAACCCGGCGACGATTTCACCCTGCAGGGCGTGTCGGTGCGCTCGCTGCCCAAGGTGAGCCTGCACGACCATCTCGACGGGGCGCTGCGTCCTGGGACGATCCTCGAGTTGGCGGATGCCGCGGGCGTCGAGGTGCCGGCCTCCGATGCCGGCGCTCTCGGCGCGTGGTTCGCCGACCGCAGCGACTCGGGTTCGCTCGTGGAGTATCTGAAGACGTTCGACGTCACGACCTCCGTCATGCAGACCGCCGAGGGTCTGACGCGTGTCGCGCGCGAGTTCGTCGAGGACCTCGCCGCCGACGGCGTGATCTACGGCGAGGTGCGCTGGGCGCCCGAGCAGCACCTGGCGGGCGGACTCAGCCTCGACGACGCGGTCGAGGCCGTGCAGGCCGGGATCGAGGAGGGTGAGGACTCCGCCGACGCGGATGGCCGCAGCATCCGTGTGGGTCAGTTGATCACGGCCATGCGTCACACCGATCGCTCGCTCGAGATCGCGGAGCTCGCCGTGCGGCATCGTGAGCAGGGGGCCGTCGGCTTCGACATCGCGGGGCCGGAGGACGGCTTCGCGCCCTCCCTCCACCGCAAGGCCTTCGACTACCTGGCTTCGGAGTTCTTCCCCGTGACCGTGCACGCGGGCGAGGCCGCGGGGCTGGACTCGATCCGGTCGGCGCTGATCGACGGTCGCGCGCTGCGGCTCGGGTATGGCGTGCGCCTCGCGTCGGATCTCGACGTCGTCTCGCGCTCGGGCGACGAGGTGCTGGTGAAGTTCGGGTCGCTGGCGCGCTGGGTGCGCGACCGCGAGATTCCGCTCGAGCTCTCGCCCTCGTCGAACCTGCAGACGGGAGCGATCGAGGCGTGGGGCGAGGACCTCTCGGATCACCCGTTCGACCTTCTGTACCAGCTCGGATTCTCGGTCACGGTCAACGTCGACAACCGCCTCATGAGCAACACGTCGCTGACGAAGGAGCTCGCGCTCCTCGCCCGCGCGTTCGAGTACGACCTCGAGGACCTGCAGACCTTCCAGCTCAACGCCGCCGCGGGCGCGTTCCTCACGATCGAGGAGCGCGAGGAGCTCATCGAGCTGATCGCCGAGGGCTTCGACGTCTGAGGCCCGTCGTTCGGCCCGCGCCGCCCGGTCCGGACCGCCCGGGCGCCCGGCCCGCCCCGGCCGGTCCGGCCCGCGCCGCGAACCCACATTTTTGCAGCGAGCCACCATCCGACGTATGTGGGTTCGCTGCAAAAGTGTGGGTTCGGGGCCCAGGCGCCCCCGGGCCGCGCGTCAGCTGTGGTGGCGCCCGCGGGGGAGCACGAGCGGGGTGCCCGAGACCGGGTCGGGGATCACCTCGCACTCGAGCGCGAACACCTCGCGCACGATCGGGGGCGTGATGACGTCGGCGGGCCTGCCGGCGGCGTGGATGCTGCCACCACGCACCGCGACGAGCTGATCGGCGTAGCGCGCGGCCATGTTCAGATCGTGCAGCACCATCACAATCGTGGTGCCGCGCGCTCTATTGAGGTCGGTGAGCAGATCGAGCACCTCGATCTGGTGCGTCACGTCGAGGAACGTGGTCGGTTCGTCGAGCAGCAGGATGTCGGTCTCCTGGGCGAGCGCCATGGCGATCCACACGCGCTGACGCTGGCCTCCGGAGAGCTCGTCGACCGCGCGGTCGGCGAGGTCGGCGATGCCGGTGGCATCGAGCGCATCCGCGACGGCTGTGTAGTCTGCCGCGCTCCACCGCGCGAGGAACCGCTGGTGCGGGTGCCGGCCGCGGCCGACGAGGTCGGCGACGACGATGCCCTCCGGCGCCGTCGGGCTCTGCGGCAGCAGTCCGAGCCGGCGGGCGACATCGCGCGAGGGCAGCCGGTGGATCTCGTCGCCGTCGAGCAGCACGGCGCCGGCCTTGGGCTTGAGCAGCCGCGCCAGCGCCCGCAGAACGGTCGACTTGCCGCAGCCGTTGGCGCCCACGATGGCGGTGATCTCACCGGCGGGCACCGTGAGGTCGAGTTCGCGCACGACCTCACGGTCTCCGTAGGCGAGGGTGATGCCCCGTGCCGCCAGGCGATGATGATCGGTCACAGGGAGCCTCCCGCGCGATTGGTCCGGACGAGCAGATAGACGAGGTAGGGGGCGCCGAGCACGCCCGTGATGACGCCGACGGGGTACCGCGTGCCGAAGGCGAACTGCCCGACGAGGTCGGCGACGAGCACGAGCAGCGCGCCGACCAGTCCCGCCGGCAGCAGGAGCGATCCACCGGGTCCGACCAGGCGCGCCGCGATCGGTCCCGCCATGAAGGCCACGAAGGCGATCGGCCCGCTCGCGGCGGTCGCGAAGGCGAGTAGCGTCACGGCGGCGAGGATCATCACGACGCGCGTGAGGTCGGTGCGCACGCCCAGCGCCTGGGCGGAGTCGTCGCCGAGGCTCAGCGCCGCGAAGGCCCGCGATCGGCTGATCAGCAGCGGGCCGAGGACGAGCACGACGAGCAGCACGGGCAGCACGCGCTCCCAGGTGGCGCCGCTCAGGCTTCCCGTGAGCCATTGCATGGCCGTCTGCAGGTCCCACGCGGCGGCGCGCGAGAGCAGATAGGTGATGAGGCTGTCGAGCATCGCGCCCACGCCGATGCCGATGAGGATCAAGCGCGTGCCCGCGAACCCCGCCTTGTACGAGAGCAGGTAGATCGCCCCGGCGGTGACGAGCGCCGCGACGAGGGCGAAGATCGACACCGACTGCTCGCCGAGACCGAGGGTCACCCCCGCGAAGACCGCCGCCGCACTCGCGCCGGCGCTGATGCCGATGACATCGGGGGAGGCGAGCGGGTTGCGCAGCAGGGTCTGGAACGTCACGCCCGCCAGTCCGAACGCGAAGCCCGTGAGCAGGCCGAGGGTCGCGCGGGGCAGACGCAGCGTGCCGACCGTGAACGAGGCGCCGGGGACCTGCTGGCCGAGGATCACGTCGACCACCTCGGCGGGCCCGTAGAAGGTCTGCCCGACCATGAGGGTCACGGCGTATGCCGCGACGACGGTGATCGCGAGCATCGCGATCACGCGACCGCGATGCCGGGCGCGGGCGCGCCGGCCCGTGACGATGGTCTGCAGGGTCATAGCTCGCGCACCCTCTGTCGGCGGACGATCCAGATGAAGACGGGGGCGCCGATGAAGGCCGTCACGATGCCGACGTCGATCTCCTCGGGGCGGGTGATGATGCGGCCCACGATGTCGGCGAGCGTGAGCAGCGCCGCTCCTGTCACGGCGGAGAAAGGCAGGAGCCAGCGATGGTCACTGCCCACCAGCATCCGGCACAGGTGCGGCACGACGAGACCGACGAAGCCGATGGGGCCCGCGATCGCGGTGGCGGCGCCCGCGAGGATGACGGCGCCCACGGCGGCGATCAGCCGGGTGGTGCCCACACGCACGCCGAGGCCCGCGGCCATGTCGTCGCCCAGCGCGAGCGAGTTCATGCCGCGGGCGCTCGCGACGCAGATCAGGGCGCCGAGGGCGAGGAAGGGCGCAACGATGAGGATGCGGTCCCAGCTCGCGCCGCCGACCCCGCCGATCTGCCAGAAGCGGAAGGTTTCGAGGATGTCGACGCGGGGGAGCAGGATCGCGCTGACGAGCGAGGTGAATGCAGCCGACGACGCTGCTCCCGCGAGGGCGAGCTTCAGTGGTGTGGCCCCGCCCCGCCCCATCGAGCCCACGGCGTAGACGAAGGCTGCAGCCCCCGCCGCGCCCAGGGTCGCGACGCCGATGTAGGCGTACGGGCTGCTCAAGCCGAAGAACGCGATGCCGATGACGACCGCGAGGGCGGCGCCCGAACTGACGCCGAGGATGCCCGGATCGGCGAGGGGATTTCGCGTGACGGCCTGCATCGCGGCTCCCGAGAGGGCGAGCGCGGCACCGACGAGCATCGCCAGCACGGTGCGCGGCATGCGCAGTGTGACGGCGGCCTGACCGATGCCGTCGGCGTCGCCGGCGAGTGCCGCGAGGATCTCGGCGATCGAGACATCGCGCACGCCGAAGGCGATGGATGCCGCGAACAGCACCGCGAGCACCCCGATGCCCGTCGCCAGCCACGCGAGGCGGACGGCCGTCGGACGCCGCAGCGCGGCGGAATCCGACGACCGTCCGAGAGCTGTCGCTGTGCTCAACCGTCCTGAGGCAGCGCGGCTGCCAGCAGCGCGAAGTACTCCTCGACGCCCCACGAGATGGACAGGGGCGACGGGTTGGCCGACGCGGCGAGCGGGGTGGAGTTCTCGAGAACCGCGATGTTGCCGCCGGCGATCGCGGGGATCTGCGAGAGGAGCGGATCGGCCTGAAGCGCCGCGACGAAGGCGCCGTCGGCGTCGCCGTACGTGACGAAGACGTCGACGTCGGCGAACCGGTCGGCCTCTTCGGCGCTCACCTGGACGTAGAACTCCTCGGTGCCCGCCGACTCCTCCGCGACGATCTCGGGCGCGGGCAGGCCCACGGACTCGAGGAAGCCGGGCCGGGTGTCATGGCTGGTGTAGAAGCCGACCTGGCTCATGTCGGTCGGGTCGATGTACGAGAAGAGCACCTTCTTGCCCTCGAGCGCCGAGTTGGCGGCGAGCGCGTCGGTGATCTCAGCATCGAGGTCGGCGACCAGCTGCTCGCCCTCGTCGGCGAGACCGAGCGCCGCGGAGTTGAGCAGGATCATGTCCTCGAGCGAGGTTCCCCACGCGATCTCGGGGTAGGCCACGACGGGGGCGATCTGCGACAGCGTGTCGTAGTCCTCCTGTGTCAGGCCCGAGTAGGCCGCGAGGATGACGTCGGGCTGGGTATCGGCGACCGCCTCGAAGTCGATGCCGTCGGTCTCATCGAACAGCACGGGCGTCTCGGCGCCGAGCTCGTCGAGCTTGTCTTCGACCCAGGGCAGGACACCGTTGTCGTCGTCGTCGCCCCACGTCGCCTTGCTCATGCCGACGGGCACGATCCCCAGAGCGAGGGGAACCTCGTGGTTGGACCAGGCGACGGTCGCGACGCGTTCGGGCTGCTCCTCGATGACGGTCTCGCCGTAGACATGCTCGATCGTCACGGGGAAGCCGGACCCGGAGGTGGCGGGGCTCTCCTCGGAGGTCTCGGTGCCGGCGGGGGTCGAGCAGGCGGACAGGGCGAGGGCTGCGGTCGCGGCGACGGCGAGCGGCAGCGCGCGGCGGCGGAGTGCGGACATGGTTGATCCTTCGGGATGCAGGGGGTGGGCGCCTGATTGCTTAGGCAAGGCTAACCATACCTCACCCGTCGTGTCGTGTTGCGGCGCGTTACGTCATCTCGGGTCGTCCGGCGCGCCAGTAGCCCATGAAAGCGACGGAGTGGCGATCGACGCCCTTCTCCGACACGAGGAACCGGCGCAGCTCCTTGATGGGCGAAGCCTCGCCCG
Organism: Microbacterium sp.; assembly: GCF_003248605.1. Taxonomy (GTDB): domain Bacteria; phylum Actinomycetota; class Actinomycetes; order Actinomycetales; family Microbacteriaceae; genus Microbacterium. Next base: position 14,706 of record NZ_QFPF01000023.1, read on the forward strand.
CGAGCCAGGCGAAGAAGGGGGCGTGCCCGAGCGGATTGCCCGCCAGATCGTGGGGCACCTCCCAGAGCATGACCTGGTCGATGTCGACGTCCTCGATCTCCTGTGCGCCGCCGCCGGGTGCGGCGCTCAAGAGGCTGGCGGCGGCCTCGCGGACGGTGGGCACGAGCCGTGAGCCGACGGGATCCGCGCCGCGGGCCACGACGATGAGCCGCACGCCCTCGGGCGGCGCGCTGATCGCTGCCGCGTCTTCCGGGTGCGGCACCTCGACGATCGCCGTGCCCCGCACCTCGGGACCCAGACGCTCGAAGATGCCCGAGACGGCGGGCAGCGCGGTCTCGTCGGCCGCGATCAGGATGCGGCGCGCCTCGGCGGGCGGGCGCCAGTCGACGCCGCCGTGGAAATCTCCCTCGAAGCCCGTGTGGGGCACGCACACGATGAGCTCGTCGCCGGGGCGTGCATCGAGCGCCCAGGCGGATGCGGGCCCGATACGCCCGTGCAGCGCGATGTCGACGTCGAACTCCGCCGCCTCGGGTCGAACTTCGCGGACCGTGTAGGTGCGCATGACAGGGCGCACGGAGTTGTCGAGCTGCCGCCACGCCAGGTACCAGTCATCGCCCGGAGGCATCGCATCCAGTCCCACCCCGGGCACGGGGAAGAGGATCTTGAAGCGCTGATCGAGCCGGTTGTCGGCGACGGTCGAGATCTCGGGGCCCGTCAGGGTGAACCGTCGGAACGTCGGGCTCAGCGTCTCGATGCGCGCGACGGTGGCGCGCATGGGCACGTGCGCGATGTGCGGGGAGCGGGTCTGAGTGAACACTTAGGCGAGGCTAACCGAACCTGGCAGCATCCGCCACTCCGGCACCCTCGCAACGCCCGGCCTCGCGGGCGCCCGAATCAGCCGAGTTCGCTCTGCCGGGCCTCGACGAGCGCGCGCACCCGCGGATAGAGCGGATGCTGGGGGTCAAGGCCCGTGACCGCGGCCGTGAACGCGTCGGCGTCCTGCTCCCGCAGCATGCGCTGCAGGTCGACCGACTGCGCGTCCTCGGGGTCATCGAAACGGAGCGCGGCTCCCATCGCGTCCACGAGGGCGTCGACCGGAAGCCGCCGCTCGATCGCCTCGGCCGCGGGGCCGACGAAGCGCTCGTGACGAGACAGCTTGCGCAGCGGCTGCCTGCCCACCCGCCACACGGTGTCGGGCAGTGCGGGATTGCGGAAGCGGTCGAGGATCGTGCGGCGATAGGCGCCGAGATCGTCGGGGTCCAGCTCGTGCTTGGCCACGAGCAGCGCCGAGGTCTCTTCCAAAGCGGCGGCGACCCGGGCCGCGATCCCCTCATCGGCGAGCGCGTCGGAGATGCGCTCGACACCCGCCTGCGCGCCGAAGTAGGCCGTCGTGGCGTGTCCCGTGTTGACGGTGAACAGCTTGCGCTCGATGTACGGCGTCAGATCGTCGACGAAGTGCGCGCCGGGGATCGCGGGCGGGTTCTCGCCGAAGGGGGCTCGCTCGATCGCCCATTCGAAGAAGGGCTCGACGGTGACGTCGACGCCGGGATTGTCCTGCGGTGCCGGCACGATCCGGTCGACCGCGGTGTTGGCGAACACGGCGCGTGCGGAGATCGCATCCCACGCATCGCCCGCGCGGTCGCGGATGTGCTCGCGCAGCACGTCGGTGGCGCCGATGGCGTTCTCGCACGCCATCACCTGCAGCGGGGGAGAGGACGGGTCGCGCAGGGCCAGGCCCGCCACGATGAGCGGAGCGATGAAGGGCAGGACGGTGGGTCCGACGGCCGTCGTGACGACGTTCGCCCCGGCGATCTCGTCGATCACCGCCTGCGGGTCCTCGGCGCTGTTGAGCGCGCGGAAGCCGGTCACGACCCTGTCGGTGCCGCCCTCGCCCACCTCGTGGACCGTGTAGGAGTCTTCGGCGTTGATCGCGTCCACGAGACCGGCTGCGACATCCGAGAAGACGAGGTCGTAGCCGCCCTCGTGCAGCAGCAGCCCGACGAATCCGCGCCCGATGTTGCCCGCGCCGAAGTGGACCGCCTTCACGACTGGTTCACCGACGAGAGCTGGGCGAAGAGCTGCTCGGGGCTGTCTGCGCCCTTCAGTCGCTGGACCTCGTCCTCGTCCGAGAAGAGGATCGCGATCTGGGAGAGGATGTCGAGGTGCTCGTCGCCCTTGCCGGCGATGCCGATCACGAACGACACGGCCTCGCCGCCCCAGTCGACGCCGCCGTCGTAGCGCACGACCGAGAGGGCCGAGTCGAGGATCGCGTCCTTGGTCTCGTTTGTGCCGTGCGGGATCGCGAGCTCGTTGCCCATGTAGGTCGAGACGGTCTCCTCGCGCTGCTGCATCGCGTCGAAGTAGCGGGAGGTCACGGCGCCGGCGGCCTCGAGGATGTCGGCGGCCTCACGCATCGCCTCCTCACGGGTCGCCGAACCGGAGTGGATGCGGACCTGTCCGAGGGAGAGGACGTCGCGTGCCATGTCACATGCCTTTCTGTTGCGGATACCGGGAGCAGAGGCGGTGGGGCCGGGGGCATCGCGCCGCCCGACCCCACCGCGCTCAGTTCCTACGCACCATCCTGGTGCTGATCACGCACGAGTGCCACGACCTCGTCGTACTTCGGCGAGTTCATGAAGTTGTCGACGGACACGTGCACGGCGCCCGGCGTCTTCTGACGCGCTCGGTCGGTGAGCTGGTTCTGCGTGATGACCAGGTCGGCCGAGGCATCCAGGTTCGCGATCGCCTTGTTGGTGACCGTGACATCCTCGATGCCCGCCTTCTTGATCTTGTTGCGCAGCACGCTCGCCCCCATGGCCGACGAGCCCATCCCGGCGTCGCAGGCGAAGACGATTGTCTTGACCTGCTTCGTGGTGAGCAGGCCGCCGTCGGCGCGGCCACCGGTCTCGCGTTCGGTCTCGAGCTTGTCGAGGGCGGCGTCGGCGTCGCGCTCGGCCGCGCGGTCGCCCGGGGACGAGGCACGCAGAGCATCCATCGCGGCCGAGGACTTGCCCTTGTTCGCCTCGGTCTGCGCGATCGCCGCGCCGAACGTGTCGGACTCGGCCAGCAGGTCGCGCTTGCGCGAGGCGCGGAGGATGACCGCGGTGATCAGGAACGTCACGGTCGCGGCGAGCAGCACCGACAAGTACACGACCAGCAGGTTCGTGATTCCGCCGGCGGCGGGGCTGGAGGCCGCGGCGGTGACCGCGATGATGCTGCCGGGGGCCGCCGGGAAGGCGAGTCCCCCGCCCAGCACCATGTTGGTCGTGACGCCGGTCGCGCCACCCGCGATGAGGGCGAGGATCGTCATCGGCTTCGAGAGCGCGTACGGGAAGTAGATCTCGTGGATGCCGCCGAGGAACTGGATGACCGCGGCGCCGGGGGCCGAGGCCTTCGCCGCCCCCACACCGAAGAACGTGAACGCCATCAGCAGGCCCAGGCCGGGGCCGGGGTTGGCCTCGATCAGGAACAGGATCGACTTGCCCGTCTCGGTCGCCTGCTCGATGCCGAGCGGGGTGAAGACGCCGTGGTTGATCGCGTTGTTGAGGAACAGCACCTTGGCCGGCTCGACGATGATCGAGACGAACGGCAGCAGACTCAGGCTCACGAGCCATGCCACAGCGGCACCCAGGATGTCGCTGAACCACAGGATCGCCGGGCCGAAGATGAAGAATCCGAGGATCGCCAGCAGCATTCCGAGGATGCCCGCCGAGAAGTTGTTCACCAGCATCTCGAATCCGGGCTTGATCTTGCCGTCCCAGATCCTGTCCATCCACTTCGTCACGTACGCGGCGAAGGGGCCCATGATCATCGCGCCGAGGAACATCGGGATGTTCGTGCCCACGATGACGCCCATGACGGCGATCGTTGCGACAACGCCACCGCGCTCGCCGTAGACCATGCGGCCCGCGGTGTTCGCGATGAGCAGCGGGAGCAGGTACGTGATCATCGGGCCGACGAGACCCACGAACTGCGGGAACGTGTTGCCGTCGGCATCCTGCGCGAGCGCCGTCATCGCACCGGGCCAGTTGATGACGTCGGCGTTGCCGAAGCCACCCAGCAACGGCGCGACCGGCGTCCACCAGCCCAGCCACCCCACCGCGATGAACAGCATGGTGATGAATCCCCACGCGATGAATGCGGCGATGTTGGGCATGATCATGCCCGAGAGGAACGTGCCGAAGCGCTGGACTCCGACACGCGCCTTGTTGACCCCGCTCCGTGCGGGGGGTGACGTCGTTGTCATGACTGTCTCTCTCTTTAGTGGGCGGCGGCCGTGGCGGACGCCTGTGCGGATGCGGCGTGCTGTGCCGCGGTTCGTGCGTCGGCCGCGTCGCTCGCGGCCAGGGCGGCCTCAGCGATGCGGCGGGCATCGTCGAGGGAGTGGGTGAGCAGGGTGGCGCGGACATCCGCCAGCGCCGTCGGGGCCATCGACAGGCTCGTCGCGCCGAGGCCGACGAGCACGACCGCGAGCAGCGGGTCGGCGGCCGCTTCGCCGCAGATGCCGACCGGCTTGCCGAGGGTGGCCCCGGCGCCGCCGACCTCGCGGATCAGACGCAGCACGGCGGGGTGCCACGGGTCCTGGAACGACGCGACCGAGCCCAGCAGGCGGTCCGCCGCCAGGGTGTACTGCGTGAGGTCGTTCGTGCCGATCGAGGCGAAGTCGGCGTGGCCGAGGATGCGGTCGGCGAGCAGGGCGCTCGAGGGCACCTCGACCATGACGCCGGCCGTCTTCAGGCCGAACTCGCGCGCGAGGGTCGTGAAGTACTCCGTCTCCTCGACGGTCGACACCATCGGCGCCATGACCCACAGATCGGCGGAGGTGGCGGCATCCGCCTCTGCGAGAGCGGTGAGCTGCTCGCGGAGGATGTCCTCGCTCGCGCGGAGGGCGCGCAGCCCGCGCAGCCCGAGCGCCGGGTTCTCCTCGTGGGCGTCGTTGAGGAAGGGCAGGGGCTTGTCGGCGCCGGCATCGAGCACGCGCACCACGACCTTCTTGCCCGGGAAGGCCTGCAGCATCTGGGTGTACGACGCCTTCTGCTGCGCGACCGTGGGGGCGTTGCCCTGGCTGAGGAAGAGGAACTCGGTGCGGAACAGCCCTACGCCCTCGGCGCCCAGCTCGACCGCTTCGGCGGCGCCCGCGGGCGATCCGAGGTTCGCCAGCAGGGGCACCGGGGTGCCGTCCGCCAGCGCGCCGGGGGTGATCGGCGCCGAGGCCGCCTCGGCACGTGCCCGGGCGCGGGTCTGCGCGCGGCTGAGCTCGTCGGCGGTGGGGGAGGTGATGACCGTGTGCGCGGCAGCATCCACGATCACCGTCTCGCCGTCGGCGAGGTCCTTCGCTCCGGCGGTGCCGACGATGGCGACGATCGACTTCTCGCGCGCGAGGATCGCGGTGTGCGAGGTGGGGCCGCCCTCGGTCGTGATGAGCGCGAGCACCTTGTCGAGATCCAACAGCGCGGTGTCGGCGGGGGCCAGGTCTTTGGCGACGAGCACGAAGGGATGCCCGGGGTCGGGCACGCCGGGAGCCGCAACGCCCCGCAGCCGCGCGATCACGCGCTGGGCGACGTCGTCGAGGTCGGCCGCGCGCTCGCCGAGATAGCCGCCGACGGCCTCCAGCTGCGTGCGGAAGGAGTGGAAGGCGTCGTACACGGCGAACTCGGCGGTCTTGCCGGCCGCGATGCGGGTGTCGAGCTCCTCTTCGAGGGTCGGGTCCTCGGCCATCATGGCCTGCGCCTCGAGGACCTCCTGGGCGGCGCCGCCGGCGGTCTCGCCGCGCGCCTCGAGCTCGCGTGCGACGGCCGAGACGGCGGCCCGCACGCGGGCGGTCTCCTCATCGGGGGTCAGTTCGCTGGGGGTGTCGGGCGGGGCGGGCAGCGGCTCGGCCATCCGGGCGACGGGGCCCTGGGCCACGCCCAGCCCGATGCCCACTCCGCGAAGCTCGGCCATCATCAGGCGGCGTCGTGGTCGGTGGTGAGCAGCTCGGCGAGGGTGTCGAGTGCCTTCTCGCCCGCGGCCGCGTCGTCGGTGTCGGCGGTGAGGGTGACGTAGTCGCCGTGCTCGACGCCGAGCGAGATGACGCCGAGGATGCTCGCGGCGTTGATCGGCTTGCCCGAGTCCTTCGCGATCGTCACGGGAAAGCCCGCGTCCTTCGCGGCCTGCGCGAACATCTTCGCGGGACGCGCGTGCAGTCCGTGGGACGAACCGATGCGGACGGTGCGGGTGATTTCAGCCATGATTTTTCCTCTCGATCAGGCGGAACGTTCGGTGGATGGTTCGGGGGCGGCGCGCTCGAGCTCGGGCATGAGCTGCGCGAGGGTGCGGGTGCCGTCGAGGTCGGCGAAGACGTCGTCCGGAAGGACGACGACGCGCACGCCGCGGGGCTGCGCCTGCTGGCGGATCATCGGCAGATCCTGTGCGAGGTGCGGGCCGATCAGCAGGATGTCGGCCTGGTCGAGATCGACCGGAAGGGATGCCGTCGTCCCGGCGTGCGCGCTCAACTCGATTCCGCTGTGTGCCGCGGCGTGGCGCAGACGCATCGCGACGAACGTGCTGGACGCACCCGCGCCGCACACGACAAGGATCCTCATCGATCCGACCTCCTTCCGTGCCATTCTTGTGAGGTCGCTGGGAGGCGACAAGGCACTCTGCCTTCCGCGGGGGCGGAAAGAGCGCGCCTTCGGCGGCCCGCGACCCGGCGGGTGCGCCGCGCGACGTGATTGACTAGCGGGGGCGTCCCGCGGACGGGATGCCCGAGGAAGGGACTGCTCCGCGTGACGAGGGCGCGACAGGATCGGGTCATCGCGCTGCTGGCCCGCGACGGCGACTGGGTGACCGCCGCGATGCTGGCGGATGCCGTCGGGGTGACGCCGCGCAGCATCCGTTCGTACGTCACGGCGATCAACGCGCGCCTGACCGGGGTCGACGCCGTGGAATCGGGACCGCTCGGCTATCGCCTCGACCCCGCGCATGCCTCGGGTCTGCGCGACGCGGCCCTCGATGCGGGCACGCCCCGCGACCGGCTGCACGCCCTCGTCCGCAGGCTGCTCGACGCCGACGACGGGCTCGATGTCCACGAGACGGCCGCAGCGCTCTACGTCAGCGACGCGACGCTCGAGGGCGATGTCGCGCGCGTGCGCAGCCTCATCGCCGGCACCGAGCTCGCGCTCGAGCGCTCTTCGTCGCGGCTGCGCCTGCGGGGTCCGGAGGAGGCGCAGCGACGTCTGCTCAGCCGTCTCGTGCACGACGAGATGGATGCCGGGGCCCTCGACATGCCGCAGTTGCGGCGCTCGCTCGGGGCCGAGTACGTCGACCCCGACGCGCTCGGGGCCTTCAAGACCGACCTCGTCGCCGAGCTGGCACCGCTCGGGTACTACGTCAACGAGTACGCCATCACCGATGTCCTGCTGCACGTCGCGATCGCCGTGGACCGCACCCGCAGGCATCGTGTCATCGAAGACGACGACGCGCGCCGGATCCCGGACTCGGGCGTGGCCGAGGTCGTCGGACGGCTCGCGCTGCGGCACATGGATGTCGAGCTCGGCCCCGCCGACACGCGCCACCTCGCGACGCTGCTGCTCACGCGCGTCGTCGCCCCCGTCGACGAGGCGGGCGCCGATCCGCGGGTGCGCCTGGATCCCGACCTCGAACAGGCGGTGCGGGAGGCGGTGCGCCGCGCGGCCCGGGAGTTCGCCGTCGACCTCGATCACGAGGACTTCGTGCTGCGTCTTGCGCTGCACGTGCAGAACCTGCGGCATCGCGCGAGGGTGGGCGCGTGGTCGCGCAACCCGCTGACACGCTCGATCAAGTCGACCTACCCGATGATCTTCGAGGTCGCGGTCTTCCTCGCGGTGCAGCTGCACGACCTGCTCGGGCTCGATCTGCAGGACGACGAGCTCGCCTACATCGCGATGCACGTGGGCGGAAGGCTCGAGCGCAGCCGCCGCGCCGACACGATCGTCACCGCGACGATCGTGTGCCCCGGGTACTACGAGCTGCACGAGCTGCTGCGCTCCAGCGTCGACCGCTCGCTCGGCCAGGCGATCGAGGTCGTGACCGTCGAGACGCGCGCCGATCCCGACTGGGCGACGATCTCGACGGACCTCGTGCTGACGACGATCGCCCCGCCGAGGGCATCCGATCGCATCGTGCTCGTGCAGCCCTTCCTCACCGAGTCGGATGCGGCGAGGGTCGGTGCGGCCGCCGCCCGGGTGCGCCGCGGGCGGCGACTCGCGCGGCTGCGCGCCGAGCTCGAGCAGTACTTCGACGCGTCGGCGTTCGTGCGGGGCCTCGACCCCGGAGACGACGAGGAGACGGTGATCCGTCGGCTCGGTGCGCTGCTGCGGGCGTCGGGTGTGATCGATGAGGACTACATCGACCGCGCCGTCGAGCGCGAACGACTCTCGTCGACCGCGTTCACGGACGCCCTGGCCGTGCCGCACGCGCTGACGATGACCGCCTCGCGCACCGCGATCGCGATCGCCGTGTCCGAGCAGTCGGTGCCCTGGGGTGAGAACCGGGTGCAGGTCGTCGCGCTGGTCGCCTTCAGCGAGGATGACCGGGAGGCTTTCCAGACGGTGTTCGAGCAGCTGGTGGAGGTCTTCTCCGAGCGCGACAGCGTGCAGCGCATCGTGCGCCGCGGTGCGGACTTCGCCGGATTCCTCGACGAGCTGGTGGCGGTCATCGACGGCTGACCCCGCGCCGACCGCCTACAGTGGTCCCACCGGCAATGGCTCGGGCGATGCTGTCGGTGATGCTTTGGGCGATGGCACGGGCGATGGCTTGCGACGCGATGGGGGACAGACGTGGCCGAACGGGTGATCACCGTCTCCGTCCCCGAGGGGCTGCACGCCCGGCCCGCGGCCGAGCTCGTGCGTCTGGCCCACGAGCACCCGGGTTCCGTCGAGGTGCGCGCGCACGGGCGCGCACCGGTCGATGCCGCCAGCATCCTGGGCGTGATGACGCTCGGGGTCGATCCCGGCGAGAGCGTCGTCGTGGCGGTGCAGGGCCCCGGCGCCGATGCGCTGCTCGACCGCATCTCCGCGCTGCTCGACCCGGCCTGACGTTGGCCTGCGCGCCGCGGCCTGCTGCCTCGGCCTCGGTCTCCATCTCGGCGTTGGGGCGTCAGAATCACGTTGGGGCGTGGCGCAGCGCGCCCCACGGGGATTCTGACGCCCCAACGTGGTGGTCGAGGTGCGTCCCGGGGACTCTGACGCCCCAACGTGGTGGTCGAGGTGCGTCCCGGGGGTTCTGACGCCCCAACGTGGTGGCGCAAGGGCCGGGTTGCGCCTGCGCTCAGCGCCGTGCGAGCCGCGCGCGCAGTCCGGCGCGCACGGCCGGCCACTCGTGCGGCAGGATCGAGTACACGACCGTGTCGCGCAGCGTGCCATCGGGCATGACGCTGTGGTTGCGCAGGACCCCATCCTGTTTCGCGCCGAGCCGCTCGATCGCTGCGCGCGATTGCCGATTGTGCCAGTGGGTGCGAAACTCCACCGCGATCGCCTCGCAGCCCTCGAAAGCATGACCGAGCAGGAGCAGCTTCGCCTCGGTGTTCACCGCCGTGCGCTGCACCGACGGCGCGAGCCACGTGTAGCCGATCTCGACACGACGGTTGCGCTCGTCGATGTTGCAGAACGTCGTCATGCCGACGGCACGGCCGGATGCTGTCGCCACGACAGCCCACGGGTTCATGCGCCGCGCGGCATGCTCGCCCTGGCGGCGCGCGATCTCGCCTTCGACGGCGGCGGAGTCGGGAACCGACGTGTACCACGGACGCGCGTCGCCGAATTCTCGAGCCGCGTCCTGGAGATCGGTGGTGTGGATATCGGCGAGCGGCTCGAGCCGCACGTGCGTTCCGTCGAGGGGCAGCGGATCGGCGAGCAGCATCCATCGATCGTATCGAGGCCTGCGCGGACGATCGGTGTGCGCAGCAGCCTCGGCTCGTTGGGGCGTCAAAATCACGTGAAGGCGTGGAGTTCCGCGCCCCAACGCAGCGCCGACGCCCCACCGGCTCCAACGGGCCCTGCGTCGTCAGGGTCGCGGCACCGCCACGCCGAATGCCGCGAGCCGGGCCGCCAGCGTTCGAACCGAGGCGAGGTGAGTCATCTCCCAGCGCAGAATCCGCCAGCCGGTCGTGCCTCGGATCCAGTCCTCGCGGCGCTTCTCATCGAGCAGGGCCTGCTGGGGCGTGCGGCCGGCGAGGAAGAGGGGGTCGGAGTACTTCGCTTCGCCGTCGAACTCGCCGAAGGCGAGGATGTCGTCCAGACCGAAATCGACGAAGTAGCGGGTGCTATCCGGTCCGGGTACCTCGACCTGCAGGCGCGGCGCCGCGAAACCCAGCCGGTGCAGGTAGAGCCTGCTGATGCTCTCTCCCGGTCGGTCGGCGCGCGGGTCTGCGAACGTGATCAGCTCCGTCGCCCGGGCGGCGCCGGGGGTGCGCGGCGTCAGCCAGTCCAGCGCGTCGCGGCGCAGCCGGTCGACCGCCGCCTGATCCTCTCTTCTTGCCGAGCGCAGCGCCGCGTCGGCGACGGCGACCGCCGCCTCCGGCGCGTCGAATCGTGCGACGCTCGACATGGTGCGCGCGAGGTCGGTGATCAGCAGACCACGGACCTCGATCACCCCCGCATCGGTCGTGCCTCGATGACGACTGATATCGGCTGCCAGATGATCGCGAGGATTCGGTGCGATGACGTGCGTGCGCTCGTCGCGGGATCGGAACACGGGTAGTCCGTGCACGGCCGCGGCCGTGGAGTGCGAGAACACGGGCGGCTCATCCGATGCTGCGTGCCAAGCCCGAGCGCGCAGGATGCGCCACTGCTCGGGTGTGAGCGCGACGGCATCGGCGCTCGAGACATAGATTCCCCGCCGCACCCGCGTGATCGTTCCCGTCTCGACGTGACGTTTGATCTGCCGATCCGTCAGCCCCGCCCTCGCGAGGGTTCGATTCGTCGCGAGCGGGATGGCGAAGGCATCGGTCATGAATCGAGGGTGCGGGATGCTGCACGTCGCGCGGTCGCCGTCGTGCAGCATCCGGGGACTCGTCGTCGCGCACTGCAGCTGGGGAGGAGCGGCGCCTGGCGCGTTGGGGCGTCAGCGCGACGTTGGGGCGTGCTGCAGCGCGCCCCACGGTGATTTCGACGCCCCGACGTGGGTCGGGGCCGCCCGGCTTCGCGCGTTGGGGCGTCAGCGCGACGTTGGGGCGTGCTGCAGCGCGCCCCACGGTGATTTCGACGCCCCAACGCAGAGCACCGAAGCCCCAACGCAGAGCACCGACGCCCCGACGCAGAGCACCGACCGCCCCAACGCAGAGCACCGACGCCCCAACGCAGAGCACCGACCGCCCCGACGCAGAGCACCGACACCCCAAACGCGGGGCGGGACGCGGAAGGCGCCCCGAGTCAGCCGACGAGGGCGCGCGCCGCGGCGTCCAGCGCCGCGATGCGCGACCGGGCATCCTCGGCTGTGTCGCCACGCACATCGAGGTAGACCTTGAGCTTGGGCTCGGTACCGCTCGGGCGCACGATCACGCGTGATCCGTCGTCGAGCCACACCCGCAGTACGTCGCCGCGCGGCAGGTCGCCGTCGCCGCGCAGCAGATCGTCGATGCGCGTGACGTGAACTCCCGCGAGTTCGGCGGGGGGCTGCCGACGCAGCCTCGCCATGATGTCGGCGATGACGCGCACGTCCTCGACCCGCACCGAGACCTGACCGCTGGCGAAGTGACCGAACTGGGCGGTCAGCTCGTCGACGAGTCCCGCGAGCGACGACCCACGCCCCCGCGCCTCCGCGGCAAGGCCGAGCAGGGCGACGGTCGCCGAGAGTCCGTCCTTGTCGCGCACGGTGCCGGGGTTCACGAGATACCCGAGGGCCTCCTCGAACCCGTAGATCAGCCCGGGCGCGCGCGAGATCCACTTGAACCCGGTCAGCGTCTCGTGAAAGTCCAGGCCGTAGTGCCCGGCGATCGCGCGCAGCCCGGGCGAGGACACGAGCGAGCAGGCCAGCGACGCGCCGGGCACCGCTCCCGCCTCGCGGGCCAGGCGAGCCGCCCGCCACCCGAGCAGCAGCCCCACTTCGTTGCCCGACAGCGCGCGCCAGCCTCCCTCGACGTCCGCGGGCACGGCGACAGCGAGCCGGTCCGCGTCGGGGTCGTTCGCAACCACGAACTCGGCGTCCGCCGCACGCGCCGCCTCGTAGGCGAGGTCCATCGCGCCGGGCTCCTCGGGGTTAGGGAACGCCACGGTCGGAAAAGCCGGGTCGGGCTCGATCTGCCGCTCGACGAGAACGGGCTCCGGATAGCTCGCCGACGCGAGGATCCGCGCCAGCGTGTCCCATCCCACACCGTGCATCGCGGTGTACACCCAGCGCATGCCCGCGGCGGTCTCGGGCGCGGGCGAGACCGCCGCCGTCGCCGCGACGTAGGCGTCGACGACCGACTCGGGCGCACTCTCGTAGCCGAGCGACCGCGGCAGCCGCGACACCGGAATCTCCGCCGCCACCCGCACGATGTGCGCCGAGATCTGCGCGTCGGCGGGCGACACGATTTGGGCGCCCTCGTCGGCGCCGCCGAGATACACCTTGTACCCGTTGTCGTCCGGTGGGTTGTGGCTGGCGGTCACCATGACCCCCGCGTCGGCGCCGAGGTGACGCACGGCGAACGCGAGTACCGGCGTCGGCAGCAGTCGGGGCAGCAGGATGGCGCGCAGGCCCGCCCCCGCGAAGACCTCGGCGGAGTCCCGCGCGAAGACGTCGGAGTTGCGCCGGCCGTCGTACCCGATCACGACACTCGGTGTGACGCCTTCGTCCGCCCGCTCGCGCAGATAGGACGCAAAACCCGCGGCCGCCTGCGCGACGAGCACCCTGTTCATGCGGTTGGGACCGGCTCCGAGTTCGCCGCGCAGTCCGGCGGTGCCGAACGCGAGGCGCGAGCCGAATCGATCCGCCAGATCCGCGCGCGCCCCCTCGTCCCCCTCCGCCCGCGCGAGCAGGTCCTCGAGCTCGGCGCGCGTCTGCGGGTCGGGATCCTGCGCGAGCCAGGCCCGCGCCTGTGCGATCACGTCACCCGAAGAGGCGCGGGATGCCGGGGCCCCGGCATCCACGTCGTTCACAGCGCCCCGATCACGCGGGCCAGGAGCGAGGAGATGACCGGCTCGGCCTCGCGTCCGGCCTCGATCACCTCCTGGTGACTGAGGGGCGTGGTCTGGATGCCGGCGGCCATGTTCGTGATGAGCGAGAAGCCCAGCACCTCCATACCGGCCTGGCGGGCCGCGATCGCCTCGAGGGCGGTGGACATGCCCACGATGTGACCGCCGATGGTCTTGGCCATGCGCACCTCTGCGGGGGTCTCGTACTGCGGCCCGCGGAACTGGCAGTAGACGCCCTCGTCGAGCGTGGGATCGATCGTGCGCGCGAGGTCACGCAGGCGCAGGGAGTACAGATCGGTCAGGTCGATGAACGTCGCGCCCTCGAGCGGCGACGCCGAGGTGAGGTTGATGTGATCGCTGATGAGCACGGGCTGCCCGGGCTTCCAGGCGGGCTTGATGCCGCCCGCGCCGTTGGTGAGCACCATCGTGCGCGCACCCGTCGCCGCGGCCGTGCGCACGCTGTGCACCACCCGCCGCACCCCGTGGCCCTCGTAGTAGTGCGTGCGGGCGCCGATCACCAGCACGTGCTTGCCCTTGGGGGTGGTCACACTGCGAAGTGTGCCCACATGGCCTTCGAGGGCGGGCTTGCTGAATCCCGTGACCTCGGTGGCGGGAAAGGCCGCGACCTGCTCGCCGAGCAGCTCGGCGGACTTGCCCCAGCCCGATCCGAGGGTCAGGGCGATGTCGTGCTGCGCGACGCCCGTGAGGCGCGCGATGTCGTCCGCTGCCTGCGCCGCGACCTCGAAGGGGTCGGTGGCGGGATCGTCGAGCGGGTGTGTGGTGTGCGATGACATGTCCCCACTTTAGAAAGCGCGGGGCGCGCGGGCCAGACGGCCGCGCCGCGCGTGTGCGCGTCCGGGTGACAGAATGGGGATCATGCCGGGTGAGTTCGAGCGCACACAACGGATCGCGATCATCGGCGGGGGGCCCGGCGGATACGAAGCCGCGCTGGCCGGCGCCCAGCTGGGAGCCGAGGTGACGCTCATCGAGCGGGCGGGCGTGGGCGGTTCGGCGGTCATCACCGACGTGGTGCCGTCGAAGACCCTCATCGCCACCGCCGACGCCGCATCGGCGATCTCGGAGGCGACCGACCTCGGCGTGCAGTTCTTCGCGCGCGGGTCCGACGGCAAGCCCAGCCGGCCCGAGGTCGCGATCAACCTGGCGACGATCAACAAGCGCCTGCTCGCCCTCGCGCGTCAGCAGTCCGAAGACATGCGCGCCTCGCTCGCCGCAGCGGGCGTGCGCATCATCTCCGGCCACGGACGGCTCGAAGGCACGGATGCTGTCGTGGTATCCACTGGCGCGGGCGGCACGGACTTCGACCGGATCGAGGCCGACACGTTCGTCGTCACGGTGGGGGCGTCGCCGCGCGAGCTGCCCAGCGCCAAGCCCGACGGCGAGCGCATCCTGACCTGGACCCAGCTCTACGACATGCCGGCGCTGCCCGAGCACCTGATCGTCGTGGGCTCGGGTGTCACGGGGGCCGAGTTCGCTTCGGCCTACATGAACCTCGGGGCCAAGGTCACGCTGGTCTCCTCCCGCGATCAGGTGCTGCCCGGCGAGGACGCCGACGCCGCCGCCGTGCTCGAGAAGGTCTTCAAGCGCGGTGGCATGACCCTGCTGTCCAAGGCGCGGGCCGAGTCCGTCGTCCGGGACGGCGACGGTGTCGTGGTCTCGCTCGCGGACGGCCGCACGATCGAGGGCAGCCACTGCCTCATGGCGGTCGGCTCGGTCCCCAACACCGCCGGCATCGGCCTCGCGGAGGCGGGTGTGCAGATGACCGACTCCGGTCACATCCGCGTCAACCGCGTCGCGCGCACGTCGGTGCCCAACATCTATGCGGCGGGCGACTGCACGACCTTCGTCCCGCTCGCTTCGGTCGCCTCGATGCAGGGGCGTACGGCCGTGTTCCACGCGATGGGGGACGTCGTCATCCCCGTCGAACGCCGCCGCATCGCCGCGAACATCTTCACGGCGCCCGAGATCGCGACCGTCGGCTGGTCGGAGCAGGACGTCATCGAGGGGCGGATCGAGGGAGTCGTGCACAAGCTGCCGCTGGCGTCGAATCCCCGCGCGAAGATGATGGGCATCAAGGACGGCTTCGTCAAACTGCTCGCCCGCCGCGGGTCGGGCACCGTGATCGGCGGCGTGATCGTCGGGCCGAAGGCGTCCGAGCTGATCTACCCGATCGCCGTCGCCGTGGACCGCCGTCTGAGCGTCGACCAACTCTCCCGCGCGTTCACGGTGTATCCGTCGCTCACCGGCAGCATCACCGACGCTGCGCGTGCGATGCACATCGTCGACCGCGACCACGAGCAGTACTGAGGTCGCGCGACTGCACCTGCACGACAGCATCCGCCCGAGGCACCCGCTTGCGCCCGGGCGCGCGGCCATGACGCCTGATCAACGCTCGTCGCTGCGGTGCCTGTGGATGTCCCGATTTATGTCGGCCTGGCTGCGCCCAGGCGACAGAAATGGGGACACGCCCATGCGCGGGGGGACTCCGCCGCGAGGTCGTGCGCCTGGGCCTGGGCCTGGGCGCGTGCAGGCTAGGAGATCGTGAGCAGGGCGTGGCCGGCCGACACCGTCGCGCCGGGGGAGCCGTCGATCCCGCCGATCGTGCCGTCCTTGTGCGCCTGGAGCGGCTGCTCCATCTTCATCGCCTCGAGCACGACCACGAGGTCGCCCTTGACGACCTGCTGACCCTCGGCGACGGCGAACTTGACGATCGTCGCCTGCATGGGGGCCTTGACGGCGTCACCTGACGCGCCGGCGACGACCGACGTGGAGTGGTTGCGGCGTGAGGGGGGAACGGCGGCGGGGCGCCCGGCGACCCCGGCGGGTGCGACGATGCGGTCGGGAAGGCTGACCTCGAGCCGCTTGCCGGCGACCTCGACCACGACGGTGTGTCGCGCGGGCGCCGGGGCGGGGTCGCCGAGTTCGCCGTCCCACGGCGGGATGTCGTTGTCGAATTCGGTCTCGATCCACCGCGTGAACACGCCGAACCGACCGTCTTCCGCCGTGAAGGCGGGGTCGCGCACGACCTTGCGGTGGAAGGGCAGCACGGTGGGCAGCCCCGCGACCTCGAACTCGTCGAGCGCGCGTCGGGCGCGGCTGAGGGCCTGTTCGCGATCGCGTCCCGTGACGATGATCTTGGCCAGGAGGGAGTCGAACGCGCCGCCGACGGTGTCGCCCGCGGTCACCCCGGAGTCGAGACGGATGCCGGGGCCACCGAAGGTCTTGAAGACGTGGATGGGTCCGGGCTGAGGCAGGAAACCGCGGCCGGGGTCTTCGCCGTTGATGCGGAACTCGATCGAGTGGCCCGTCACCTCCGGGTCGCCGTACTCGAGCAGCCCGCCGGCGGCGAGGCGGAACTGCTCCCGCACGAGGTCGATGCCCGTGACCTCTTCGGAGACGGGGTGCTCGACCTGCAGGCGGGTGTTCACCTCGAGGAAGGAGATGGTGCCGTCGGCGCCGATGAGGAACTCGCATGTGCCCGCACCGACATAGCCGACCTCGCGGAGGATCGCCTTCGACGCGTCGTACAGGACGCGTGTCTGCTCTTCCGTGAGGAAGGGCGCCGGCGCCTCCTCGACGAGCTTCTGGTGCCGGCGCTGGAGGGAGCAGTCGCGGGTGGAGACCACCACGACGTTGCCCGCGGAATCCGCGAGACACTGCGTCTCGACGTGGCGGGGCTTGTCGAGGTATTTCTCCACGAAGCACTCGCCGCGGCCGAACGCGGCGACG